>NZ_CP041767.1:3537500-3871250 GCF_022026395.1 Brevibacillus brevis | reverse complement strand
GCGAAGCTGGCTCTGTACCCACAAACGGAAGAAGTTGCGAAAACATTGGCAGCAATGGACGATCTGGCTGACCTGTTCATCGTCGCTCACGTGGATGTATACAGCGCTTCTGCTCCGGCAGAGGCAGTACAACTCGAAGGAATTGCTGCTGTGGTCTCTGCCGCAGACGGTGGAAAATGCGAGCGTTGCCGCGTAGTAAAACCAGATGTTGGCACTCGCGAGTCGCACGCTTCACTCTGCGTACGTTGTGCTGATATCGTAGAACAACACTACGCACATGTAACAGAATAAACACGTTGATCAACCTGTCATTCCCTTTGGGGGTGGCAGGTTTTTTGCTGGTCATATTTCCTTCGGGACCAAGACATACTACCTGTTGAGGAAACCAAACAAAGGTGGTGTACAGCGTGGACCAAAAGATGGTGGCCAGCTTCCGGGAAAAGCTGCTGGAACAGAAGAAAGAACTGGAAGACCGCGTACAGGACCATTATGGCATGAGAGAACCGATGACAACCTCTTTGCAGGAGTTTGCCATGTACGATAATCATCCGGCAGATATCGGCAGTGAGATGTTTGAACGGGAAAAAGATTTGGCTCTTGATAGTCTCGATCGTGAGACATTAAAAGAGATTGATCAGGCGCTACTGCGTATGGAGGAAGGCACCTACGGCCTCTGTACGGTCTGTGGAGAGCAAATACCTGTGGAGCGACTGGAAGCATTGCCTCAGGCACAAACGTGCAAGGAGCACGCACCAGCGCCGATAATCAATGAGTCGCGTCCGATTGAAGAGGAGTTTTTGCAGCCACCCTTCGGACGAACGTCTTTGGATGAAAAAGAAGGACAGAACGGATTCGACGGTGAGGATGCTTGGCAAATTGTCGAGGCATGGGGGACATCCAGCACTCCTTTTTCGTACCAGGAACCTGACAAGACAGATTACGAAGAAATGTATATCGAGAGCAATGAGCCGGATGGCTTTGTTGAAGCCGTAGAGGAGATCGGTTACACCGATATTGAAGGCTATCACGGACCGGACAGTGTGCATTTTATGAGAAGCGGGACGTATGAGGAGTACATGAGAAAGGGAGAAGGGAAGGGCAACTTCCTCTCCTATGACGATTATGAGGGAGAGCAAGCCGAACGAGAGGGCATAGATGACTACTCATGACCAGGTAGAGATTTCAGACCTGCAAATTGAGCGCGTGGAAACGTATCCGCTGCTTCATCGTCTATCGCAAGCTTACGGTGATGCGAATGGGTACAAGCGTTATCGTACTAGTTATCTCATTCGGATTATCACACGGTCTGGAGTAGATGGCTGGGGAGAAATTATCGATTGGCTGCCAACGCTGCACAAGGGCTTTTGTGAGCGCATTATTCCGTACTTGCTGGGTAAGCAGGTGGATAACAGAGTAGCGATTGTCGATGTCATAGGAAAGTGGCATCAGCGATCGGCTTCAGGTGTCAGTATGGCACTTACGGAAATTTTGGCGAAAGTGGCGGGGCTATCTGTGTGCCAACTGTGGGGAGGCCAGATTCATTCTGGCATCCCGGTATATGCCTCCCTCCAATCCTACCGGGAAACGGAAGACTGGATGCAACAGTCATGGAAGCAAGTCAGCCAGCAAGTCGACGATGGCTTCAAGATGGTGAAGGTAAAGATTGGCGGACGCTCTGTTCTTGAGGATCAGACGCACATCGAAAAACTGATGAATTTGCTTCCCGAAGAAATTCTAGTAGCAGTAGATGCCAATCAGAGCTACGACTGTGCGACTGCAAGGAAGTGGGAGCGGCTTTTCTCCCGACATGGCAATTGGCTTTGGCTGGAGGAGCCGATGCCTATGGATCGTGCAAAAGAATATATCAAGCTTCGTTCATCATTATCCATCCCGCTTGCTGGCGGAGAAAACTTGATCCGTTGCGCACAGTTTTTGCCCTTGTATGAGGGGGGAGCCATTGATATTGCACAGCCTGACCTGATGCATACGGGGGGCATTGACGATTATCGAACGCATTTGCAAATGGCCCGTCAGTTTGGTTATCGCGTGTCTCCGCATTCCTTTGATGGCTCGCTGGCAAGATTGTATACGTTATTTGCACAAGCTTGCTTGCTGGCATGGACCAAGATGGATAGCCATCCCATTGAGCCAGTCGAATGGGACGTCATGGAGAACCCGTTTACACAATTATTTCCGCTGCGACCCAGAAACGGCGAAGTGACTCTTCCTGCTGGCGTGGGAATAGGCGTTGAACCTGACTGGGAGATTATGAACGCGTTGCGCTGGGACGGAAGCGCTTATGCGTAGGATAAGGAGTTTCGTATGGCACAAAATGCGAAAAACCTGATTGGGCTTGTCGGGGTTCCATTAGTTATGGTGCTGGGCAACTCGATGCTGATCCCTGTACTGCCTACCATGAAAACGGAAATGAAGCTCACCTCCTTACAGTCGAGCTTATTGATCACCGCTTTTTCGATTGCAGCAGGTATTGTTATCCCTTTTGCCGGCTATTTGTCGGATCGATTCGGGAGAAAAATTGTCATCATCATCTCGCTTGCCCTGTATGGTCTGGGTGGTTTACTCGCAGGGCTTGCCGCGCTGTGGCTGGATCAACCTTACATGGCTATCATGGGAGGGCGTGTGTTGCAGGGGATCGGAGCCGCTGGGACAGCCCCTATCGCGATGGCGTTGGTAGGGGATTTGTTCGATGGCGCCTCGGAGAGTAGGGCATTGGGGCTCTTGGAGACATCAAATGGGATGGGAAAAGTATTAAGTCCGATTTTTGGCTCCTTGCTTGCTCTCATCTCTTGGTACATGGTCTTCCTAGCGTTTCCGATTATTTGCGGTGTCGTCCTCCTGATGTTTTTATTTCTGACCAAGGAAAAGAAACAGGAGAAGAAGCCGCTCCCCGTCAAGCAGTACATGCATTCAATCGCGCAAGTGTTCAAGCAGCATGGAAAATGGCTTGTCCCCGCGTTTTTTATAGGGAGCATCTGCTTGTTCACGTTGTTTGGTGTACTGTTTTACCTGTCTGATTTATTGGAGGAAAAATACAAGATTGATGGTGTCATCAAAGGCTTCTTTTTGGCGATTCCTTTGCTCGTGATGAGTATAGCGGCATATGTGACAGGGATTATCATTAAAAAGAAGCTGAAGCTGATGCGTCTGTTTGTGATTATTGGCATGTTTTTGCTGGCTACGTCTTATATTCTGGCCAGCTTTGTCCAAGGGGCTTATGTTCTAATAGGCATTTTGGTCATCGGCAGCGTGGGGACGGGGATGATTTTACCGTGCTTGAACTCCATGATCGTTGGGGCCGTACAGAAAACAGAGCGGGGCATGATTACTTCTTTGTATAGCGGAGTCCGTTTTATCGGTGTTGCGATCGGCCCACCTATTTTTACCTGGTTGCTGGGAATTTCTCGGACGGTCATGTTTTTATCAATTGCAGGGTTATCGCTCGTTTTCGCTGTAGTTGCGATCTTTTTCTTGAAGCCCAAGCAGGTCGAGCAGCAAGGACAGGGTACAAAAAATAGCGAAACGAAAGCATGGCGGCAAATATCAGAGGTACTGGGAATTGAACCAGAAACGGTACATGAGGAACAACGTGAGAGAGCCATTAAAAAGTATGGTTTTGATCCAAATGAGCTCGTCAAGCGTGTATTGTCGGGAAAAAAAGAAAAGGAAAAACAATAAACAGGCTGTCTCTGTCGGTTATTCTCACCGAATACAATGTCGGAGAGCGACAGGGACGAGCCTGTTTATGATGGCTAGGACTCAGCGAAGCGATGGCGTAAAGCTCGTTCGAGTGCGAGCGGATACACATCATCTTGCAGAATGCGGCTAAACTCCGGATTGCCTTTTACATCTCGCGGGATATCCGCAAACACAATGGTGGCAAGCACGTCTGAGCCGCTTGGTTGGCTTGTATAATGCGCTACCTTGGCGATATAAATATCTTTTCGCATCGAGTCGTCGATGGTGTACTGTCCGATGCGCTCAATCCCTTCCAGTATGGCCCCGGTTTCTTCAAAGACCTCACGAACTGCTGCAGACAGGCTGTTTTCTCCTGCTTCTACCTTTCCCCCTGGTAGCTCCACACCGCGTGTACGATGGCGAGTAAATAACAGCTTTCCTTGATAAAAAGCGAAGATCAGCACGTGACCTGCTTGGTGGTTACGATACTCTTCTGGGGAAAAGGTTAGCTTGACAGGTAAGCCGAAATCGTCGTAAAAAGCGTACATGCAAAGCGCTCCTTCTACAGGCTCATTGATCTGTTAGTTTGAATTTGCAAGGAAATATGTTTGACTGCCTTCATTGCTTGCCCAACTGCCAGAGACAAACTCGCATAAGCAGCCCCGTTGCTCACGTCTCCGACTGCGTATATCCATGGAGAGTGGACTCGTTGATACAAGTCCGTTTGCAAGTACTTATCGCCAAACGTGTCCAACCCTTCGAGACCATCTGTGTTTCCATGAACACCAATTCGCGGCAGAATCCAATCCACTATGATTGCCTGCGGGTTGTTTTCGCGCGTAGTGGTGAGTGTCAGAACAGTCCGTGCCTCTTCTTCCTTATAGTCGCTGACTTGTGTTTCCCACAGGACTTGGATGTTGGGGAGGCCTGTGATTTTCTTTTGCCATTCGGGACGAGCACGCCAACGATTGCTCCGAACCAACAGATAGACTTGTCGGGCATGCGAACTCAAATTTGCTGCACTTTCTAATGCGCGATCTCCTCCGCCAATAACGGCGATATCTTGCCCGGCGATGGTATGCGCTTGGGCAGTTGTAGAAAACCAAGGCGACAGGACGCTCGGACAATCAGCTAAGGCCGGTATTTCATTCCAGCCAACTCCTGTGGCGATGAGTAAATAGTCGGCACGATAAACGGATTTCGAAGTGGTCACCTGTTTCGTTTCCTGATCAATGGAAAGAATGGTTTCGTTCAATCGTATGTTTTGCTGCTGGATGAAAGGATGTGCGATCAGTTCCTTTACAAGGGCAGCTCCCTGGTCATATACAAGGGGCGGAAAGTCGGTAATCTCGCTGTAAATGTGATGCAGTTGGCCGCCGAGTCTATCCGTTTTTTCGATAAGAAGACAAGAAAGACCTAATCGTTGGCACCATATTGCTGCGGACAACCCTGCGATGCCGCCACCTGCGATCAGCACCTGTATGTGTTCCACTCTCAAGTCCCTCCGATTCCCTTATTCATCTATCTGATTTTCCTCATTTTTAGACTACCTGTTTCGATTCGCAAGTGCAAGAACTCAGAGGGAAAACCGATCGAGTTGGATCGGCATGATTCTACAATTTACCGGAAGATTGTGGTAAAATGAGACGAATGTTTTCCAGAATATATTGAAAAATGAATAGCCCAAAGCACTATGGACCCAGTGATAGTAAAAAGGAGTGAACCGAACGTGCAAGCCAAGAATGACAAGCCTCAAGCTCCTGCTAAACAGCCGCGTAAACGGATCAAGCGTGGCCAGCGAAGCAAGCGGATGTATCTGCTCTTGGCGGGTTGCTTATTCCTCTGTTTGTTGGCCGTAGGAGCAGGCTTCGCCCTCAACCAGGTAGACAAGACGCTGGAGATCGTAACAGCTGACCCTTACAAGCTGCCGGATCAACCTGTAGTAGAAAAGCCGTATGAACAAAAGAAATCAATCGCCTTTGTCATCGTTGGAGTGGATACGCGCAAAAACATCGGTATGTTAAACACGGATGTTCTGATTGTCGCAGTCGCCAATCCCGTTATACAAAAGCTGAGCATGGTGTCGTTGCCCCGTGACACCCGCGTTCAAATCCCAGGATATCCAGGCTATCACAAGGTCAATGAAGTATTTGCCTTAGGGGAAAATATCAGGAAAGATGCGGAAATCAAAGGGAAGCCTGTCACAGAAAATGGCATGACGATGCTCAAAAAAACGTTGAATCACATGCTGGGGATCTCGGTCGAGCATTATGTGCAGCTTGACTTTGAAGGTTTCACAGCGGTTATTGACAAGCTGGGCGGAATTACGGTTGACGTAGATCGCGATCTCGTATACGAATTGCCCAAGCAAGGGGTATACCGCAATTTGAAAAAAGGGAAACAAGTATTGAACGGAGAGCAGGCACTCGGCTTCGTCCGTCATCGCATCGACCGGCGTGGAGACTCTTACAACTCGAGCGACTTCGATCGCAACCGCAGACAGCAACAGGTGATTCGTGCTGTAGCAGAAAAGAGCATGTCTATGGATGGATTAACGAGTTTGACAGCTGTGCTGGATACCGTTGGCAAACATATCAAAACCGATCTGTCGACAGACCAAATAAAAGGATTGGCACTCGATTTTGCCAGCTTTTCGTCAAGCAACATGGTTACTTTGGATAATGGGGCGATCTGGAGCTCTCCTTATTCCTTGTGGCCGAGGGAGAACATGCAAGCGGTTCGAACTGCCCTGCAAACAGAGGTGGGTGCAACTGGACCGAGCGAACAGCTCAGTGATGCAGCGGTAGCAGAAGTAGCCAAGGTCGAAATGAAAGCGGAGAAGAGAACGCAGGCTCCGAAGCCCAAGCCCACAACAAGTACAAAAGAGCAGTCAAAAACACAAAAACCAACGACACCATCAAAACCTGCTCCAGAACCAACCCAGGAGCCTGTGACACCGCCGACTATACCAGATGGCAATGGGGGCGAAACCAATCCTGCGCCGACGGATAGTAATATGCCGCCACCAGATATTTTGGCCCCGCCTGCACCGGCGACAGATAGTGCTGACATCGGGCAAACTGGATGATCTTGAGCACACCCCCCAGGCAAAAGCACATATTCTATCGTACATAGACAGTCTTGCC
Organism: Brevibacillus brevis; assembly: GCF_022026395.1. Classification (NCBI taxonomy): domain Bacteria; kingdom Bacillati; phylum Bacillota; class Bacilli; order Caryophanales; family Paenibacillaceae; genus Brevibacillus; species Brevibacillus brevis. The sequence goes on along the minus strand of NZ_CP041767.1, from coordinate 3,864,408 downwards.
TCTGCTGGGAAGGGGAGTGCGTATGTTATGAAAAATCTGCAAGAGACCATGAAGCAGTTGCAAAAAGCATCCGAAAGTTTGTCCAAGCTCGGTTTTGACCCAGATCATCCATGGAAAGCATTGAGCCAGATGGGACAGGTGCTGGATACAAATTTTTGGGAGAATATCGCGACGCTCAATAAGCAAGCAGCACAAAAGACGGCTGCCGCAGCCACGCCAACTGTACCACCCGTGAAAAAGGGGAAAAAAAAGACGAAGGAAAAACCGATGCGTTTCGTGCAGGTAGACGATTCGCATTTTTCCCCAGTCTCGGATATCTTCCAATCAGAGGAAATGGTCATTGTTTCCTGTGAACTGCCGGGCTTCGATCGCGATAGTCTGGAGATTACCCTCTTCGACCAACGTTGGTTGGAGGTTAAGGGGATTATCAAGGAAAGCGAGCACAAGGGGCTTCGTACACAAGGGGAGAGAAGCTACGGCCCCTTTTATCGAAAGCTGGCTCTTCCGGTTTCCGTCAGTTCAAAAGGGATGAGGGCTCAGTATCAGGACGGGGTGTTAGAAATTTATTTGATGCGTGGCAGGGCTGCGAACGAACGAAAAACCACATTTAAGGCGAGCTTGTAAAAGCAGGTAGCAGTGGAAAATGAAAAAAGAACCTGGATCTTCCTACCAGGTTCTTTTTATTGCACAGTAACAGACGCGATGATATAATCAGATCACGACTGATTTTGTCAATATAGTCAAAGTTATTGCATCCTACACTTTAATCGTACCATGCTGGTGAACTCTTGTCAAATGTTTTTTCTCAATTTAATGGATAGGGGAGATATTGAAATGAGTTCTTTGGTTCTCGGTTTTCAGGAAATGGAAAAAACGCAGCTTTATCTCGTTGGCGGAAAAGGATTACATTTAGGGGAACTGTCAAAAATACAAGGAATACACGTGCCAGAAGGGTTTTGTGTGACGACAGTGGGATATCAAAAGGCCGTCGAACAAAACGAAGTGTATCATGCTTTGTTGGATCGACTCACCATGCTAAAAGTACAAGACCGAGAACAAATTGGAGAAATCAGCAGGAAGATTCGACAAATCATTATGGATGCAGAGATTCCTTCCGATGTTGTGAAAGCCGTTACTCACTATCTCTCTCGGTTTGGAGAGGAGCATGCTTATGCAGTGCGTTCAAGTGCGACTGCTGAAGATTTACCACATGCCTCTTTTGCAGGTCAACAAGACACCTATTTAAATATCATCGGAAAAGAAGCAATCTTGCAGCACATCAGCAAATGCTGGGCTTCCCTCTTTACAGATCGAGCGGTCATCTACCGTATGCAAAATGGATTTGACCATAGTCACGTTTATTTATCCGTTATCGTTCAAAGGATGGTTTTCCCACAGGCTTCCGGGATTTTATTTACCGCTGATCCCATTACATCCAACCGGAAGTTGCTATCCATCGATGCCAGTTTTGGGCTTGGAGAGGCACTGGTCTCTGGCCTGGTATCTGCTGATTGTTATAAAGTGCTGGAAGAAGAAATCGTCGAGAAGAGGATAGCAACCAAACATTTGGCTATCCATGGACGAAAAGAAGGCGGAACAGAGACGCAGCAGATCGATCCCGATCAGCAAAAGACGCAAACACTTGCAGATGAACAAATTTTACAACTGGCACGCATTGGAAGACAGATCGAAGCTTATTTTGATTCCCCACAAGATATCGAATGGTGCTTGGTTGAGGACACCTTTTATATTGTCCAGAGCCGGCCAATCACGACTTTATATCCCATCCCTGAAGCGAATGATCAAGAAAATCACGTTTATGTATCTGTTGGCCATCAACAAATGATGACCGACCCTATGAAACCATTGGGACTGTCTTTTTTCCTGTTAATGACTCCCGCACCCATGAGCAAAGCGGGGGGAAGGTTATTTGTTGATGTTACAAAAATGTTGGCTTCACCTGACAGCAGACAAACCATATTAGATACCCTGGGACAATCCGATCCGCTTATCAAAGACGCACTGATGACCGTCCTAGAGCGAGGCGGTTTTATACAATCTTCTCCTAATGATAAAAATGAACAGAATCCCGGTAAATGCAATAAAGGCATGTCGGCTTTTGGTTTTCAAGAACAATTCGAAAATGATCCGGCAATTGTTTCTGATTTGATTAAGCGCAGTCAAAGATCGATCGAAGAGGTAAAGCATAACATCCAAACGAAATCAGGACCGGATTTATTTGATTTTATTCGAGAAGACATCCAGCAATTAAAGAAGATTATATTTGATCCACAAAACATAGGTGTGATTACGGCTGCTATGAATGCTTCAAAATGGATCAATGAAAACATGAACATGTGGTTAGGGGAAAAAAACGTAGCAGACACGCTTTCTCAATCTGTGTCAAATAATATTACTTCGGAAATGGGTCTGGCGCTCATGGATGTTGCGGATGTCGTTCGTCCTTATCCAGAAGTCATTGATTTTTTACAGCATGTAAAAGATGATAACTTTTTAAATGAACTGGTTCACTTTGAAGGTGGACAGGAGACGCGAGACGCAATCTATGCGTATCTCACGAAATACGGGATGCGATGTTCCGGAGAAATCGATATAACGAAAACCCGTTGGAGTGAAAAACCAATCATGCTTGTCCCCATGATTCTAGGGAACATCAAAAACTTTGAGCCGAATGCTGGCAAGCGGAAATTCGAGCAAGGACGACAGGAAGCTTTGGAAAAAGAGCAAGAGTTAGTAGAGCGATTGAAGCAATTACCTGATGGTGAACAAAAAGCGAAAGAAACCAAACAAATGATCGACCTCATCCGGAATTTCATCGGCTATCGAGAATATCCAAAATACAGCATGATGAATCGCTACTTCGTTTATAAGCAGGCTTTACTGAAAGAAGCCGAACGACTCGTACAAACAAAGGTCATTCATGAAAAAGACGATATATACTATCTCACTTTTGAAGAACTTCATGAGGTCGTACGCACAAACAAATTGGATGATCAGATCATCAGCAAACGAAAAGACGAGTACAAGTTTTTTGAAAAACTGACTCCCCCACGTGTCATTACGTCTGATGGTGAAATTATTGTTGGTGAGTACAAGCGAGAAAATCTGCCAGCCAATGCGCTTGTAGGTCTACCTGTTTCAACCGGTGTCATAGAGGGGCGAGCACGCGTCATCTTAAACATGGAAGATGCTGACCTAGAAGATGGAGATATATTAGTCACCGCCTTTACTGACCCAGGATGGACACCATTGTTTGTATCCATAAAAGGCCTAGTCACCGAAGTTGGTGGACTGATGACCCATGGAGCAGTTATCGCGCGTGAATATGGCTTACCAGCAGTTGTCGGCGTGGAAAATGCAACAACACTGATAAAAGACGGACAACGAATTCGCGTGCATGGGACAGAAGGGTATATTGAAATATTGTAGTCAGGGGGCCTCGTGCCTCCTTTTTGTTTCGTTTTTCAGCCAAAATAAAAACAGTGTCAATGAAATAACATTAACACTGCAAGGATTAGATGTTCCCAAACATCGGTTGATCGACGACATTGGGGTCCAAAGTATTGGTTGCGTTGACACCATTGAGCGTATTTACGACGTTACCTGTGTTGCCGCCTCCTGAACCGGAGAATGTCTTGGCGGCGGTTTTTGGCGATATGTTGAGGGTGTCTCCGAAGTTAACAGTACCTGAATTGTTATTGATATTGACAGCTCCAATGACAGAAGGCACAGGCTATCTCCTCTCCCCAGTATGTGGTTCTTCGCGGAACAGGTGGCGAATGTTTACCACACGTGTTTCTAATGAAATGGACTCGTTTGAACCGATGTGGACAACAGAGGCAGCAGCTATGAAAGGGACGCTCACATTTCGAACAAAAATATAAGGACAGTCATGGAACGTATCGATGCAGATCGGTTCAGTCAGGCTAGGTGCGATTAAAGGAATGGAGTAGGCAGAGTAATTCTCGAACATAAATTCGTTTTCGTAAAAGATGGCCTTTTCACGCTGGACCGCCAAAATATTGGAAACAGCATCTAGGCACTGGGAATCACCTATTTGCAGAACCGATGAGCCATCTACTGAGAGGACATCTACTTTGTGGACATGGCTGGTTCTCCGATACATGGTGTCCCACTTCCTTACGAAGCAGGAATTGCCGTATCAACGGGAATAGTGGCACCTACAATCATTTTTTCAGGCGGTGTTTCATAAATCGATCGGAGGTTTACCGTCTTGGTGTCTCCGATAAATAAAGAAGCGGCAGAGGAGAGAGCTTCGATGGAGACGCGCTTCACACAAATGACTTCGTTTATCACCTGATACCTCATCATGGTTCGTTCACCTCACGAGGCAAATTTTTTACAAATGTTTCGCATGTTTTATCAATATCGCGTTTGACTTTTTGGACGATTGTTTGCACGAAAATGTCGAGATGCTCCGGTTCTAGTTCATCAGCAGGAAGCTCGTTTAAGTAATGCTTGATGCGTTGGTCAATCTGCTTTTTAATGTCATCTAAAATAAATGCTCGATAATTTTGGTCAAGTGGGTAATTGCACTCTGTTTCAATTTTTTCGAGAACGAGGTAGGCATCGCCCTCCAAATATTGATAAATCTCATTTTGTACACGGTCAAAAAGAGGAGCGCTGGTTTGGGGAGGATCAGGGATGTCCATCGACTGATTAATGGAGAAATCACCGATTCCAGAATCATTGCCTTTTGGATTTAATCCGATATTGAGAGTCCCTTCGAGGCGTTCAACTTTGAGCAAGTCGAATTTGTATTCATTTCTAATGACCGAAGGAATCTGCCTTTCTTTGAGGTCATTGACATCTTGTTGCAGTTGTTCAAGCATCTGCCTCATATTTTCGATCTTTTTGTTTTGCGATTGTATATAGTCATGTAACTGTTGAATATATTGCATCATTTCGTGTCCCATGTACATGACGACCATCCTTCTTCAGCTAGCATAAAGCGTAATTAGCGACGCCGCTAGGGCATGCGCGGGGTAATGCGTGACGGCTCTACCAACGGGACAAGTGGAACGAACTCCTCAGAAACAGCTTGAGGAAGTGGACCCGCTGGTGGTGCTGGTTCTGTGAATTCCCCTGTGTTGTAAAGCTTGGATAATGGCTTGATGATACCAGCACTTCCGATCTGGCACACAGAGGAGTTGGTAATGCCATCGATCTTAAGTGAGTTGATTACGATATGCTGCGTGACAAAAAAGTTCATGCGAAATCTCGTCCCTTTGCCCGGTAATCATTCGTTTCTTCTACAAAAAGCGGGATATCATTATCGGATTGTTCATTGACGTAGACGACGCTACGTGGAATTTTAAATGACAAATTTGTACCAGAATTGAATGATCCTCCACCTGCGAAGGTCTTGGCATAGCTGGTAGGAGCGATTTTACGGACGTCTCCGACATTGAAAACGCCGCCCACGTTGTTTACATTGATGACTCCAACGAATGCTGGCATGTTCGGCACATCCTTTTGGGAGAGATCCTCTCTGTATTGTATGTCGTAGGCCATTGGGTGTTCATACCTGTTTTTGCGACCGAACCAGTGCGAGTTGCATACGATGTATGGATGGGCGCGAGTTTTAGGAAAAGGAGAAAAAGTTCCATGAATATGAAGGTGACGAATAAAAAAATAGACGTCGGTGATTTCAGTTTTGGTGGAGTAACTAAGTCGTCGATTGTGCTGATTGGGGACACCGATGTCCTTTCCTGCTACTCTATATTTGATACGCCGCTACATGCCGTGATTTATTCACCCCAGGTTCCTATCCAGGCGTTAGACCTTGGTTTGCGAAGAGGGTAGCGGTGGTTTTTACGTGTTTGTGTATTTGGTCTGATAGTGGCTGAGAGCCAGCAACGGCCAAATCCAACGATAGCTGTGATAGGCAAAGTATGTGCCGCCAGGGCGTCCCCCGCCAGTCGGGTAGCGAGTCGTCCAGTCATTTGCTTGATTGTGAGTGAGCAAATAGTGAATCCCTCGTTGCAGCTCTGTCGTCGGCTTGGATGATACGGCTATCAGTGCATCGATTGCCCATGCTGTCTGCGAGGGAGTGCTTACTCCGAGGGGGATGTACGTTTTTTTCTGGTCACTCTGGCAAGATTCTCCCCAGCCGCCGTCGGGATTTTGGTTGGCAACCAGCCATGCAACCGCTTTTTGGATGGCGGGATCAGTAGGGGAAAAGCCAACCGCCATTAGCCCGGTAATGGCAGCCCAAGTGCCGTATAGGTAAGCAATTCCCCAACGTCCATACCAGGAGCCGTCTGACTCTTGATGTTTGAGAAGCCAGCGGACTCCTTTTTCTACATGTGGGTCAGTCAATGTTCGTCCGGCATCGTTTCCGAGGAATTCCAAAGTCCTCCCTGTCAAATCGGCAGAGGACGGATCTGTACTGACGGTATCAGCTCCTTCAATCGGCAGGTGGCGAATGAAATCAGCATCTGTATTTCGTTCAAAAGCAGGCCAGCCTCCATCGTCGTTTTGCATGGATAATAGCCATTCGAGACCGCGTTTCCAAGCAGCAGCGGCTGTCATATCCGTACGGGCGAGCAGGCGTAGAGAGCGCAGAGCAGCCGTCGTATCATCAATATCCGGGTTCATCGTGTTGTAGTCAGAAAAGCCCCAACCGCCTGGCTTTCCTTTTGGATTGCGGATTTTCCAGTCACCGTACGTATGCTGCTGTTTCTGGAGAAGGTAACGGTTTGCTTTTTGAATCGCGGGATGGGTGGTAGAGAGTCCGCTTTTTTGCAGAGAAGTAGTCAAGAGCGCCGTGTCCCAGACGGCTGATGTAGCTAGCTGCAAGTGTGCGCCGTTTTCGTAATCGCAGACACTGTTCGTAAGCCCTTGCATCGCCTTTCGAATAAGCGGATCTTTCGGAGAAAACCCCCGAGCGAGCAGCGCAAATATCATGAAAAAGGTAGAGGTCGAGTAATTGTACAGAGTACCATCTGGCTCGATTCGCGCCAGGATGTATTGTTCCAGGCGCCGCAGGGCGAGCTTGTGCAGTTGTCCGGGTAAAAAGGGGAGCCGCTGCAAGGAATCGTGGATGGTGGCGAGGAACGATTGGCCCTCCTTGAGGAAATTCTCCAGGAATCGATGCGGATATAGACCGCGTGAGATAGGCGTATCTGCGTATAGATCGGACAAGTCTGGTGCATTGTCAGGCTTTTTTACATATTTGCGATCAGCCACAATCATCATGGGTGCAAGATGGACACGAGCGTACCCGACAAAATCGTAAAAGCTGACAGGGAAGCTCGAGTGCAAGAGAGCAATCTCGACGGGAACGAGAAAATGCGAGGGCCACTGGTATTGGCCTGTCAAGGCTGTAGCAAATTTGGTGAGCATGTTCGCTTGTGTCAGCCCACCCTTTTCCAAAATAAACGAGCGAGCCAGAGCCATTCTTGGTTCGTTCTTCGTGTATTTGCCTGATAACAGCAGAGCGTAATACGAATCAATGGTCGTAGACAGATGGCCATCATGCTCGTCAGGATACAGCTTCCATGCCCCATTCTCGTGTTGGAGAGATATGATGTGAGCAGTGAGCTTCTCCATCAAACGCTCATCATGAATACCCAGTGTGCGCAATAGGATGATCATGTGAGAATCTGTCATCGGTGAGCTTTCCAGACAAAAGCGCCAAGTGCCATCCTCTTGTTGGCGCTGTAACAAATAGGCTTGAATGCGGTTGATTTCTTGCTGGACTTCACGCAACTCATTCACCTCCCGATAAAATACGGCGTCTGAGGAAGAGAGGGGGAAGAGCATCGATGGGGTTGTTGTGGTACCAATACGCATCACGTCTGCCGCTTGCCATAAATCTGGGGAAGGTCCGTACGGCGACAGCATTATTGCCAGAACAAGATCAAAAGACTGTAGAGCGGATTAGACAGGAGACACTCGCCCACAACCGCGACAACATAGACAGAACGCGCGCCTATTTGTCGTTTTATCAAAAACATCCACAAGTTCACTGGGCGCTATTGGCACATCTCGTATCACGTAATGCGGGATGGAGTATGACCGATTTGCGGGGAGAATTATTGCCTCGCTTGCTCCGAGCAAAAGAGCAGCAGGATTATTTTTCGTTCTTGGAGCGGGGAAACTGGCTGATTTTTCACGATGCATACCCTCAATTGTTACTGTATGAAGAGTGTGTCAGGCGACAGACCAACCTTTTTTATTTACTGCCTCATCTGGGCGTCTCTACTTTCATGCAGGCGATCTGGAATCATTTTTGGAAGACAACGGATAAATATATACTCGCCATTGGTTTGATCATCAATGAACAAAACTACTTGGAAGAGCAGGTTATGAAAGACCCGGCCTATCAAAATTCTGTTGTCCGCACAATCCCGTTTGCCCTGCAGGAGCTTTTGCAACTGAATATGATCTTGCTTCCTCAGCAAAAAAGGGTTGATGAGCAGGGAAGCTCCTTGCAGCTCGCGGGTGAGCGCGTGTTTCATTTTTCCTCCTTACCAGAGAGAATCAGCTTGGGAAAAAGGCTGTACAGTCTGCTGTTTGGGGCAATAAATAGGCAGGAGGCAGCGTACGCTTGGGCATTGGATCAGCCACACACAGGTTCGCGAAAAGATTATTGGCCCCATCTTTTTCACGATGTGAATGAGACAGTTCCTGGCAAGCCTTATCAGGTAAAACTAATGAACTGTCAGCTGCGATCAGGGGCAAAGCGGCTATTTTCCCCAACGCTGCGCCAAGTTTGGAGACCAGTCAACCATGAGCAGCCAAAGGAGTTAGATTGGTACAAAAACAAAGGCGATGTATGGCGTGTGTTGACTCGAACGGAGGAGACAGCCGATGCAACAGAGATGAGTGAAGCGTATTGCCAGGCGTTGGCAAAAATCGAGTGGGCTGTCGCAGCCAGAGCGAGAATACTTGGCTAACTTGTAGTAAAATAGAGAGGAATCCAAAACGTTAGACTGAACCTCGACAGGCTTAGAGAGTTTTAGAAGGAGCGATAACCATTTGAAGATATTAATTATTGCGGAGAAACCTGACATGGGACGAAATATTGCTGCCGCAATAGATCCTAAAGCGAAAAATCACCGTACCTATTTAGAAGGTGAAAAATACATTATTACGTGGGCAATCGGGCACCTAATTGAACTGGCGGAACCGGAGGCGTACGACCAAAAATATAAAAAGTGGAATATCAATGATCTTCCTATCATTCCCGAGCCATTTAAATTAGTGCCCAATCGGAAAACAATCGATCAGCTAAAAATAATCGGGCAGTTGGCCAAACGAAGCAATCTGCTGATTAATGCATGCGATGCCGGGCGGGAAGGTCAACATATCTTTTCACTCATTCAGCGACATCTAAAATTGCGTCAACCCGTTAAAAGACTGTGGATCTCGGACTTGACCCCTGAAACGATCAGGAAAGGATTTGCGGAGATGAAGGATGCCGCAGCCTATGAAAACTTAACGAGGGCAGCAAAAGCTCGTAGTGAAGCCGATTGGCTAATCGGGATGAATGGCTCACGTGCATTTACGACCAAACATAACGTGCTCCTTTCTGTCGGACGAGTACAGACCCCTGTCCTTGCTCTCATTTATGATCGACAGAAACAGATTGAAGCTTTCTCATCGGTTACGTTTTTTCAAGTAGAAGGGCATTTTTCGCAGGGGGAGAGGACGTACAAGGGGATTTGGCAAGGTGATCGCTTAACCGATCCATCTAAAGCAGAAATGTTGGCTCGTAAAGTGAAAGGAAAACAAGGGCGGATCGCGTCCTACGAAGTAAAGGATACCAAGGAGTACCCATTCAAGCTGTACGACCTGACATTGCTGCAACGTGAGGCCAATGGCAAGTACGGTTTTTCCGCCAAGAAAACCTTGGATGTAGCACAGGCACTCTATGAAAAACACAAGGTGATTTCTTATCCGCGGACGAATTCCAACTATGTGACGGAGCAAAATATTCCCGAAATGCACAACACCTTGTCGTCCCTGCAAGGCACTGGGTATGACGATCTGGTAAAGGGTGCAAACCGTAGTTTGGTTCATAAAGGCAACAAATTTATATGCAATCCAGCAAAAGTAGACGACCACCACGCTATCCTGCCGACAAATCGCAAGGCTTCAGGGTTAACGCCAGATGAGCAGAAATTATACGATTTGATCGTTCGTCGCTTTCTGTCACAGTTTTATCCGCCAGCGGAATATAAGATGCATACAGTCGTAACCGATGTCGAAAATGAATTTTTCAAAACATCGGTGAAAGAACGGAAAAGTCTCGGTTGGAAGATTATTTATGCTGACCAGCAGAAGGAAAAGCCCAAGAATGTAAAAGGTGCGGCCAAAGAAGAAGAGGATAAGGAAGAGATTGAAGTTAACGAGCCTTTTATCATTCAACCTGATGCCAGCGTATTATGCTCGGACGCCATAGCAAAGGAGAAAGAAACACAGCCGCCCAAGCATTATACGGAAGGAACGCTTCTAAAAGCCATGGAAAGCGCAGGCAAGCAAATCGAGGACGAAGAACTGCGTGATGCGATGAAAGAATCTGGTCTGGGAACCCCGGCAACTCGTGCCGCAACTATCGAACGGCTGAAAAAGGTCGGATACGTTGAGATGCAGGGGAAAAGGATTCAACTTACGCTAAAAGGCCGTACCGTTATCGAATTGATTAGGGGAGCAGGGATCGAACTATTAACCTCTCCTGAAATGACGGGGCATTGGGAGCGCCGCTTAAATGAGATCTCCCGAGGGACCGCTTCCGACGGGCAATTTATGGAGAATGTGAAGAAATTCGCTACGATGATCGTAGAAAAGGTTCGCGTGCAATCTCGTGCTGAGAAGACCTTATTTGAGAGTGAGAGTACCACGCAGAAAGGGTCTTCGAAAACAAGAGGACGAGCTGGCGGGCGAAGTACAGGCAGTTCAGGTAGCAGGAATGCCACAAAGACTGCAACTCGAACAGCAGCTAAGACCGCTAGTACTACTTCCAGTATCATCACCAAATGTCCACGACCGGGGTGTGGAGGCTCCATTTTCATGGGACGCAAAGGTTACGGTTGTTCGAATTACAACGTGGGCTGTAAATTCGTCATATGGAAAGAGAATTACGGGCGTATGCTGACGGATACACAGATTAAATCACTCATTGAAAAAGGCAAAACGGGTAAAATGAAGCTTGAACGTCAGGATGGAACACCATTTCAAGCAAAACTGATTTTGAAAAGCGTAGAATCGGGCGAACTTACTTTCGAACAGTAATTTTTTGTGACACGTAAATCAACAATTTGTTCATTCAAAATAGATCTCATCCCGTCGCTAAAACTGTTCACCCCCTACCTGTGGAAACCATGTTTAGGCTGGTTGGGACAAAAGAAGATCTCGCATCACTAGCGATGCTGTGGACTGCAAGCAGTCATTAGGGGGTGCCGGCAATAATTCTTTGGAGTGATGGCCTTCACCGACTGGATATCCATTAATAGAAACACAATTGATCAGGTCTGTGGGCAGATCAATGGCTAACGGCGAAGAATGCGGGAACTAGGGATCTTGAAAGCAAGGGTAAAAAACTTTATCGAGGACTTTTCAACGAGGACGACCGCGTTTTAGCAGAAGGTTTGTGCGATCCAAAAAGTTCAAGCAAGATTGCCTTAACATGGTGAAGGACTTAAACTTTCTTACACGTTGAAAAAAACAATTGTAAGACTTCGGTACTTCACGTATAGTTGAAGGTAGTTATTGATTTTGTAAAAATAATGGAGGTGGGGAACATGACAATGACATACATGAGTTCTATTTCAGTATGCAATCATATTCCATTTCCCCATCTGGCGTACGTGAAATCCTCCTAGTTTATCTAGCAGGTTCTCTTAGCTGTGCCTAAAACACGGGGATTACCCGTGTTTTTTTGTATGGCAACGATGTACGCGTCAAAGGCTTGGTGTAGCCAAGTTTGTTTATGTTTGACGCCGTGGGGATCGAATATCCCCACGTTTTTTTTGCTATCTACTGCCGTGGGGATTGAAAGCTCCACGGCTTTTTTCTACTCACATACTAATTGGAGGTTGAGACGATGAGTACAATTAACAACGGTGCAGGACTTGTAATAGCAAAAGGGCTTTCGGAAGAGTGGTTGAAACAGATTGTCCATTTGGCAAAAATATGCGAAGCATACGATGAATTTGATTTATCCGTCAACCTGAACGTATCGATGCTCCAAAACCGCCAACCTGAACAAACGAATGATTTTCTGTACGTCCAAGATGGGCAACTGGTTGGATTCCTCGGTATGTATGCGATCGTCAGTCCGAAAGAAGTGGAGATCAGCGGAATGGTTCATCCAGACTATCGACGCAAAGGAATCTTCCGCGCTCTGTATGAACAAGCAAAAGCTGAATGTGAAAAGCGTGAGGTAACGCAAATTTTACTCGTCAGCAATCGCAAGTCCAAGGAAGCCAGTTCTTTTGCAGAAGGCGTAGCGGCCACTTATCAATTCTCTGAATACAAGCTGGATTACTCCGCTACAGCGCACGTAACTGCTGTGGAATCAGATAACTGTCTACAGCTTTTCCCAGCCACCACGAATGATTTTCAGACACTGGTAGAGATTGGCGTAAGCGGTTTTGAGGATACAACTGATCTCATGACTGCGCTAGTTACACGCAATTTGTCAGAGCCATCCTTCCAAACGTATCTGGCTCATTATGAGTCTGAACCAGTCGGGATGATTACCGTAAGCGAAGAGGATAACGAGTTTTTCATCTCAGGATTTTGCGTAAAAAAAGGGCTCCAAGGAAAAGGGCTGGGTAGAAAAATCCTCTCTCAGACAGTGGAAATCTTGAATCAAAGAGAACACATAGGAGGAATTAGCCTAGAAGTGGCTGTCGATAATCAAAACGCCTTGTCACTCTATCAATCTACAGGATTTGAAGTCGTCTCAGTCTACGACTATTATGTCGGGTGAGGCTTGATTGAATGAAAAATCATGCTTTGCTAGATTCCAATATGCTTATGATTTTCATCTATTCCTTTTTTACGAAATTTCATTTGTGGCTTCCCATCTATGTGCTGTATTTACAGCAGGTACGAGGCCTAAGTCTGGCCACAATCGGAATGGTAGAGGGATTTGGTTGGGTAGCTGCCGCTTTGGCTGAGGTACCGGCTGGAATCCTTGCAGATCGTTTCGGTCGCACCCGTTCTCTTGTGATAGGAGTCTTATTAATGGCTCCTGCCATGATCCTCTACGCATACACAGGCTGGTTCCCGATTCTTTGCTTGCTGCAAATCGTATGGAGCGTGGGAGGGAGCTTTATTTCTGGAGCTGACCAGGCACTCCTCTATGATTATCTACACGAGAAAGGTAAAGAAAATCTATTTTCCAAAGCGGTGAGCTATCAATTGGCAATAATGCGTATTGCCACTGCGTCTGCCGGAATCATTGGCGGGTGGTTAGCTACCTACTCGCTTGGTTTACCGTTTATTATTTGTGGGATTCTCTCCTTTGTTGCCGGGTGTGTTGCCTCTTTCATCAAAGAACCGAAACAATCGGGGGTGGGAACAAACAAAGAACACGAACCTCTCATCCACTTCGTTTTCAGTACCTCAAGAAAGGTATGGAAGAGAAAGAGCTTGCGCAATGTACTGCTCTATTCTGCTATTCTGGCTGTTCCCGCTTTTTGCTTTACGTTTTTATTTGTTTCACCTTTCCTACATGAGAAAGGAATGACTATCGAATGGCTTGGCATTGTATTTATTTTCATACAAAGCACAAGTATTCTTGGTTCAGTCGTCTCCTATCACATGGAGAAACGATTGGGAGAGACAGCAACGGTTATCTTGTTCACCGTCATGATGGCTTTGAGTATTTTCATGCTTCCGTTGTTGCCTGAACTATCCGGGATCATCTGTATGATTCTCATCAGCTTCTTTTACTCCATCATCGAGCCTGTCTTAATCAATATGACGAATCAGCGAATCTCGGGGAATTCACGCAGTACGCTACTTTCTTATTCATCCATGATTAAGACGATCATCTTGGCGGTTCTGGTTCCTTTTTTCGGAAAGCTCGCAGAAGATGTTGGCTACCCTATTCTATGTACACTGATCTCTGTCGTTCTAATCGTTCTACCTTTGGTTTTCTTACGCAAAGAAAAGGATACGGCTACGCTATGATCTGAGCATACCTTTGAAGAGCCCCACAAAAAATGGCTATCCGATGCCGCGGCTGGTAAAAAAACTGAGCTAGCATGGATAGCCATTTTCTTCTACATCTGAGATGGACGATCCGGGAGTAGTTCAATAAATTTCTCCACATCCGTGCTGTCGTTGAACAGGTGAATGGAAGCCAGAGATCAGTCATTTTCATAAAAATAAACCCCTCCCAAGGCTAGTTACTATTAGCTTCACTAGGTTAGGGAGGGGTTAATCCATATTTCGAACCAGTTCGTTGAACAAGTTACTAGTGGGATTTTCCTGAAAATATACCGTCAAGAAACTCGATTGAGACGCGTTCTGCGTCCTTCCTAGGTTCAATTTCAGAACCTTGTCGTAGTTGTTGGTACATCTTGATCGTATTTTTTAGCGCGTGGTAGCAACTTTCAAAGCTGTGGATGGGAATCGTTCCTTTTAGTTCCTCCAGTTCCTTGAGAGCGTATTTCTCGAGCTTTCGAACCCCTCTCGGGGAATGACCGTTGCGAATGAGTACCAACGGCCCTAATACTGCATTGCGCATAAAAGTTAGCGTATCGATTAATTCGAATAATTCGCCTCTCCCTAATTTTGTGGCGCAGTAATGCACCCATACCCAGAAGCGATCTTCGATCCATTGAGGATGAGGGAAAGGGAGAGAGGGACTTGTTTTACTGAGTATCGTTGCAATACCAGAACCGCTCTCCCAAAGAATCAGTGGGTTCTCGACTCGGGATTCGAGCTCTTCCAGTTGAACAAATTTGAGGTCGACATGAAGAGGGGCTGGGCCATATAAACAAATAAGCAATCTCGGTTCCCCGACATGCTCGCCTGTGAATGCAGAAAGTAAATGACCGAGTCTTTCGGCAATTAGGAAGCGTTGTTCCATGATCTCATTTCGAAAAGCATAATTGTAGACGATTATTAAATCCAGATCACTATACTCATCCATTTCTCCGTACATCATAGATCCGCCTGCGAGGAGACCTATAAGTCGTTGATCTTGACTTACATACTTAATCGCTTGCTGAATGAATCGATCATGTAAAGGTAACTTCATGCGAAGCACTCCTTATAAAGTGACCCATAAAATGGGTATTATTTAAAAATAACATTTACAATTAGTGGTAGTCAAGGGTATGTAGGTCAATATAGCAACACATCGCACTATCGGACGAGTACATTGAAAAAGGCAAAACAGGTAGAATGAAGCTTGAGCGTCAGGATGGAACACTAGATGCGTTTTTGAAATGAAATACAGGTTGCGCTCTACGAAAAGTAAAGGTGAGCCAAATAAAAAATAAATTGTTGAAACTTACTTGCGTAACTATCGTAAATACATGTATAACGGGGACGGCTAATTCAGGCCGAACTACCTAGCACGTACTTTAAGGAGGAATAATCCATGTCCATTTTTAAAAGACTGCGTGATTTGACCATGTCTAATTTGTATGCTTTGATTGAGAAAGCAGAAGATCCAATCAAAATGACAGACCAGTATTTGCGTGATATGCAAGAAGACTTGAGTGAAGCAGAGAAAGCGGTTGCCGCTCAAATTGCTTTGGAAAAGAAATTCAAGGTGCTGTATGAAGAACAGGAAGCCTTGGTGAAAAAGCGTGATGAGCAAGCTCACATTGCAGCACAAGCACAGAACATTGATCTGGCTCGACGGGCTCTGGAAGAAAAGAAAGCTGCCGAGCAAAAAATGAACGAATACAAGGAAAGCTACGAGAAAAACAAGTTGGCAGCCGACGGATTGCGCGAGAAGCTGGCTGAGATGAAAAAACAGATAACCGAGCTGAAAAACAAGCGCGAAACATTAGTTGCTCGCGTAAATGCAGCAAAAGCGCAAAAGACGATCAACCAAGCGATGGGTAGCTTCGACACGAACTCGGCTATGTCAGGCTTGAAACGCATGGAAGAAAAAGCACTGCAAATGGAAGCAGAAGCAGAAGCGAGCGGCGAGATTTACAAAAAACAGAGCTCTTTGGATGATGAAATTGCGAAGCTGAATAAGGATCAAGCCGTTGAGGACGAATTGGCTGCTCTGCTGAAAAAATATGAGGGGTAAACCGCTTCAGGCGGTTTCCCTTTTTTTCAGACCTTAAACACCTTGACGGAAGTGGAGTGATTCGCTTTGACGTGGACAGAAATACTAGGGATGCTGGTTTGGACAGGAGCCGGCGGCATTTTACTTTTTGTTTTAATGTGGATCGATTCGTTGTTTACGAAATACAAGGACATCACGGAAATCAAAAATGGAAACATCGCGGTCACGACGCGTTTTGTCATGAAGCTGTTTGCGCAAGGATACATCTTATCGCAATCTATCATTACCTCCAACTCATTGTGGACAGCACTGCTCTTTTCTGTGGTTTCCTTTATTATTTTATTCCTTTTGGAAAGAATCGTGGAATGGCTGTTAAAGCAAGTAGCTGGACTGGATCTGGAAAAAGGGACGCAGGAAGGAAAGGTGGCTCATGCCATGATGGCTGGTTCATTCCATCTCGTGGGTGCCTTGATTTTGGCTGCATGTCTGTAAGACGTGAAAGGGAAGGGAGTACAGCATGAGTTTGATGAAGCGAATCCAAAACATTTTTGCCAAGCATGAGCCTCCTGCACCGGAGAAGAGTATCCTGACGGTGGGACCGGGTGATGTGGTCGATGTATCGCTCGTTACCTATCAAGTAATCGGGAAGGCGAGCAATGCGAGTCGCAAAGCCACGATGCTTACCTTGCAGGATGGAACGACCATTCGCTACCTGTATATCGAGGAACGGGAGAAGATCGTTTATCATCTGTATAGCGTCATTGATGGACGACTGGATTCAATAGACGAGGTACCGACCACAATCGAGATGGACGATGTCACCTACCATTTGGAGGAGCAATATAATGGCGCCATCCAGACTGTGGGAAAAGCGCCGTTTCACACATCAGGGGAGCAGTTCATTTGGCAATTCCAATCGGATCAACGCCAATTGCTGCGGATCGAGTGGCAGGATGGCCGTTTCATGCTCTATGAGGGAGAAAGTGTTCTGCCAGCGGACGTGCAGGTATTGCGCGGCACATAGAGAGGAGGGACAAGTACATGCCAAATCCATGGATGAAATCAATCAAGCTCCTACTGATTCCGGCGTTGTTCCTCCTTACGCTAGCGGGTTGTGGCAGCCCTGGAGTTGGCGAGACATATCCGCTTGAATCTGTCTCTACGAAGGACAATGGACAGTCGTCACGCATCTACCGTGCGGAAAACAAGACTGTACCGGAAGTAGCCTCGGAGCTGGCGGAGCAGAATTCGCCAGATGAAATCTCCAAAGAAGATTCGCAGCATATGTTCCTCATTTATCCGGACGAGATCTACCATTTGCAGCAAGACGCTGCCAAGCCGACGGATACGTTGATCGAGGTCGACAGCAAAGAGTACGTCCGGCAAAACTACGATTCTTCGTTTTTGCAGGGATATATTGTAGCCAGCGTACTGGATGATTTGTTCGACGGACTTAAGAAAAGTACAAAGGGTAGCTATCGTGGCTACTCTAGCAAGGACATATACAAGCCTTCCGGTACGTATCGCGTGCCTACAATCGAGGACAAAAAAGTAGCGCCGCCAATTACCAAAGAGGGTACGGGAAGTATTTTCAAACGGGGTAATGCGAAGAACGCGGATGGTATGGTAGGTTCTGACGGCAACCTTTTCAAGAAGAAGGCGGATTCATCTTCTAGCGGTAGTTCAGGCAAGATTATTCGTTCTTCCAGCAGTCAATCGTCGAATTCAAGTGACTCTTTTTCATCCAAACGTTCGAGCTTTTCCCCGCCGAAAAGTAAATCGCCCCCACGAACGAAGGTTGGGGGTTCTGGGCGGATCACCAAGCGCCGATAACTGTAAAAACAAGAGAGAAACGAAGACCCCCAAACGATTTTGATAGCTCGTTTGGGGGTGTTTTTTGTTTTGCTGATTAACGCTGCTTGGTTTCTACCGTATACACAACGTCTTCATTTTGATATTTGTACACATACAAGAAGTAACGGCCTGGCTTTACTTGATAATGGGCACTTTGCAGATTTCCCTCCCGCTCTTGCGGGTACGTTACAGGCTGATCCAGATTTCCTTCATGGAATAGCATCCAAGTCACACCTTGTCCCTCTTGAGGGTTTAAAGAAATACGTATTTCTTCTGGTTTATCTACTTGGAAGGCAAAGATATCTTGCCAATCGTTTCCTTTCATGTCCCCTGAAACAGTCGTGCCAATCTTTAATGGACCATTTGCTTGTTCGGTAGAATCATTGCTCTCGTTTTCTTGATAGAGCTGCTCTTGTGGGCGATCTTCCCCCGTAACCAATAAGCGAAACGGTTGGTCCTCTTGTCCTGTACGATACGTATAAGCAGTCACATAGTAAGTCCCCGGTTTCGCATCGAATGATCCGATCAGCTTGTTGCCTTCACGCTTGGTGGGATAGGAGATGTAGTTCTCTCTATCAGACTCGTGGAATACAAGCCACGCCACACTATCTCCATTCTTTGTTTCCATCTCTACTTGAAGCTGTTGGGCTGATTTCACATCGAGCCGGAACTCCTGACTCGGTTTTTGTGGATGGATGATACCCGTGATCGGCTTACCTAATGAAATTGACGATTCTTCAGGATTTGGGTTTGGATTTGGATTTGGATTTGGCTGTTCCGTTTCGGAGCCATCTTCTTGAGCCAGCTTCCCGTGGAACACGACATCATAGGCAAAGCGTCCATCTTTTGTTGTACGATAATTGGTAAAATAGCTCGTAACCGTGTCATAGCCATTCCAGGAGAGATCCGATAACTCCTTGAGGAATCCATTGGTGAGGCGGTTCATTTCTTGCCAATCCTGATATTCTCCTTGAGAAGTTCCGCCCGTATAGACCCCGCGCAACGTGAAGCTGCGGAAATCCCCAGAGTCTTTTTCATCTGTTTTTACATCGGTCAGAGAGGCAACCTTTGCGATTTGACGATAAACCTCTTCTTTGTTCGTCACGTCTACTTTTTGTAGGTAATCATCTGAAACGAGAGGAACATCCAACTCTTCATACTGGTCGATCAAATCTTCTAACGTTTCTTGATAGCCACGTTCAAGTGCGCGATCATGGCTGAATTCTTCGATCAAGTCATCATAAGCAGATACATCATTGGAACGGATCGTATCATTGATTTTATCCAGACGAGCAAAATCATTCTTGAACAGATGGTACTGAAGCGCGAATGAGTAGTCGTAGAATGCCAGGGTTCCGTATTTGGCACGCATCATATCGGCCGCAGTGTAATCGAGATAAGGCGCTGCATTTCGAATATTGCCTACAACTGACTGGCGAGGCTTGATTCCTTCTGTTCGGGTAGCACCTGCGAAAAACTCGGCTCCACCTTCTTCATACCAAGGCAAGCGACTGTTTTCATAAATCTTTCCCTGTCCCCACATGCCCGGCACTTCATATCTGCCTTGCAAATAGTGGACGAATTCATGACGGAACAGCTCTTCCAGACTGTAGATGCTTTGTTCTTTTGTCCGATCGTAGGTGAAGAAAGTGCCGGTACCCTCGATGTAGATACCACCATTATCTGTGTCGTATCCGTACAAGAAGCGATTCATTTTATATTCATCAGGCGTATTGTAGATGACAATAGTCAGTACATCATCCGGATTGCCGCTCTCAAGCTCCTTGTCATTGCCTATGACACGATGAAATTGTGCCTTCACTTCCTTGGATGCCCAATACAAGCGCTCAACCTGTTCTTCTGTTAGGTTATCTCCTGTTTTGAACACAACCGCTCCGTCATCAAAAGTGAATTGCTGCGGAAGATAATGCTTTTTGCCTTCTTTTTTCATTTCCTCGAGGTCGATTTTTTTGCCATTGGCATCCTCACCATATGCTTCCACGATTTGTTGGGCCGCAGTGAAGTAGGGCTCGCTCCACTTTTTATACGTTTTCATCGCTTTGGTCAATATGTCATTGGCTTTGTCAGGATCACTGTAGTAGCTTCCTAATTTCCCTGTGTAATACAGGGCATTGTTCGTCAACCATACGTGATCAGCGGAGGTTTCCCCATTTTCGGCCATGTCAAAAATGGGGTCGAGAAATGCGTCGATGCTGCCTTTCAACTCGTCTCTTTCTGAATCATCTACTCCCCAAATCAGAACGTAGCCGACACCTTGAAGGACGCTGTAAAAGGCCTCGCTTGCTTCGCGATCATCTGACCATTTATCCCGATTGTCGTTAAAGTCCTCCATTATTTTTGTCAGAAGACCAATTGTCTCTGAATCAACAGTGGTGTTGCTAATTAATTTTCCCGTTGAACTGATGATTTCATTTTGAGTCTTTGTACCTAAGACGAAATTTTCATTGGTAGTAATTGCTTGAAGGGCTGGAATAATCTTTTGCTTATACTTTGGCTCCATCAAATACTTTAATTCATTATGGTAGTACCCCAAGTAATACCCCGAACGCAAAACCTCTACATAGGTATGGATGCCCTGCTCATCATCCTTGGTGAAGTTTTTGCCACTCTCTTGCAGGGCATCGATGATGGCCTGAACCCGCTCCCGATCCTCATAAAATTCCTGAGTGTCGTCGTTGTAAGTAAACAGCTCGGGGATTTGCGTCCAACTGATTTCCTTCAACAATTCAACAAGCTCTGAATTGTCCAATGTATTCAGATGCGAGATGCTGTACTTCTCCTGTTTGGCTGCTTGGCGTAATTGTGTTTTCGACATGTTTTCCTGAACAGGTGTATGACCAATCTGCGAATCAATGGGCTCTTGGGATAGGATTTGCGGTGTGCTTTTGGCTTGAGCTGCTAGTGGCAAGCCAGCCGCTACCGTTGAAATTGCAATTGATCCTGCTGTTACCATGCTAATCCATGAACGATTCATTTCTTTCGTTGACTCCTTTTTCATTCATTTTGGAAGTATAAGTGAATATTTTATAGTATCGGTATCCAACATGAAAATACTTACAAATAAAACAAAAGATGACGGAATATAGCTCTTTTTTCCTATTTGGCAAAAAGAAAAGAATGTCTAGTGAAGTAGCTTTGTAAGTATGGAAAGA
Organism: Brevibacillus brevis; assembly: GCF_022026395.1. Classification (NCBI taxonomy): domain Bacteria; kingdom Bacillati; phylum Bacillota; class Bacilli; order Caryophanales; family Paenibacillaceae; genus Brevibacillus; species Brevibacillus brevis. The sequence continues at coordinate 3,843,123 of NZ_CP041767.1, read as the reverse complement.
GAGCGACTTTTGTTTGCCTATGACGAAAACATGATTGTTGATCGACAAAAGAAGGAGGGATGTGCATCCAGCATTCGACAGTCTTTGTTAGCCGCATTGGCTATGATTGACATTGGGAAATCACAGATAGGCGAAGTTGGCGGAGGGGAGTGCTAGAAGATGCTGGAAAAAATTCTCGAACTGCGTTCACGATCCATGTCCATTGCACAAATTGCCAAAGAGTGCGGCTTAACGATCGGTCAAGTAAAGTATCGTCTGCAAAAAGACCGTGCCAAGCCAGAGGCATCATCTCCCGCTAGAAGAGAATTGGAATGGCAATTGCCTGGGTTTTATGGTCGGGACATTGTCAAAGTGATGGTACAAGGACCGACGGTGTTATTCATCTATTGGGAAATCACTTGGCCGCGCATGAGAATGGTCGCATCGTACCTGCAAGCCGATTATCGTCACATCCAGAAGGGCTTGCGTCTGTATGATGTGACCGAACGCTTATTTGATGGAAAAAATGCGCATTCCGTCCGAGATGTGTTCGTACATGAAGAGGCTCATTCCTGGTATGTGAAAGATGTAGAGCCAGGACGTACATACATTGTTGATTTTGGTTTATATGAACACAATCGGTTTTGTCCGATATTACGCTCGGAAACGGTAGTTACTCCACGCCATTCAAAAGCTAGCTGGGGGGAACCGCTAGTTGAGCCCGTCCACGATCCAGCTACACCTTCCTGGTTTGAGAACTTTTCCTCCTATTCGTTGTATACCAAAACATCAAATAAGTGAGGTGTCATTTGTGCACAAAGGTTATTTCTCCCTCGTGTTGCATGCCCATTTGCCTTATGTCCGACACGGGGATCGGGACGATCGCCTGGAAGAGCGCTGGGTGTATGAAGCCATGCTGGAATGCTATCTTCCTTTGCTCATGGTTTTCGACAAACTCCTCTCAGACGGCATCGCTTTTCGCATGACCCTTGCTATTTCTCCGACATTACTTTCCATGCTGGATGATGATCTGATCGTGACACGTTTTCGCACACATCTAGCGAAGACCGTTGAATTGGCTGGGAAGGAAGTCAAACGAACCGCAAGTCAACCCCGAGAAAACCGTATCGCCAAAATGTATGTGGAACGATTTCGAACCATCATTGCCTATTGCCGCAAGTGGGATTTTCAACTGATCAAGGCCTTTCGGAAAATCGCGGACAGTGGATGCCTCGAACTCATCACTTGCGCTGCCACACACTCCTTTTTGCCCTATGTAGAAACAGAAGAGGCGATTCGGGCACAGCTTCTGGTAGGTATTGATACACATGAGCGGATTTTGGGAAGACGTCCGAAGGGAATTTGGCTGCCAGAGTGCGGGTATACACCTGGACTGGATCGTTTGCTGAAAGAAGCCGGACTTCGGTATTTCTTTGTAGACAGTCACACGATAGAGCATGCGACGCCTTTACCTCGCAGAGGTGTGCTGGCTCCCTTGTTTACGCCCCATGATGTGGCTGCCTTTGCCCGAGATGAAGTGGCTTCCCGCCAGGTATGGAGCTCGATCGATGGTTATCCGGGGGACTATGACTATCGGGAATACTACAGGGATATCGGATTTGACAGGGAGATGAGCTACATTGAACCGTACATCCATCCTGACGGCATTCGCGTGCATACCGGTTTGAAATACTATCGGATTACCGGAAAAGAAGGGGATAAAGACTGGTATGAGCCAAGCTGGGCGCGCGAAAAAGCAGCGTCACATGCGGGCCACTTCCTGTATCACCGAGAGCGTCAAGTAGAGGAAGCCAGTCAATGGATGGATCGCAAGCCGCTGGTCGTCGCCACTTATGATGCGGAGCTGTTTGGCCATTGGTGGTTCGAGGGTCCGCAGTTTTTGGATTTTCTCATACGCAAAACGGTTTGTGATTCAAAAAAAGTGAAATTAATGACACCATCTGAATATTTGGAGGAGTATCCAGAACAGGATCGCGGTCACTTGCCGATGTCTACATGGGGAAGAAATGGCTACGGAGAAGTCTGGCTGAACGAGAACAATGGCTGGATATACAGGCATCTGCATCAGGCAGAGGGGGAACTGATCGGAGCGATTACTACCTATTCTGAAATGAAAGGAGATCAGCTTGCCTTACGGTGCCTCAGGCAGGCCGCACGCGAATTGATGCTCGCCCAAAGCAGTGATTGGGCGTTTATTTTAGACGGTCAAACGGTCACTCGGTATGCGGTACAACGCATTCATGACCATTTGGTTCGCATGCGCGCTCTCTTGGCGATGTATCGGGAGCATCAACTGGATGAAGAGGCTATTACACAAGCAGAAGCTGATTTTCCGATCTTTCCTGACTTGGATATCACGTTCTATTTGCCTAAACAAACGCATAGAGTGAACGTATCGCGTCAATTGGTAGCGGCTGCGCAAGATCAGGCTTCGACAAAAACTGTTTTGATGCTTACATGGGAATTTCCCCCTCATGTGGTAGGGGGGCTTGGCCGGGCTGTCTACGATCTCGCCAGGCATCTTGTCCAGCAAGGAGTAGCGGTGCATGTGCTGACACGTGCGACAGATTCATGCTCCATAGATGAGACGATGGAAGGGGTTCACGTACACCGTTTGCCTACGTACATTCCTTCTGAACAAGCTGACTTTCTGGCATGGGTGTTTCAACTGAATTTGGCGATGGTCGATGCTGTCTCCCAACTATGGTCACTCGGGGTGCGGCCAGATCTTATCCACGCACACGATTGGCTGGTGAGCTGGGCTGCGATCGAACTGAAACAGAGGTACTCCCTTCCGCTCGTCAGCACGATTCATGCACTGGAACATGGTCGGCATCAAGGTATTCATACACCGTTGCAGCAAAGGATTCATGAGTGTGAACGTACGCTAACACAAAGCTCTGACTCGATGATCGTATGCAGCAAGTATATGGAGTCGGAAGTGATGCGCCTGTTCGGAACGCCATCGTCCCAATTACGTGTCATTCACAACGGTGTCGATCTCATTCCCCTGCCGGATGTAAATCGTGAACAGCTTCGGCAGGAGTTGGCGATAGGGGACGGTCCTGTTCTCTTTTTTGTAGGCCGCTTGGTCCGGGAAAAAGGTGTTCACCTATTGTTGGAGTCCATGGCAAGGCTGCGCGATGAGTTTCCGCATGCGAGGTTGCTTGTAGCTGGCAGAGGACCGATGCAAGACGAATGGGAGCAGTTGGTCCATCAGATGGGACTTTTTGAGCAAGTACGCTTCTTGGGCTTCGTAGATGATCGAAGGAGAAATGAGCTGTTCGCCTTGGCTGATGTGGCGGTATTCCCGAGCTTGTATGAGCCTTTTGGAATTGTTGCACTAGAAGCGATGGCTTTAGGTACGCCTATTCTGGTTGCGGATACGGGAGGGCTGCGAGAGATCGTTCGCCACGGCGAAAACGGCGCCATGATGTACACAGGTGACCCCGAATCGCTGACGAATCAACTCCGTTGGCTACTGCGCGACCCTGATCAGCGGCATAAACTGGCCCAGACGGCAATGCAAGATGTTAAACAGTTTTACAACTGGACACTTCTGGCTAGCCAAACCATCGATCTATACCGTTCGCTTGGCGATCCTGCGGAAATCGGCATGACAACATAGATTGCAACGATGAAGGAGGAAGAAAAAAAGATGAAGGCAGTAATCATGGCTGGGGGAAAAGGTACACGACTACGTCCGTTAACATGCCACACGCCAAAACCAATGGTGCCACTCTTAAACCGGCCTTGCATGGAGTACACGATTGATCTATTGAAAAAGCATGGGATTACTGAGATAGCAGTGACACTCCAGTATCTGCCTGATGTCATCCGAGATACGTTTGGTGATGGGTCTCGCTACGGTGTTTCGCTTGTCTATTTTGAAGAAACAATTCCGTTGGGCACGGCAGGCAGCGTGAAGAACTGCGCCGATTTTCTCGATGAGCGTTTTGTTGTGATCAGTGGAGATACGTTGACAGACATCGATTTGTCGGCAGCCATCCGTTTTCATGAGCAAAATAACGCACTGGCTACGTTGATTTTGACGCGCGTAGAAACACCGCTGGAATTCGGAGTTGTCATGACAGATGAGGCCGGACGCATTACCCGTTTTTTAGAGAAGCCGAGCTGGGCGGAGGTTTTTAGCGATACGGTGAATACGGGGATATACGTCTGCGAGCCGGAGGTCTTGTCTTCTATAGAAGAAGAGCGGGAAGTGGATTTCAGCAAGGACATTTTCCCGTCCTTTTTGCAGGCAGCAAAGCCTTTATACGGATATGAAGCAAGTGGCTATTGGTCCGATATTGGCTCTATGGAGGTTTATCAGCAAGCCCAGTTTGATTTGCTGGATGGACACGTACATCTCGAAATAAAAGCACAGGAAATCGCGCCGCGCATTTTCTTGGAAAATGATGTTCGCATCGATTCATCAGTCCGGTTGGAAGGCCCTGTCTATATTGGTGAAAATGTACACTTGCAGGCTGGAGTTGCCGTCGGTGCTTATTCCATTCTGGGAAAAAATACGGTGATTTCTTCCGGTACGAAGCTGTCCAGGACGATTATTTGGGAAAACAGTGTCATTGGGAAAAAAGCAGAGATCACAGGAACGACCCTCTGCCGCAACACCCGAATTGCAGATTGCGTACAACTCGGGGAAGGGGCGGTTATTGGAGACCAGTGCCTCATTGGGGCGAAGTCAGTGGTAAAGGCCGGAATCAAAATTTGGCCGGATAAGGAAGTCGGGGAAAATGCGACTGTCACCACCTCGCTCATTTACGGTGCCAAGCAAACCAAAAATTTGTTTGGGACGCAAGGAATCAAGGGCATTGGCAATGTTGACATCACGCCCGAATTCGTCACTAGACTTGCTGCTGCCTACGCGTACTTACTACAAGCGGGGGATAAGATTGCGCTTTCGGCATGCGCACACCCATTTGCTCAGCTATTGAAGCATAGCATCATGACCAGTTTGTGCTCTTCCGGAATTGATACAGTCGATCTCGGGATTGGCAATTCACCTTTGATCCGGTACGGCGTGCGCTCTCTGGATTGCAAAGGCGGCATTCATGTTTATATGGCAGAGCCAGTCGATGATAAAGAGATTGTCATCCAATTCATCGATCATGCGGGCTTGCCGATTTCCCGTGAGATGGAGCGCAAAGTTGAGAATGCCTACTGGCAAGAGACTTATGTTCGCAACCTGCATCGGTTGGGAGCACTGCAAGTCGAGCATCAAGTACAAGAGGCATATCTTCACGCTTTGGTTCAACAGTTGAACGTATCGTCCATCCAGCGTCAGCGCTTTCGACTGCTGATCGATAGTGAACAGCGTTTTTTTCCTACTTTTCTTGCGCCACTCTTGCATGCACTTGGAGTTACCGCCGATTACAGCTCCATACAAGAAGGTATTCGAAAAAAGGGAGCAGATTTAGGCGTTCGTCTCGATAAAAATGGCGAGCAATTTACCTTGTTTACCGAGCATGGAGAGAAGCTCTCGAATGAACAGATCACGGCGCTGCAACTGCTGGCATGCAGTGGTCAACATCGGCGTATCGGCCTGCCAGTGAGTGCCCCGATTGAATTGGAGCATATGGCCCAGCTGTTGCAAATGGAGGTTGTACGCACCAAGGTCTCTCCGCGGTCCATGATGGAGGTATCGAGTGAACAACGTTTTCATCCGATGTTTGACGCCGTTTACAGTCTCATGCGAATTCTTTCGTATCTCGCTTCTGAAGAAAAATCGCTCAGCGTTTTGCTGGAGTTGTTGCCAGCGTGCCATATGGAGAAAAAGACTGTCTTTTGCCCATGGGCAGCAAAAGGGAAGGTCATGCGCAGAGTGATGGAAGAAAACAAAGGCAAGCTGCTGGAGCTCGTCGATGGAATCAAGGTGTACGATTCGAATGGCTGGGTGCTGATTTTACCCGATTCAGAGGATTCGCACGTAAAAGTGATTTCGCAAGGGGCGACGGCAGAGACCGCGGCTACGCTTGCTTCTTCCTATGCGAGGCGAATTGCCGAATATCAGTTTCACGAAAAGAGAGAGATCGACAGCCTATAACGAAAAGGACGTGAAGGCATGCCGAGACCGCTCGTCGTCGGGAATGGAAAACTGCTGATTAATTTTGATGACAAACTGCACATGCGAGATCTCTATTTTCCGTATGTCGGTCAGTTGAATCATGTCGGGGGACACTTTAGCAAGCTGGGGATATGGGTACAAGGTCGCTTTTCCTGGCTGGATGAAGACGGCTGGACGCGGCAGCTCGGATACGGACAGGAGTCTTTGGTGACAGATGTTCATGCGCATCATGAACATCTGGGCATCTCCTTGCAAATCGCAGATGGGGTGCATCAGCGTGACCCGATTTATTTGAAAAAGGTGTGCGTTCGAAATTTGACGAGCGAGATGCGGGAGGTCAGGCTGTTTTTTCATCACGATTTCAGCTTGAATGAGACGGAGGTAGGGGATACCGCTGTTTTTGATCCCATCCTGCGCACCATTTATCACTACAAGCGCAATGTGTACATCATGGCGAATGGAAAAACGGATACGGGTGGGATCGATCAATATAGCGTCGGAATCAAGCGGTTCAACTATGCGGAGGGGACCTGGAGGGACGCAGAGGATGGTCTTTTGTCTGGCAATCCGATTGCGCAAGGCTCCGTAGATAGTACAATCTCTTTTTCTCTCACCCTGCAACCCCAAGAAGAGAAGGCGCTCTTCTACTGGATGTGCATTGGTGAATCGTATGAGGCTGTCAAAGGATTGAACCAGTATGTACTCGAAAGTGATCCGGAACATTTGCTCAATCGGGTAGCGGTGTATTGGCAGCGTTGGGTCAATAAGGAAGGGCGTGACTTTGCTGATCTTCCGGCAGAGGTTGTCAATCTGTACAAGACCAGCTTGCTACTCGTGCGTACGCAAATCGATCAGAACGGAGCGATTCTCGCAGCGAATGACTCGGATATTCTTCAATTCAATCGCGACCATTACAGCTACATGTGGCCAAGAGACGGGGCGTTGATTGCGAGTGCGATGGCGAAAGCGGGCTACACGGGAGTCGTCGCACCATTTTTTCGGTTTTGTGCAGACGCCTTGAATAAGGAAGGATATTTGCTGCACAAGTACAATCCAGATGGGTCTGTCGGCTCCAGTTGGCATCCGTATATTGTTGACGGAGAAATTCAGCTCCCGATTCAGGAGGATGAGACGGCGCTCGTGCTGTATGCCCTCTGGGAGCAATACAAGAGCGGCAAGCAAATTGAAGATTGCCAGGCTCTCTATCCCACGCTGGTTCGTCCGGCAGCTCGCTTTTTGCTGGAGTATGTCCATTCAGAGCTGCAACTCCCAAAACCAAGCTACGACTTATGGGAAGAGCGACGGGGAATTTTTACGTTTAGCAGTGCTACGGTTTTTGCAGGCTTAATGGCTGCAGCTCGTTTCGCCCAGTTGTTCGGGGATGATCGGCGCTACAAACGCTACGCAGAAGGGGCAGAGCGCATTCGTGGGGCGATGGAAAAACATCTGTACGACCCTGAAAGCGGGCGTTTTCTGCGCGGGATTTATGTAAGAGCAGATGGGAGTGTCGAAAAAGATTTCACGGTGGAGAGCAGCTTGTTCGCCTTGTTTGCGCTTGATGTGTTTTCCGTAGATGATCCGAGGGTTGAGCGGACAATGGAAGCTGTCAAAAAAAGTTTGCGGGTAGACACGGCGATCGGTGGAATTGCCCGCTATCAAGGGGATTACTATTTCAAAAAATCACATGACACGGTGAAGGTGCCGGGAAATCCATGGATCATTTGCACTTTATGGGTGGCTGATTGGGAAATTGCCAAGGCAAAATCGCTCGATGAACTCCAAGAGCCAAAGAGCAGACTGGCTTGGGTCGTACGACATGCCCTACAAAGCGGCGTGCTCTCCGAACAGCTCGATCCGTATACAGGTGCTCCTGTGTCCGTTGCACCCCTGACATGGTCGCATGCTACTTATGTTGCCACTGTTTTGCGTTATTTGGAGAAGGTGAATGAGTTGCGGTAACGAGGGGAGAGATGAGTAGATGACAACGATCCGTTTCGGTACGGACGGTTGGCGCGACATAATCGCAGATGGCTTTACTGTCGAGAATGTCCGTATTGTCGCACAAGCCATCGCCAGCTATACCAAAGAAATCGGACAGCAGGAGCAGCCTGTTTTGGTTGGACACGACACGCGGTTTCTCGGGAGACGCTTTGCACAGGAGGTTGCAGCTGTCCTGACCGCCAATGACATTCGTACCTATTTGGTGAACGAAGCAGCGCCAACGCCTGCCGTAGCCTTTGGAGTGAAGCATTTTGCAGCGAGTGGCGCAATCATGATCACGGCCAGTCACAATCCACCCGAATATAACGGCATCAAATACATTCCGGAGTACGCTGGACCCGCAACGCCTGCGATCACGCAAAGATTGGAAGAGTGGATCAGCGAAACCTGCCAGACCAAATCGGTGCGTACGATTTCCCTCGCGGAAGCAAAGACCCGCAAGCTGCTGCAAGTCATTGTGCTGCGTCCTCATTACGAGGCGCATCTGAGACGGATGGTAAATATGGATGTTTTGAAAAACTCTTCCTTGTCCGTTGTTGTCGATGCCATGCATGGTGCCGGTATGGGCTATGTGAGCGGTTTTTTGTCAGAGGCGGGGGTGAAAAACGTCGGTATCCGAGAGGTACCGGATGCAGCTTTTGGCGGAGATTTGCCTGAGCCAAACGATAAGCATTTACATTTGTTAAAAAAAGAAGTCGTAGAACGCCAAGCATCTCTTGGTCTTGCCAATGACGGCGATGCGGATCGCTTCGGAGTCGTCGACCGCTTTGGACAGTATATCACGCCCAATGAAGCACTCGTGCTGCTAACCTATCATTTGCGAAAAAATCGTGGCTTGACTGGACGCATTGTGAGAACGGTAGCAACCACGCATCTGCTGGATCAGATGGCTACGCATTATGGTCTTGAGTTGGTAGAGACGCCAGTCGGTTTCAAGTACATTGGTGAGGAAATGCGCAAAGGCGATGTGCTTATCGGCGGAGAGGAAAGTGGCGGGGCGAGTATTCTCGGTCACATCCCGGAGAAGGACGGCGTACTCATCAATTTGTTGCTTGCCGAAATGTGCGCGTATGAAAACAAAGGAATCGATCAAATACTGCGAGACGTCTACGAGCAGTTCGGCGAGCTGTTCCACACGCGGCTTGATATGAAATTGCCGGAAAAAGATCAATGGGTACAGCAAATGATCGCCAAGCCACCTGCACTCATCGGTCCTTATCAGGTTTTGGAGATTCAAAGAGTGGATGGGGTCAAGCTGTTGCTCGAGGAAGGACATTGGGTCTTGATCCGTCCGTCTGGCACAGAGCCGTTGGTGCGTATTTATTGTGAAGCAACGAATGCGGCAGCCTTGCAGAAGCTGCAAGATTCGATTCGCGAATGGTTTTTGGAGATTAATGTGTAAATTATGAAAGGGAGAGCCTGCATGATGTGTCAGGTTCTTCTTTTTTTGCTGAGGAACCTGTTATGTGGCTGCGGAGAAGAGAAGAATATTTCCAGTCTAGGCTCCAGGCTTCGTCCCGCTGAGAGCAGAGACTGTCCGCTCCGAAGGGATTCGCGGGGAAACGCAAAAGTGGTAGCCGCTTCGTAGCGCGAGCACGTTGCGTTTCTTTTGCCCGCGAATCCCTTCTGCGCTGGGTAGGACTCCACAAGTCGCTACGTCTGGAAATATTCTTCTCTGGCGAAACGATTACATTCTTCATTCTTTTAAAGCTTTAAAATGTGTGGTAAACACAGGAAGCTCGTAGAGGAAACAGGAGAAAAAAGCGAAGATCTTAGGGACACCGACCGAGGCGCAATGAAAAAAAGAGAAACAAGCTCTTAGCGTCCACCTCTGAGATACCTCCTGAAGGGACGACTTTGGACGCGGGTTTCGCTTTTTATCATGGAGCCGGGCAGTCAATCTCCCAGCGGGTGGCCCTAGAATCTGAGCGTTTTCTCCTGTTTCCTCCCCACCGCGACAGTTACTTGAAGATCCTTCTATGCGGCTGCGGAGAAGAGAAGAATATTTCCAGTCTAGGCTCCAGGCTTCGTCCCGCTGAGGGCAGAGACTGTCCGCTCCGAAGGGATTCGCGGGGAAACGCAAAAATGGTAGCCGCTTCCTAGCGCGAGCACGTTGCGTTTCTTTTGCCCGCGAATCCCTTCTGCGCTGGGTAGGACTCCACAAGTCGCTACGTCTGGAAATATTCTTCTCTGGCGAAACGATTACATTCTTCATTCTTTTAAAGCTTTAAAATGTGTGGTAAACACAGGAAGCTCGTAGGGGAAACAGGAGAAAAAAGCGAAGATCTTAGGGACACCGACCGAGGCGCAATGAAAAAAAGAGAAACAAGCTCTTAGCGTCCACCTCTGAGATACCTCCTGAAGGGACGACTTTGGACGCGGGTTTCGCTTTTTATCATGGAGCCGGGCAGTCAATCTCCCAGCGGGTGGCCCTAGAATCTGAGCGTTTTCTCCTGTTTCCTCCCCACCACGACAGCACCATACAAGAGCCTTATTTTCCAAATGAATCAGTTAGAATCATTCGTTATACACTACATAAAAACAGGTACGATTGGTGGACATTCGCTACCCATTTACCAAATCAAAAAAATGAGGTATTCTTGTCCATATGCAATCCTTTCATTGGAATCGGACAGGACCTCCTGGCCCTACCAGTGCAAAGGATTTTTTGCCCCTTATAGGAAGTGTCTGAATGATCGTAGTAGTAATTTTGTTTTAACGTAGTTCGAAGTCGGTAACTGATGAGAGATGATGAGAAACGATGCGGATCGATCAGCATATATTGAAAGCTTTTTTACAGGAAGTTCAAGTGGAGAGTCTGTCGCCAGATGATCCAGTCGTCGTACACCACACGCCATATCCCTGGGAGCTGGTCGGTACTGGCAATTATGCTGCCGTATTTGCCCATCCGGACTATCCGAAGGTAGTGATCAAGCTGTACGCACCTGGAAGACCAGGAGCCGAACAGGAAATCGAAGTCTATCGCAAGCTTGGCGAGACTCGTTCCTTCCCCATCTGTTATGATTATGGAGAAGGATACCTGGTCATTACGCGGATGAACGGCATACCCCTGTTTGACTGTGTGCGCTTTGGTATCCCGATTCCTCCGCAGGTGATTGAAGACGTGGAGGAGGCGCTAGAAGAAGCCCGCAGGAAGGGCTTGTTTCCACATGATGTCCATGGGAAAAACGTATTAATGGATCAGGGACGAGGGTATCTGATTGATGTATCGGATTACTATGTCAATGATACAGACACGAAATGGCGTGATTTACGTAAGGCGTATTACAAGGTGTATCTGCCGTTTATCAAGGATCGTGGATGGAAAATTCCATTGTGGATGCTGGAAGTCGTACGCAAAGGCTATCGACTGTACAAAAAAGGAAAGCGCTTGTTCACGTAGGCTGTCTCTGGTAAAATGATCATTTGACATTGTGTTTGTACAGTTGCTGGTCGAAGCAGAATAAGGAGGACATTCCATTGTTGTACTATCTCATTGCGGCAGTAATTATTGCGCTTGATCAGTTTACAAAGTATTTAGTCGTGAAGTATATGGAACTGGGAGAATCCATTCCTTTGATCGCGGACGTATTTCATCTAACTTCCCATCGAAACATGGGAGCGGCGTTTGGCATCCTGCAAAATCGACGTTGGTTTTTTATTGCCATTACCACTGTCGTTGTGATTGGGATTGTCATTTCCTTGATTCGCTTGGGAAAAAAACAACCTCGTGCATCGTTGGCGCTGTCATTTGTCTTGGGTGGAGCCGTCGGGAATTTCATTGATCGTGCGACGTCCGGTCAAGTCGTAGATTTTCTCGATTTTACGTTGATTCACTTCCCGATCTTTAACGTGGCTGATATGGCCATCACGATTGGTGTGGGGATTTTGCTTCTCGATGTTTTTCTGGATGGGAAGAAAAACCGATAGTCATGAGAATAATAGTGGGAAAGCTCGGATAGGTGGAGAACATACATGAATGACACGCAATTATTTGAACGTTACGATTGGACGGTAGACCCAGCGGATACGAGTGAGCGCATCGACAAATTTATCACGCTGCAAAATGAAGATTGGTCCCGTTCACAGGTGCAGGCTTGGGTAAAGGAAGGTCGTGTCACTGTAAATGGTGAACCGATCAAAAACAACTACAAGCTACAGGCAGAGGACGAAGTGACCCTCCGTGTTCCGCCGCCAAAAGAAATGGCGATCCAGCCAGAAGAGATGTCGCTTGATATTGTATATGAGGATAGCGATGTCGTGGTCGTGAATAAACCACGTGGACTCGTCGTGCATCCTGCTCCTGGTCATTACAGTGGGACACTCGTCAATGGGCTTTTGGCACATTGCAAGGATTTGTCCGGAATCAATGGCGTTTTGCGTCCGGGAATTGTCCACCGGATTGACAAGGATACTTCCGGCCTTTTGATGGTAGCTAAAAACGATAAGGCACATATGGGTTTGGCTGAACAATTGAAAGCACATACAGTCAATCGGAAGTATGTCGCGATTGTTCACGGTGTCATCCCGCATGAAATGGGAACGATTGAAGCACCAATCGGGCGCGATCCGAAAAATCGCCAGCAAATGGCGGTCGTTTTTGAAAACAGCAAGCCAGCTGTTACGCATTTTATCGTGTTGGAGCGCTTTAAGGAGTACACGTTGGTAGAATTGAAACTCGAAACAGGACGTACCCATCAAATTCGCGTACACATGAAGTACATTGGCTATCCACTGGCAGGTGACCCGAAATACGGTCCGAAAAATACATTGGAGCTCGATGGACAAGCTCTGCATGCGAAAACATTGGGCTTCATCCATCCACGTACAGGAGAGCAGCTCGAGTTCGAAGCGCCAATGCCGAAGGAAATGCTTGAGGTCATCGAAGTTCTCCGACAAGCGTAAAGAGAACAGGAGGAATAGCCGTGCTAAAAAGATTAGCGCATGTAACGCTGTACGTTCACGACTGTGAAGAGGCATTGCGGTTTTACACGGAAAAACTCGGTTTCGAAAAACGCATGGATTCGCGTATGGATGATGGCTCTCGTTGGCTCACCGTCAGCCTGCCTGGGCAGGAGATAGAGATTGTACTGCATGACCCAACTCATTGGCATCGGGAAGACGTTGCGCAGGAAATGCTTCGTCAAGTCGGCAAAAATCCAATGTGGGTTTGGGAGACGGATGATTTTTGGTCCACATACGAAACACTGCGTCAACGCGGTGTAAAGTTTGTGAGTGAACCAAACGAAGTGATGTATGGCATTGAGGTTGTTTTCGAGGATCTGTATGGCAATCGTTTTTTGTTGTTGCAGCCAGTCTTCCTATGACACTTACATAATGGCAGTTGGATTGGAAAACGCTAGTAGAGAGCTTATTACTTTCTTCTGGCGTTTTTTTCATCATTCAATAGAGCGTGTAAGGAGTGAATGCCTGTGATCGGAAAATGGGGGAAGCTGATCAGCCTTTTTGTCCTTTTGGCTGTACTTGTCACAGCAAACGGTGAAGCAAAGGTGGCAGCCCAAAGCCAGTGGCCAGAGCGAGTGAACAAGGAAATAAGCGTTCCGGCAAAAATTGCATTTACGAGCAACCAGCATTTGTTTTTGGTAGATGGACGGGATGCGACAGGAAAGGTAAGGCAAATCACCAAGGACGGCTATGCACAGATCGTGGGCTGGTCGCCAGACGGCAAGTGGCTCCTGTTTGTGAAATACAAAGGCAACGACAATTACTCGACACCAGGCTATGTGTGGATCGTCAGCGCTGACGGCAGCAAAGCTGTGCAGGTAGACGAGCGAGCGGTTTTTGAAACGCCAAAATGGTCTCCGAAAGCGAACAAGCTCGCGTACACCGTGAATGTTGGCAGTAATGAAGCACCGAGACTATTGCTGATCGTAAAAGACGTCCAAGAGCATGGAGAATTAGCTTTGCAAAGTACAACGAAGGCTGATTTCGCAGATTTTGCCTGGATGCCGGATGGGGAAAACATGCTTGTCTCGCTACCTGCCGAAAAAAATAAGCCGATGACACTGGCCTTGCGCACACTTGCAGGTAAACCGTTGGCTGCCTATCCGATAGCAGAACCGCCAAAAGTGGGGGAAGGCATATACCTATGGGCAGCGACAGGCTTAAAAGTATCTCCGGATGGGAAGGCTGTGGCCTACTTTGTCAGGTATAACTCAGGCTCCTTGTCTGCTGATGGCGTACCGATTCAATGCTTTAATTTGACACAGCCTGCCAAAAAGCCATTAGAGATCGGAACAGGATTGGCTTATCCTGATTGGCTTGCCTGGACACCAAATGGCGAACAGCTCGCTTTTGTCGATGGAACTGACCGGATCGCCACAACTAACAAGCAGTTGAAGCTGATGGATCGAGCAGGAAAGGTCAAAACAGTCAGCCCTGGTCCAGTGGTGGTTGACACTTACCCGGTATGGATTCCGAAAGCTCCGTACACGCTGCTTTTCACCAGAGGCTTGGCTACAGAGTATTCCTACGACCCAAAGAAGGTCATGGTACCGGAACAAGGCATCTGGCGGCGATCCGCAGATGGAGCGGAGCAGCAGGTGACAAAAGGGGAAGCGAATACAGCGGACTACTATCCAGCGCCGTCTCCAGATGGGAAACAGCTTCTTTTCTTGCGGTTGGATCGAGCGGAGCATGGCTCCCTGTTTATCCAAGGAATTGGCGAGAATGCGGACAAACAAATCGAGCTGATCAAAGATATGACAGGGGACATTGGTTATTATGCGAACTACTTGCCACCGTGGGTCAGTGTCTATTGGGAATAGTTAGACTTTTTCGGGCTGCATTGACACCCGTCCTGAATCGTGACATAATTCTACATGACGAATGGAACCTTTAAATCCAGTCCAGTGAGGCTGGCAAGGGCACGGAATGACAAACAGACGGGACGTTTAAAAGTCCGGTCAGTTTGTCCGAGGGCTTCTTGTCTCCTGACAAGGAGCCTTTTTTCGTAAGGTCCACTGTTCCCGTCGAAAAGGGGGATATTGAGATGATCAACAAAAGCGTTATTATGGATGAAGCGGCGATCCGCCGCGCACTCACGCGAATCGCGCATGAAATTATCGAGCGAAATAAAGGCGTCGAGGATCTCATTATCGTGGGCATCAAGACCAGAGGGATCTACCTCGCGCAACGCCTTGTGGAAAGAATCGAAATGATTGAAAATGTGAAAGTCCCAGTCGGTGAGCTGGACATTACGTTCTATCGTGACGATTTGCAACACAAGTCCGAAGATGCCATTTTGCAAGGCTCCAAGCTCCCGGATCAAATCACAGGCAAGACCGTGATTCTGGTAGATGATGTTCTCTACACGGGAAGAACCGTGCGTGCCGCGTTGGATGCACTGATTGACAACGGTCGCCCACGGATGATTCAACTGGCTGTTCTGGTTGATCGTGGTCATCGCGAGTTGCCAATTCGCCCTGATTTCGTCGGAAAAAACCTCCCTACTGCCCGAACGGAAATTGTCGATGTACAATTGGCAGAAGTGGACGTTATGGATATTGTCTCCATCCGACAGCTACTGTAAAAAGAATAGGATTCCTCTTTAAAAACGATCCCGTGAGGTCGGCAAGAGGCAAGATACTTCCCATGATTATGGTGAAGCTAGCCTCTTTGTGTCCGCACAAAGAGGTTTTTTGTATAAAAGACACTTTTTTGAATGAAAGAAACAAAACAGGGGGCATACAGGCATGAGCCAGAAAAATTACATCGATGTAGACGAAACACCACATATTTCGCGATTGCTGCCACTTAGTATCCAACACTTGTTCGCGATGTTCGGCTCGACTGTATTGGTGCCAATCTTAACGGGGCTGGATGTAGCAACGGCGCTCATGGCAAGCGGGATTGGAACCCTTTTGTTCCTGTGGATCACCAAAGGAAAACTGCCAAACTACCTCGGTTCTTCCTTCGCTTTCATCGGTCCGATTATCGTCGTGAGTCAATCACATGGAGTAGGGACGGCACTCTTGGGTTGCTTCCTCTCCGGGATTGTGTACATCATCGTCGCCGGTATCGTGAAAAAAGCAGGAGTCAAATGGCTCGATCGGGTACTGCCACCTGTTGTCATCGCTTCTGTCATCGTCGTGATCGGTCTGAGCCTGGCTGGCGTAGCAGTAGACATGGCAACGAAAGTCACTGTAGACGGTCAATCGCAAATGTCGCTGACTTCGATTGAAATCTCGCTCGTAACTGTGGTCATAACAGTGCTTGCAGCGGTCATGCTGCGCGGATTCCTTGGTCTTATCCCCATCTTGATCGGTATGGTTACAGGTTATGTCTACACGCTGCTGCGTCACCCTGAACTGATTAACTTTCAAAAAGTAGTAGAAGCAGACTGGTTCATCACGCCACAAAAAATGTTTGCGGAGCACTTCAAATTTACCGAAGTCATGAGTGTGATCGGTGACGGCTCTGCATGGATCGCAGCACTGGTCATCGCGCCAGTCGCTTTCGTCACGCTGGCAGAGCATTTGGGTCACTTGCTGGTAACGAGCAAGGTCATGGATCGCGATCTGATGAAAAATCCGGGTCTGCACCGCAGCTTGCTCGGAGACGGGGTAGCGACCTCACTGGCAGCCATCATCGGAGGTCCGCCAGCAACGACATATGGAGAAAACATCGGTGTCCTTGCAATGACGAAGGTATACAGCCGAGTAGTCATCGGTCTGGCTGCTGTACTGGCAATCATGTTCGCCTTCGCTGGTAAGATTAGCGCCATTTTAATGACGATTCCAACGCCGGTACTTGGCGGTGTTTCCATCATCCTGTTCGGTATCATCGCAGCACAAGGCTTGCGGATGTACGTCGAGCACAAAGTGAATTTTGCAGACAAGCGCAACATGATTCTCGCAGCGGTCATCCTCGTCACGGGAATCGGCGGATACAAAATCAGTTTTGCAAGTACAGGTATCGCTTTCCTGAGTGATCTGACCATCGATAATATCGCACTCTCTACCTTCCTGGGAATTATTCTGCACCTGATCCTTCCAGGAAAAGAGACTGCGATGGGAGAAGCGCACCTTGAAGAACAAAAATAAATAGCCTAACGTTCCCAATCCTTTAAATCCAGTCCAGAGAGGCTGGCAAGGCAAAGAACGCTGTTTTGGCTGCCCAAAAAAGGCACTCAACCAGCTTCTTGTCTCGCTTGCCTCCAGATGCAAAGCGATGCCAAGAAGCTTTTTCTTTTGAAAAATAAAGAACCGGAGGGATTCATGATGAAAAATGTAGCGCATTTGATTGGCCTCAAAGACTTATCGAAAGAACAAATCATCCAGCTCCTCGAGCGAGCAGAGCATTGGGCTGCCAGACCAACTGAGCAAGCGGATATCCTGCGCGGACGGTTTGTCGCGAATCTGTTCTTCGAGGCCAGCACCAGAACACGCTTCTCTTTTGAAGTAGCTCAAAAGCGACTGGGCGCACATGTTTTGAACTTCATTCCGGAAACCTCCTCTACCGTAAAAGGCGAGACGGTCTATGACACGATTCGCACCTTGGAAGCAATGGGCGTGGAAGCAGCCGTGATCCGCACCAAAAAGGAAGGCCTGCTGCAAGAGTTGGCAGAAAGCGTTGACCTGAAGCTGATCAACGCGGGAGATGGAACGAATGAGCACCCGACGCAATGCCTGCTAGATCTTTTGACCATGAAAAGAAAGTTTGGCAAGCTCTCTGGTCTCACGGTAGCGATCATTGGAGATCTGCGCCACAGCCGCGTGCTCGGTTCTCATCTGCATGCGCTGCCGAAGCTCGGTGTGAATCTGCTGCTCTCAGGTCCTACTACCATGATGCCAGCCCATATCCCGCAAGGTGTCAAAATCGTGGAAATGGAAGAAGCCGTTCAAACCGCAGATGTGGTCATGATGCTGCGCGTTCAGCTGGAGCGCCATGCGGAATCCCTCTATCTATCGAAGGAAGAGTATCACAAGGCACATGGGCTCACACTGGAAAGAGCCAAAATGATGAAGTCCGGCGCAGTCATCATGCATCCGGCACCCGTCAATCGCGGGGTTGAGATTCATACCGATTTGGTAGAATGCGAAACGTCCTTGATTCAAACCCAAGTGACCAACGGAGTCGCAGCAAGAATGGCAGTTTTAGAAACTCTTTTGAAAGGGAGCGAAATGACATGGGAATCATCCTTGGCAACGGCAACGTACTAAATCAGGCGGGGGAACTCACCCCGATGGAAATATTGGTAGAAAAGGGAAGAATCACAGCGATGGGGGAAACACTCGATCGCGAGGGACATGAATGGATCGATTGTCATGGCGGCATGATTAGCGCGGGTCTCATCGATGTCCACGTACATCTGCGCGAGCCAGGCTTTGAACATAAAGAAACGATCGAAACAGGGGCAAAAGCAGCGGTACAAGGCGGATTTACAACAGTAGCATGCATGCCGAACACACGACCGTCCATTGATAGTGTCGAGACCGTGACCTACATTTTGGACAAAGCGAGCGAGGCAGGTATGGCGCGCGTGATCCCATATGGTGCGATTACCGTTCGCCAATTGGGAAAAGAGCTGACGGATTTCGCTGGGTTAAAAGAAGCGGGGATCTTCGCGCTGACAGATGACGGTGTGGGTGTGCAATCAACTGCGATGATGAAAAAGGCCATGCAAAAAGCAGCAGAGCTCGGGATCGCAATCGTCGCTCACTGTGAGGACGAAGACCTGTTGATCCCGGGAGCAGCTTTGCATGACGGGGTGGTTGCAGCTCGACATGGACTCCCGGGAATTCCTTCTGAATCAGAGTCCATCCACGTTGGCCGCGATATTTTGCTGGCAGAACAGACAGGTGTCCACTACCACGTATGTCACATCAGCGCGAAAGAGTCGGTGCGTCTGGTACGTGACGGGAAACGCGCTGGCGTGAATGTAACATGTGAAGTCAGTCCGCATCACCTCTTGCTGTGCGACGAGGATATCCCGGACAATCTGGATACGAATTGGAAAATGAACCCGCCGCTGCGCTCTCGTGAAGATCGTGCTGCACTGATTGCGGGATTAAAAGACGGCACCATTGATATGATCGCAACCGACCATGCACCACACACCCAAGAGGAAAAAGCAAACGGGATAAACCGTGCGCCATTCGGAATCGTCGGACTGGAGACAGCATTCCCGCTCCTGTACACAAATCTCGTGCAAAGCGGAGAGCTGACCTTGAAGAAGTTGGTTGAGCTGTTGACCGTGAAGCCAGCAGAAGCATTCAATCTGCCATACGGACGTCTGGAAGTAGGCGCGCCAGCAGACCTGACTGTGATTGATCTGGAAACGGAAAAAACAATTGACCCAAGCACATTCGCAAGTAAAGGAATCAACACACCATTTGCCGGTTGGGCATGCAAAGGCTGGCCGACCCTGACACTGGTAGATGGGAAGATCGTATATCAAAACGTGTAAAAACGACTGACAGACAAGACAAAAGTTTTTACACGACAATGGAGGAGGAGCATAGATGCGTGCAAGATTGATCTTGGAAGACGGAACAGAATTTATCGGGACGGCATTTGGAGCGACAAAGGAGTCCTACGGGGAAGTGGTTTTCAATACAGGGCTGACTGGCTATCAGGAGGTTTTGTCCGACCCATCCTACTGCGGACAGATCGTCACCATGACATACCCGCTAATCGGAAATTACGGGATCAATCGGGACGACTTTGAAGCTGTTCGTCCATACATTCACGGCTTCGTTGTTCGCGAGCATTGCGAGGCACCGAGCAACTGGCGCAATACCAACACACTCGACGAACTGCTGAAAACATACGACATCCCGGGCATTGCTGGAATCGACACCCGGATGCTTACGAGAAAAATTCGTTACCACGGCACGATGAAGGGCATGATTACAACCAGTGAAGCCCCGTTGGCTGAATTGGTTGCTGCCTTAAACGGCACGACATTGATGACAGACCAAGTATCACGCGTTTCTACGAAAAGCGTCTTCAGCTGCCCGGGTACAGGTCATCGGGTAGTACTGGTAGACTTCGGAGCCAAGCACGGGATTTTGCGCGAGTTGACCAAGCGCAACTGCGACGTTGTCGTTGTGCCTTACAATGTGACAGCAGAAGAGATTCGCCGCATTCAACCGGACGGAATACTTTTGTCCAATGGCCCTGGGGACCCGAAGGACGTACCACAAGCCGTAGAGATGATTCGCGAAATCTTGGGTGAATATCCGCTGTTCGGAATTTGCCTCGGTCACCAACTGTTCGCGCTTGCATCTGGCGCTGACACGACGAAAATGAAATTCGGACACCGTGGCGGCAACCATCCGGTAAAAGAGCTGCCAACCGGACGCACCTATATCACATCCCAGAACCACAGCTATGCAGTCAAAGAAGACTCGCTCGCAAGCACGGAACTGGAAGTTACACATATCGCACTGAATGATGGCACCATCGAAGGCGTACGTCATGCCGCTAAGAATGCATTCTCAGTACAGTACCATCCAGAAGCAGCTCCAGGACCGTATGATTCCGGCTACCTGTTCGACCAGTTTCTTGCGATGATGGAAACCGCTAAGGAGGAAAAAACTCATGCCAAAACAAGATAATCTGAAAAAAATCCTCGTAATCGGCTCTGGACCTATCGTTATCGGGCAGGCAGCAGAATTTGACTATGCAGGCACGCAAGCATGCGAAGCGTTAAAAGAAGAGGGCATGGAGGTAGTTCTGATCAACTCCAACCCGGCGACCATCATGACGGATACAAACATGGCGGACAAAGTATATATCGAGCCAATCACACCTGAATTCGTAGCGCGCGTCATTCGTCAAGAGAAGCCGGATGGACTACTGCCTACACTTGGCGGTCAAACAGGCTTGAACATGGCTGTTGCCCTCTCAGAAGCAGGCGTTCTCGAGCAAGAAAATGTAAAGCTGCTCGGAACCAAGCTGGAATCGATCAAGCAAGCAGAAGACCGCGACCTGTTTCGCTCCCTCATGAATGAACTGGGTGAGCCGGTACCTGAATCCGTCATCGTAAGCACAGTAGAAGAAGCTGTCGATTTCGCAAACGAAATCGGTTATCCCATCATCGTTCGTCCTGCCTACACCTTGGGTGGTACAGGCGGCGGAATTTGTGAAGATGAAGAAACCCTCCGCGAGATCGTCGCAAGCGGATTGAAGTACTCCCCGATTACGCAATGCTTGATCGAGAAAAGCATCGCCGGCATGAAAGAAATCGAGTACGAAGTAATGCGCGATGCCAACGACAACTGCATCGTCGTCTGCAACATGGAAAACATCGACCCAGTCGGCGTGCATACTGGTGATTCCATCGTAGTAGCGCCTAGCCAAACACTGGCTGACCGCGAGTATCAAATGCTGCGCACATCCGCACTGAACATCATCCGGGCGCTCGGTATCGAGGGTGGCTGCAACGTACAATACGCACTCGACCCGCACAGCTTCCAGTACTATGTGATCGAAGTGAACCCGCGTGTGAGCCGCTCTTCTGCACTGGCTTCCAAGGCAACAGGCTACCCAATCGCAAAGATGGCAGCCAAAATCGCAATCGGCTACACGTTGGATGAGCTGAAAAACCCGGTGACAGGCCAAACTTACGCATGCTTCGAGCCAACGCTGGACTACATCGTCAGCAAAATTCCACGCTGGCCGTTCGACAAGTTCCAATCTGCCAACCGCAAGCTCGGTACGCAAATGAAAGCGACCGGAGAAGTGATGGCAATCGGTCGGACTTTTGAAGAATCGATCATGAAAGCCATCCGTTCCTTGGAAATCGGCAGTTATCACATCGAGATCAAAGGAGCAGACGAAATCAGCGAGGAAGATTTGAAAGCACGACTGGTGCACGCGGATGACGAACGCCTCTTCCTGCTGGCAGAAGCACTGCGCCGTGGCTGGACGATCGAAGAACTGCACAACCTGACCAAGATCGATCTGTTCTTCCTGCACAAGTTCCATAAAATGATTGCCTTTGAAGCGGAACTGGCAAAAGGCTTGACGAGTGAGAAGTTGTACGAAGCAAAGCGCATGGGCTTCACGGACCGCAAAATTGCCGAGCTGTGCGGTGAGACAGAAGAAGCGGTACACGCAATGCGCAAAGAGAAAGGCTTTGTACCTGTATATAAAATGGTAGATACGTGCGCGGCAGAATTCGAAGCGCAAACACCGTACTACTACTCCGCTTATGAAGTGGAAGACGAGCGCATTGAGACTGGCAAGAAGCGCGTGGTCGTACTGGGCTCCGGACCAATCCGCATCGGTCAAGGAATCGAGTTTGACTATGCGACTGTCCACGCTGTCTGGGCACTGAGAGAAGCGGGCTATGAGGCAGTGATCATCAACAACAACCCGGAGACTGTTTCCACAGACTTCAACACATCTGATCGCCTATACTTCGAGCCGCTGTACATCGAAGACGTCATGAACATTCTCGATGTGGAAAAACCAGAGGGTGTCATCGTACAATTCGGCGGGCAAACCGCGATCAACTTGGCTGACAAGCTGGCTGCACGCGGAATCAAAATCTTGGGTACGAGTCTGGAAAACATCGACGCAGCAGAAAACCGCGAGAAGTTCGAAGCGCTGCTGCGCGAGCTGGAAATCGCCCAACCACCAGGCAAAACGGTAACTTCTGTCGAGCAGGCAGTAGTGGCAGCAGAAGGTCTTGGCTTCCCGGTCCTGGTTCGCCCATCCTACGTACTTGGCGGACGTGCGATGGAAATCGTCTACAATCAGTCCGAACTGTTGGAGTACATGGAAAAAGCGGTGAAGGTAAATCCTGATCACCCTGTACTGGTAGACCGTTACATGGTCGGGGTAGAAGCGGAAGTCGACGCGATCTGCGATGGCGAAAACGTCCTGATTCCAGGCATCATGGAGCATATCGAACGCGCAGGGGTGCACTCCGGTGACTCCATCGCTGTATATCCTCCGCAATCCTTGTCCCAAGCGATCAAGGATGAACTGATCGACATGACAACGAAGCTGGCGCGTGCCCTGCAAATCAAAGGCTTGCTCAACATCCAGTTCGTCATCTATAAAGACCGCCCATACGTCATCGAGGTCAATCCGCGCTCGTCCCGTACGGTGCCATTCCTCTCCAAAGTAACGGGGATTCCAATGGCGAACATCGCGACGAAAGCGATCCTTGGTCACTCTATCATCGAACAAGGCTTTACACCGGGCTACCATCCAGAGGAGTCGATGGTTTCTGTCAAAGTACCCGTCTTCTCCTTTGCAAAGCTGCGCCGCGTTGATATTACGCTCGACCCTGAAATGAAATCGACCGGAGAAGTCATGGGACGCGAGAGCACACTGGCAAAAGCGTTGTACAAAGGCTTGGTCGCAGCGGGGATGAATATCCCGACACAAGGCACCTTGCTCGTGACAGTTGCCGATAAAGACAAGGAAGAAGCCCTAGACATTGTGAAACGCTTCCGCCACCTCGGCTTCAAGCTGATGGCAACCGCAGGCACTGCCGATTATTTGGAGCAAGCGGGACTGCAAGTCACACGCGTGAGCAAATTGTCCGAAGGCACGCCAAACCTGCTGGATGTCATCCATACAGGCGAAGCGAACATCGTACTCAATACACTGACAAAAGGCAAAACGCCACAACGCGACGGTTTCCGCATTCGTCGGGAAGCAGTAGAAAACGGCGCGGTATGCTTGACTTCGCTGGATACAGCTTCCGCTCTCCTGCACGTACTGGAGACGATCACATTCTCTACAGAAGCAATGCCTGCCCAGCGTGCTGGTGCCAAAGTAGCAGTAACTGTATAAAAAGGGGAGAGCAGCGTGCAACAACAACTAACCGATATTCGCGAACGCATGATTGTTGCGCTCGACTTTTCCACACTGGATGAAGTCAAAAAGTGCATCGAGCCGCTTCAGGGGCATATCCGCTATGTAAAAGTGGGGATGGAGCTCGCTTACGCAGAAGGGCCAGCGATCGTTTCCTTTTTAAAGGATAAAGGATTCAACGTGTTCCTCGACTTGAAGGTTCATGATATTCCCAATACAGCTAAAGGCGCAATGAGAAGCCTGGCGCGTCTGGGAGCAGACATGGTAAACGTTCATGCGGCAGGCGGCGTAGCCATGATGGCGGCAGCGAGAGAAGGCTTGGAGCAAGGGACAGCGGCAGGTGCTGCTCGTCCCCTCCTGATCGGTGTTACAATGCTGACATCTACTGGTTTGCAAACGATGAATCAAGAATTGGCGATTCCAGGTGCGGTAGAGGATGTTGTCGTGCACTATGCGCTGATGACCAAGCAAGCTGGTTTGGATGGGGTCGTTGCTTCTCCGTTAGAAGTACCGATGATCAAAAAAGCTGCTGGAGACGCATTTGTAACCGTAACCCCAGGAATTCGTCCACTGGGAGCAGATCAAGGCGATCAGACACGTATCACGACACCAGAACAGGCATTCCGCTTGGGCAGTGATTACCTTGTGATCGGACGCGCCATTACGGGTGCAAAAGATCCGGTAGGGGTTTGGCAAAGTATCGTCGCAGCAGTGGAAAAAGATCGTTCGTAAAGTAGCCAGCTGGAGGGAATAAGTGAAATGACGACAATGACAACCGCTAAACAAATTGCAGCGAATCTTCTCGAAATCGGGGCAGTTCATCTGCGACCGGAGCAACCTTTTACATGGACGTCCGGGATCAAATCCCCGATCTACTGCGACAACCGGATCACGATGTCTTATCCGCATGTGCGCCGTGCCGTTGCAAGAGCTTTTGCTGATCTGATCAAGGAGCAGTACCCAGATGCGCAAGTCGTGGCGGGAACAGCAACTGCTGGTATTCCACATGCTGCATGGGTTGCAGAGCTGCTTGATCTGCCTATGATCTACGTACGGGACAAGGCAAAAGGCCACGGTCGCCAAAACCAGATTGAGGGTGCATTGGCGGCTGGTCAAAAGGTCGTCGTGATTGAAGACCTGATTTCCACAGGAGGTAGCTCCTTGAAAGCAGCGCAAGCGGTACAGGCTGAGGGCGGAGAGGTACTGGGAGTCGTAGCCATTTTCAGCTACCAATTCCCGGATGCCCAAGCCTTGTTTGAGGAAGCTGGCATTCCTTGCTCGACCATATCGAATTACACAGCACTTTTGGAAGTAGCTTCAGAGCAAGGGGTTATTACGAGCGAACAGGAAAAAGTATTGGGCGAATGGCGGAAGTCCCCGCGTACTTTTTTTGAATAAAAAGGGATACAGGATGAAGAGTAGGGCGGCACTCAGACCGTCCTACTCTTTTTTGTTTCGTCGTGGATCGTAATCTGGACGCCTTCGGATCGATAGAACTGGAGGATATCGACGGCAGTCATTTCGAAATGGCCAAAATCCTCTGGAAACAGAATACCGGGCGTAACCGTTGAGTTTTCGCTTTGTCGAATAATTTGTTGCGCAAAAATGGCAGCTCCCAAAGCGGTCAGGTGAGTCTGCCCTTTCGGATCAGTAATCTCGACTTGGCGTTTCACGTTCATGCCATGCTGATTGCACCCGTTTATTTGGATGACAACATGGTGAGGAGATCCTGCGCCTGGATTGTACAGTATTTTTTGACGTGTGCTCTTGCCGAGCAGGTTCCATATCCGGCTTTTTACAAATGAAACAAGGGCAAAAGTAGGTGTGGTGACAGTAAAAGGAATATTCATACGATCCATATAGTCGGTGGAATCTGGACCCGCTTTGTCTTGAAGGGAATAAAGAGCGTGAAGATGAATCTGGACATCTTGCAAGGAAGAGGTATGTATGCTTGCAAGAAGGGATACAGTTCCCCCCCATCCACCCTGAGGCGAGTATGACTGGAGAGCCTATGTTCTCCTTCTTTAATCGGTCGATGGACCTTGTAAATCGTTCTGTCCAACGCGTGACGTCAATCAAAGGGATCTGTCGACGAACCGAAGCAAGCAGCAGTTTGTCATTTGGATCATTTACCGCACTGATAATCAAGGTCAAATCACCGGGAGCATAGGCGAGAGAATCAGATTTGGAGATGTCCAGAAGGAAAGGCTTTAGCCTCGTAGATGTAATATGGGGTCTTCCTTATTTTTGCAAGCGATAAAAACGCTTCTTCTCATTTTGGGGGACGAAGCGTTTTTCATATAAAAGAGCTAACTTTAGTTAGTGTTAGAAGGAATTCGGCTAATGATATCATGATTGATGATTGCTATTAAATCAGGCAGGATATCAGAAAAAGTTCGAAGGAGGAAGAGCGATACACAGAGGAAAGTGAAGTCGGTGTATCCAGGCCTGAAAGAATGCAAGCAGGTAACTGATCAAATGACAGAAAAGTACAACGATTGCTACAAGGAGGATTATGGTACATACCAGGCCTTTTGAATATGAGCAAGACGAAGCGTTTATTTGGGAATTGTACTGCTCTACTCGAACCGAAGAAATAGCTCTTTGGGGTTGGAGTGAGTCGGACAAGCTTGCTTTTTTACAGTCGCAGTTTATCATGCAGCAGAAATCTTACCACATGCAGTTTCCCGCTCAAAATCATCAAATCATTCTCCGATCCGGGCAGCCTATTGGTCGTTTGATCACGGATGCGAGCGGAGATGCACTGCATCTTGTCGATATTTCTTTGCTGCCTGCTTATCGGGGACAGGGTGTTGGTTCTGGCATTATGGGCGAACTGCAAAAAGAGGCTGAAGCTGTCCCATTACCGATCCGTTTACATGTTTTACAAGGGAATCCTGCCTTTCGATTATATGAACGACTTCATTTCATCGTGACAGACTCAACGGGGCTGTATATCCAAATGGAATGGCAGCCACTTTTGCAAAAATGACCAGGCTGGTCGCTTGACAAAGGGAATAACCACATTACATAAGGAGGAAGCAACATGGCAGAGCCATTTCTTGGAGAAATCAGGATGTTTGGAGGAGATTATGCACCACAAGGATGGGCATTATGCGAAGGACAGATCTTATCTATTTCTGAATACGACACGTTATTTAGTTTGATTGGAACCACATATGGCGGGGATGGACAAACGACTTTTGCGTTGCCTGATTTACGAGGACGTATCCCGCTCCATCAAGGGAAAAATCCGCGTACAGGAACTAACTTCGTGATAGGTGAAAAAAATGGTGTAGAATCCGTCACCTTAACCATCCCACAATTGCCCGCGCATACACATACGGTCCATGCATCATCGCAGCCAGGAACGCAGAACAGCCCTGCCAATGCTGTATGGGCAAAGAATACGCAGCTATATTCAACAAATGCACCTGATGGATTGATGAACGCGTCCAGCTTGAGTGCTGTAGGTGGAAATCAACCACACAGTAACCTGATGCCGTCTACGGTTATTAATTTCATCATTGCCCTGTATGGGATTTATCCTCAACAAAATTAACATTCCAATCGAACAGGAGGATTTTACATGGAACCATTTCTTGGAGAAATTCGATTTTTTCCCTTTCCATTTGCGCCAAAGGGTTGGGCTTTTTGTAATGGAGCGCTGTTGCCTATCAATACAAACCAGGCACTGTATTCCTTGTTAGGAGTTGCTTATGGGGGGGACGGGAAAAACACGTTTGCTTTACCGGATTTAAGAGGGCGTGTCCCTGTTCATGTAAACAATCAACAGGATCGCCCCATCGTTACGCGCGGTCTGTCAGCCGGCGAAGAAAGTCATGTACTTTCGACAAGCGAGATACCCGCCCATACCCATATGGCAACCGGCTCGAATGCAGCAGCCTCTGAAAAAATTAGCGCTGGGAACTACTGGGCACAAGCATCCACTACAACCTATGGGACAACCCCTGATACGACGATGAGTGAGAGTGCGTTGCAAACGGTAGGAAACAGTGCACCTCATACCAATATGCAGCCGTATTTGGTCGGGAATTTTTGCATCGCGATTCAAGGGATTTACCCGTCAAGAAACTAAAGGAGGCACTATCATATGGATCCGTATATTGGAGAAATTCGTATTTTCGCTGGCAGCTTCCCGCCAAGGGACTGGGCTTTTTGTGATGGACAATTGCTTACGATCTCTTCCAATCCTGTTTTGTATTCGATATTGGGTTCAAAGTATGGCGGAGATGGCAAGACCACATTTGCGCTTCCCAATTTAAGAGGCGCAGCCCCGATGAATCAGGGGGCAGGACCTGGCTTGACACCGCGTACGGCAGGTCAGACAGATGGCGCTGCCAATATAACACTTCTGCAAAACCAAATTCCGGTTCATACTCACGTTCCGAATGTGTGCACAGCTCCTACAGGGGATACGCCAACAGGGTCAAAATGGTCATCCACTGGTGGCCGGGGAGGTATCATTCCTTACTCCAACACGAGTGATGGGACACAGCTTAGTCAGCAAGCAATTGGAATCACAGGCGGGACTCAGCCTCATAATAATATGCAACCTTATCTCGGACTCTCGTTTATCATTTGTGTGGAAGGTGGAGCTTTTCCGTCGAGAGGATAGAGACTGGATCTTGGACGCCCGATGCTGTGTAGCAGGAGGCGTCTTTTTCGAATGATAGTCACAGCCCTTCTTCCATCTTTTCCTACTTTTCGTATTCTTCTTGCGAGACGTATGCATTATAATGGATATGTCCGTGATACTAAACGATCGCTTGAAGCAGAACGATCGCAGAGGATGAAGCAGATGACGAAGATAGAAATACTGAAAAGCATGTTGACGAGCGATCAACGCAATGCACCAGTATGGCTGTTGTTAGGGTTAGAGCATGCTGAGCAGGGGGATCGTACGGAGGCTTTACAGGCGTTTACGCAGGCCCTTGCCTATGGTAATGAAGCGATGAAGGAAAAAATTGTGATCGAGCTCAACAAGCTACAAAAAGAATTCCCCTATTCGCGGACGTTAAAAGGGATCAATCAGAAGGATTCCTCTACATACACTACGATGTTTTCACCTAAGATACGCGTCATTGAAGGGGGCAAAGGGAAGACCACCGCGAAATCGGTTCAACTCGTTGAGAAAACGGCGGGTTTTGGAACGGTCGGCGGGCATGGAAGAGTAAAAGAGATAATCTTTCAAAGACTCCTACAGCCTATCTCACAACGGCTGCCTCAAAAGAAAAGTACCCTTTTACTTTACGGACCTTCGGGGTGCGGAAAATCTTTGCTGGCAAAAGCAACCGCAGAAGAATGTCAGGCTCATTTTTTCTCTATGGCAATCACAGGCGGTCGAAGTATGTATACGCCGTCAAACAGACGTTTCAACATCCACGATTTACTAGCGACAGTCCCTGCCAATAAACCGTTTCTGTTCTTTTTAGATGAACTGGACGCTTCCAGCCATGATGAAGAGCATGCGAACTCCTATCCTAGACAGGGGATCGATTCCAAATGGCTTCAGCAGATAGCGGAGGCGGGCGAGTACGACGAACGATTCGTCCTAATGGGCGCAACCAATGTTCCATGGGAGT
The DNA here is from genome assembly GCF_022026395.1 of Brevibacillus brevis. NCBI lineage: Bacteria > Bacillati > Bacillota > Bacilli > Caryophanales > Paenibacillaceae > Brevibacillus > Brevibacillus brevis. The sequence continues at coordinate 3,813,630 of NZ_CP041767.1, read as the reverse complement.
TGGAGCCTTCCATGCTTCGAGCGGCTGGGTTTGATCACTGGATTTTTGTCGGACCGCCAGATCGGCAAGCACGGGAGGATATTTTTCGCTTAAAACTGGAGGGCCGTCCCTCTGAGATGCTCGATTATGAGCAATTGGCAGGATGGACAGAGTTTTATTCGGGGGCAGACATCGAGTACGTGGTGGAGCTCGCGACGGAGCAAGTATGGCATGATATCGTAACAAAAGGGGTCGATCGCCCGATTCAAATGAGCGATCTGCGTGAGGCCATTGCAGCTACGTATCCAACAACCATTGAGTGGTTGAGGACTTTGAAAGAACATTTGAAGCAAGTGGATGACAACGGAATTTATGATGAAGTGTGGGACTACCTATCTCTTCACAGTAGAATCTGAAATCAACGAAAAGACTGTCGGCACGCTATCAAGCTGCGGTCTTTTTTGTGCAAATGTTAGAATATTGACTCAATACAGTCTTTTTTGTACGCTGAGTATAGGCGCTAACAGTTGCTGGAAGGTGGAGAATACGCGATGAAAATAATAGATATATCCCGTCCGTTCATGGCAGGTATGCCGACCTGGCCAGGTGACACTCCCTTTCACTATGTAGTAAACTGGCCCAAAACGGAGAGTGGCTCAGTCAATGTCGGTAAAGTAACCATGAGTGTTCACACAGGTACCCATGTGGATGCTCCGTTTCATTTCGATGACGATGGCCGAAAAATAGCTGAATTGCCCCTAGACTTGTACATCGGAGAGGCAAGAGTGGTGGAGCTTACTGGACGTTCTAGCATTGGCCCAGAAGATTTTGTCCAGGTTGATCTGGAGGGGGTCGAACGCTTGCTGCTCAAAACGTTATCATGGAGCGATCCCCATCAATTTCCGTCAACCATCTGTCATCTGCGAGCGGACTTGCCAGCGTTTCTCGCCCAAAAAGGCATTCGGCTGATTGGAGTAGATGTCCCATCTGTCGATCCGCTAGACAGCAAGGAACTGGCTGCTCATCATGGACTTCACCAGCAGGATATTCATATTTTGGAGGGGCTTCTGCTCGATCATGTCGAACCGGGAGATTACGAACTGATCGCACTGCCGCTGTCTTTGGTAGAAGCAGATGGAAGTCCGGTACGTGCAATCTTGCGTCGTTCGTAAGGCTGCATATTGATAAAGCAGTGATTTTCTCGAATAATAACAGGGTAACGACAAAAAAACCATCATTACGGCGTACGTATGAAGGGAATGAAAAAGTAGATGGAAGCGATGACCTTTGTCCTTTTTGGCGCGACAGGAGATTTAGCAAAACGCAAAATTTTCCCTGCGCTCTTCAATTTATATGTCGATCAAAAGTTGCCTGCCGCTTTTTCGATTATCGGCGTGGGGAGAAGGGCGTGGTCTGATGACGAATTTCAGGAATCTGTTCGCCATTCTGTCCATGAGTTTTCCCGTCGGGCCCAGATTGATTCCCACGAACTAGATGCTTTCTTGTCTGCTTGTCGCTATGCGGAAGTAGATGTCATGGAACCGCGTGCTTATGTTACGTTACATGATCTAGTCCTGCAAAGAGAGCAAGAGCTGCAGATTCCGCAAAACCGGATGTTTTACTTGTCAGTGGCCCCGCAATTTTTCGAGGGAATTGCAACCAATGTCAAAGCCAGCGGGCTCGGTTCAACGACAGGCTGGAAGCGCCTGATCATTGAAAAACCGTTTGGACATGATTTGCAATCCGCGAAAGAATTGAATGAAAAGCTGGGGAAAGCATTTTCGGAAGAAGAAATTTATCGCATTGACCATTACTTGGGAAAACCGATGGTGCAAAACCTCGAGGCTCTCGAATTTGCGAACCCGGTCTTTCAGGCTCTCTGGAACAATCAGTTCATCGCCAACGTGCAAATTACGGCGAATGAAACGGTCGGCGTCGAGGATCGGGCTGGATATTACGAGCCAGTTGGAGCACTGCGTGACATGCTTCAAAATCACATGTTGCAAATGCTCATGATCATCGCCATGCAGCTTCCGAAGCGAATCACATCCGCTCATATCCGCGAAGAAAAACGCAAGGTAATGGCAGCCGTGCGTCCGATGAAGAAAGAAGAAGTCGGGACCCACGTTATTCGCGGTCAGTATAGCGCAGGACATATTCAAGGAACGCCTGTAGCTGGCTACAGGGACGAGCCTGGTGTCGATCCAGTTTCCATGACAGAAACGTATATTGCCACTCGTGTCTGGATTGATGACCCGTTTTGGCAAGGGGTACCTTTTTATATTCGCACGGGCAAAAGACTGCAAGAAAAATCAACAAGGATCGTCATTGAGTTCAAAAATCCGCACGAAAAGCTATATCAGGAGCAAAATGAAACGACATCGCCTAATTTGTTGATTATTAGCGTGAATCCGAACGAAGGTATTGCTTTGCAGGTAAATAGTAAGAATCCGACAAATAGCGGTAAGATTGAGCCGGTGACGGTAGATTTCAGTGCAGGGACAAAAGACGTGCCAGAAGCGTACGAGCTGCTCTTGTTCGATGCACTCCGGGGGGATTCCACTTACTTTGCGCATTGGGATGAGGTCCGGTTGTCGTGGGAGTGGGTGACACCGATTTTGGAAGCCTTCGCTGAAAATTTGGTACCGCTCTTTACGTATGAAGCCGGCTCATTCGGACCAAAGGCCGCAGAGCAATTGCTTGCAGCAGACGGATTCGTGTGGTGGCTGGATAAGGTCGAAGAACGAGTGCCAGTCACTGCAACGAGATAGAAAAAGAAAAGGGAGCGGATGAGATGCGATTTGGCGTAATCGGAACGAACTGGATCACCGAGGAATTTATCCAGGCTGGTCAAGAAGTAGAAGGATTTTCTCTTCAGGCTGTTTATTCACGTACCATCGAACGCGCCAAGGAAATCGCTGACAAGTACCATGCTCCATTCGCCTATAGCAGCCTAGAAGAAATGGCTGCAAGCAAAAATATTGACGCGGTCTATATTGCGAGCCCCAACTCCTGCCACGCGGAACAAGCGATCCAGTGCATGGACGCGGGGCTGCACGTATTGTGTGAAAAGCCACTCGCTTCCAATGCAATTGAGGTAGAAGAAATGATCGAGGCAGCGAAAAGAAATGACGTGCTTCTCATGGAGGCTGTCAAATCTACACTGTTGCCCAATTTTTTTGCGATACAAGACAACCTTCACAAGCTGGGAAAAATACGACGTTTTATTGCGAGCAATTGCCAATATTCTTCGCGCTATGACGCCTACCGCGAAGGGAAGGTTTTACGTGCTTTTGATCCTGCTTTTTCAAACGGAGCCTTGATGGACATCGGTATCTATTGTCTATATCCGTTACTCATCCTTTTTGGCAGACCAGACGACGTCAAAGCAGGAGGAATTGTGCTTGATTCTGGCGTGGATGGAGAAGGCAGTATGCTGTTGAAATATCGCCAGATGGATGCCATCATTAGCTACTCGAAAATTACGACCTCCTATCAGCCAGCAGAAATTCAAGGGGAGGACGCCACGATGGTAATCGATCGAATCAACCATCTCAAAGAAGTGGACATTCGTTACAGGGACGGACGAATCGAGCAAGTAACAAGGCCACAGACCCCGAAGACTATGCACTATGAAATAAGAGAATTCTTGCGCTTGGCAAGGATTGGGGCCAGACAATCCGCAACGAATTCGCATGAAGTTTCCAAAATGGCCATGCAGGTCATGGATGAAGCGAGAAGACAGATGGGCATTGCTTTTCCAGCGGATCGAAAAAAACAGTAGGCAAAGGGGAGTGGGTTTGGGATGAAAATGTATGATGTAACCGCCACCGTGTACGAAGGAATGACGGTATATAAAAACAAGCCGGAAAAGCAGCCGAAAATACATACGGCTACCAGTGGGTATGTAACCGAATCGAGAATCGATATGGACCTTCACACGGGTACCCATGTGGATGCTCCCCTGCACATGGTGAATGCTGGCGATACATTTGAGAGTATTTCCTTGGAGAAGCTAGTTGGCAATTGCAAGGTTCTCGATCTCACAGCGGTAGAAGACAGGATCACACGCGCTGACTTGGAGAGATTCGATCTTGCGCGAGGAGATTTTGTCCTGTTTAAAACGAAAAACTCTTTTGAAGAGGCGTTCTCTTTTGAATTCATCTTTCTGTCAGAGGAAGGTGCAGAATATGTAAGTGAGCTGGGGGTGCGGGGCATTGGCACTGATGCACTTGGAATCGAACGTAGCCAGGAGGGTCACCCCACACATAAAAAGCTGTTTGCAGCGGGAGTCATTGTCATAGAAGGCTTGCGGCTAGCAGAGGTCCCACCAGGCGAGTACTTTCTGGTAGCTGCCCCACTCAAGCTGATTGGCACCGATGCAGCCCCGGCAAGGGTCCTATTGTTTGAAGGTTTACATAGCAATTTGTCTATCGAAACTGAATGACGAGGAGTGGGAAACGTATGCTCAGACGACCAGAGCGGGATGAATACGCTGCTTATTTTGACTATTATATTGGACTTGTACCGGAGGGGGAGCTGCAAACGATCCTCACACAACAAGGAGAGAGGCAAGTCGCATTATTTTCCTCACTTGCGCCCGAGCAAATTGATTATCGGTATGCACCAGGCAAATGGACGGTAAAAGAGGTTTTGGGTCATCTCGTCGATACAGAACGCATCATGAGCTATCGCTTGTTGAGAATTGCGAGAGGAGATCAGACACCCCTCGTCGGTTTTGATGAGAATGCTTTTGTTGAACACGGGGGCTTTCAACTAAGAGACCTCTCAGATTTATTGGAAGAGTACAAGGCTGTTCGTGCTTCCACCATCGCGCAGGTCCGCGGAATCTCTCCGGAAGCATGGACGCGTACAGGACTTGCCAACGGAAACAAACTATCTGCAAGGACATTGGCCTACGTGATTGCTGGACATGAAGCTCACCACACTACCATTTTGAAAGAGCGGTATTTGGGGAAGGAATGGCAACTGGCCCACGAACAAGGTTCGCAATACACGGAAAAATAACTGAGGAGAGTAGCAAGAAAAGACAATTTCATAGGTGGAAACAGGTTCCTTAGGGCGTTACCAATTCGCCCCAAGGATAATAGGGAAGCTCGGTGCAAATCCGACACGGTCCCGCCACTGTAAGAGGGGAGTCAGCGTCCAACAAGCCACTGGTCTATCCAAATAGACGGGGAAGGCGACGCTAGACGATGAACCCATAGTCAGGAGACCTGCCTGTTTCGACAACACTGATAGACCTACGGGAGATAGGGAGGTGTTAGAGATGGCTTGCGAAAAACAGCGAGTGGACAAGTACGTCCCTCCTTTTCTGGCATTTTCTAACGATCGTCACGGTCGAGCGGAAAATGCTTTTTTTATTTTGGGCAGGATAAAAGAGGAGGAGGGCGTATGATGATTCAAGTTTTTATTTGCCAATGGTGCGGATATGTTGAGGAAAAGGAGCTGCCTGAGGACTGCCACGAGGGCGTGTTTCATTGCACTTGCTGCAGTATGGAAGAGGTAGAAAGCCTGTTCACCTACAACTGAAAGCTTTGCCAAAATCAGCTTGCAATCAGAAAAGAAAGAATTTTGTTGACGCTTGCCTTGGAATTTCTTAGAATAAAGCTCAACAGCATAAATGGTTCTTATCCAGAGAGGTGGAGGGTCTGGCCCGATGAAGCCCGGCAACCGTTGCATATAGCGACAAGGTGCCAATTCCTGCGAGACGTTTCGTCTCGAAAGATAAGAAGCGGGTTACTCCATTGGTAGATGAACCTTCTTCTTAGCGAAGAAGGTTTTTTAATTTCATATTTTCTTTATCCAGAGAGGTGGAGGGACTGGCCCGATGAAGCCCGGCAACCGTCACGCATATTTTGTGACAAGGTGCCAATTCCTGCAGGACATATACGTCCTGGGAGATAAGGAGGGGGAGCATTAGCTACTTACAAGCCTTCTTCTTATCGAAGATGGCTTTTTCTTTTTATCCAAAATTCGGGGTATGGGGTGGTTAGAATGAGTGCAGAAGTGGTACGCGTAGGATTATTGGGATTGGGGACAGTGGGTGGAGGCGTAATCAAAACGATTCGCTCGCAACAGGAGAAGCTGGCTACTCGTCTGGGAAAACGAATTGAGATCGTCAAGGCATTGGTGCGTGACTCGGAAAAAGAGCGGGCGGTTCATGTCGACCCGGCTTTATTGACAACAGATTTTGAGGATGTATTGAGAAGCGATGTGGATATCGTGGTGGAGGTCATGGGCGGTGTAGAACCTACCTATGACTACGTTCGTGCTTTGATCAAAAAGGGCTGCCATGTGGTAACTGCCAACAAAGAGCTCCTGGCGAAAAAAGGAACAGAGCTAGTCGATTTGGCAAATCAGCATCAAGTGCATCTTGCCTATGAAGCGAGTGTGGCAGGGGGCATCCCGATCTTGAGTGTGCTGAGGCAGTTCCTTCGCACGAATGATATCCAAGGTGTTCGCGGTATTCTCAACGGAACAACGAACTTCATCTTGACGAAAATGGAAGCAGAGCAGCTCTCATATCAGGAGGTGCTCAAGCAAGCGCAGGAGCTGGGCTATGCGGAAGCAGACCCTCGTTCGGATGTAGAAGGCTTCGATGCTATGTACAAATTGTATATCTTGGCACAGCTTGTTTACGGAGAATCGCTGCCTTTAGCGGATGTTGTTCGTAAAGGAATTGCAGATTTGTCAGCAGGTCACATTCGGATTGCAAGCGAGCTGGGGTATCGGATCAAGCTGATCGCACAGGCCTATCAAGCTGAGAAAGGAATTCGCCTATCTGTTGAACCAACCATGCTTCCGCTGAGCCATCCGTTGGCGCAAATCCACGACGCATTTAATGCTGTCCAGCTATCCGGCAACATCGTGGGAGACTTGCTGTTTACAGGAAGAGGGGCGGGAGAGCTTCCTACAGCAAGTGCAGTCGTGGAGGATTTGGCCTATTTATTGACACAGCCATTCACGCCGCATCCTACCTGGAAAGAAAAAACGGCTGACAAAGCTGGAGCTACATCGGACTCGGCAGAACACGTCCTGTGTTATCTTGAGGGCTCATGTCATACTGCGACGCCAGACCGAGTCTTGCATTTCCTTCAGCAGGCAGGAGTGAACGTACATAAGCTAAAAGTCCAATTCGATTTGGGTGGCGTCTTGCGCGCAGGCTTGATCGTGACAGGAATCAGTGAAGAGCATGAGTCTTTGTTGAAAAATGATTTTGGCTTAGAAGTGCGCTGCTTCCCTGTTCTTGAATCTGCGTAAAGGAAGAGGAATCATATGAAGAAAAGCCGTATTTCTAGGTATCTGGAAACACGGCTTCTTTTGTCAGGGGGCAGTCTCCACTGCTTTAGCACGTGGCTGCACACGCCCGTCACTTTGAATGTCGACACTCTCAGAAATGGATTCGATGCGTTTTAGCAGGGCAGCGCCATTGCTTTCATTCATGGGTACGGCTTGTCCCAATTCTGCGTGAAACGGAAGCATCGTCAGTTCACAATCGCCGCTTTTCGTACAGCTTGCTTGCAGGACCATCGTTTCCCAAGTCTTGGGTTCGTTTGACCGTGTAAAAATGAAATTGCCAAGACTGTACGCAATCCATTTGTCGTTGTATCGTTCAAAGCCTTGAAGTACGTGGGGATGACCGCCGACAATCAAATCTGCACCAGCATCGATGTAGGCACGGGACAGCTCTTTTTGATGATCGACAGGATAGTCGGAGCGTTCCTTGCCCCAGTGTGCAATCACCACGACGAGATCAGCTTGGCTGTTCGCATCCTGGATCGCTTTCACTGCCAGTGTAGGATCATAGGAAGCGGCCATACCTGGCTGGGAATCTCCTGCAAACCAGCTCGTTTCGGGAATGACCCTGCTGAAGCCGAGAATCGCGATCTTGATGCCGTTCTTTTCTATGAATACAGGTGAATAGGCACGGCTGGCATCTTTACCGGCGCCGACGTATTCAATCCGGTTTTCGTCCAAAGCGTCAAAAGTATCCAACAATCCTGGAACTCCTTGGTCCATGGAGTGGTTATTGGCGAGATTCACCACATCAATCCCCGCGTTTTTCATGGCAGGAACAGCAAGTGGCGATGATTTGTAGACATACTCCTTGTTTTGAGCGGCAACACCTGTGACGGTGATAGGCGTCTCCAAATTGGCAATGGTGATATCATCTTGCAAAAAGAGCGAGCTTACATGTTTATATGGGTAGTCATAGCTGTTTGCGAGTAAGGTTTTCTCAACATTTCCTGACATCATGATGTCACCGACAAAGGTGAGCTGCACAGAAGTCTTTTGGTTCGCGGTATTGTCAGGAGTAGGCTGTGTGTTCGGGTTGGCATGTTCTCCATCCATGGCAATTTGGAATAGGTAGTAGGTTCCGACGACGAAGATGGCCAACAAGCTAAATAGGAGCGTGTTCTTTCCCATACGTACCCATTTTCTGCGTGAGCGCTTGCGCCGAGCATGTATCCGGCTTGATCTGTTCTCGTTCATTTTTCCCCCTTGTCTTTCTATCCTTACATAAATGAAGTTTGATATCCTATAAGTAATACGAAAAAGGGGCGAAAAAAGGTGCGATTAACTTTTGATCATTTGGTTCATTTTGTACATCGGACTCCACAGGAAGCAGCGGAACAATTTTGCCAAGCGGGTTTTCATGCGGTAGCTGGAGGGCGTCATGCGTCTTGGGGGACATGGAATAGCCTTAGTTATTTCGGGCTTTCTTATGTTGAATTTTTGGCGGTTGAACACCAGGAGCTTGCTCGACAATCAGAGAATCCGCTCGTACGTCAATGTATCGAGGATGAAGCAAAGGGGGAAGGATTCGGTCAGATTGCGCTTCGGACCAACGAGATGGATGCGTGGGCAGAGCGCCTGCGAAGCCAAGGCTTGCAGGTTACTGGACCTGTTGCGGGAAATCAGTACGCGTGATGATGGTACGACGCTTCGGTGGCGGATGTTGTTTCTCGAAGATACAGATAGTGCTCTTCTCCCGCCATTTCTCATTGAATGGTCGCAAACGGATGAAGAGAGAAGAGAAGATTTGACGAATCGCGGTATGATTGCCGCACATCCGAACGGTGCAGCTCATCTCCAGTCAGTAGGCTATGCAGTAAAGGATCTGGAAGAAGCGACAGCCCGTTGGCAAAGCTGGTTTGGGTGGGAGAAGAGCGAAGTATTCCACGATAAAAAACTGGGGGCTATCTGCCAAGCATTTGAACTTCCGGGGGGAAATGTAGTGCTTTGCCAACCGACTGAGGAGGGATTGGCGCAGACGGCATGGAAAAATCGCGGGCAAAGACCGTTTTTTGCGAAGCTCGCAGGAGCATGCAAGAATAGCGAGTATAAGATTGGTGGAGGATCTTACTTTCTGGCAGCGCTGGAGTAGTCGTTTAAAAAAGGGAGGCGTACATATGGGATCACCTCGGCATACGATTTCCACAGCAGCGATTATTATCAATGAGCGTCAGGAGATTTTATTGATCAAGGGTCCGCGCAGAGGATGGGAAATGCCCGGTGGAAAAGTAGAAGAGGGCGAATCTCTCAAGGAGGCAGCCATTCGAGAGACGAAGGAAGAGTGCGGTTTAGAGATTGAAGTGACGAAATTTTGCGGTATTTTTCAAAATGTGAGGAAAAGCCTCTGCAATGCGTTATTTTTAGCCAAACCGATCGGCGGAAAATTGATCACGACCCCGGAATGCTTGCAGGCAGGCTTTTTTCCGGTAGAGGAAGCGCTGGAGATGGTCACCTGGAAAAACTTCCGGCAACGGATTGAGTTGTGTTTGCGAGAAGAAGAGCATCCGTTTTATGTAGAATTTTAAGAAAGAAACCACCTCGCATTGGAGGTGGTTTTCTATTAGGTACCAAACGTCTTTTTGGTTAAGTTCCGGTACATCACCAGCATCGCGATACGCCAAGGCACGAGCATACCGAATGCGAGCAAGAAGAACAGTCCACCTGTTTGAATCGGTGTAAAGCTATCATTGATCAACAGTTTAATAATCAGCCGGATGACCAACAGACCGGACAAAATGAAGAAAAACGCACGGGACCGTTTCAGATACACATCTTGCCCAATGATTTCAAAACGTGATGTCATAATCAACGGAATCGAAAAGATAACCCCAACCACAAAGGCTGCAATATCAAACTTGGGCGGTAATTGCGCCTCCGGGAACAAAAACATCGCAAACCCTGTCGCCATAAAGAATGGTGGCAAAATAATGCTTTTTGCAGAAGCCGGCTTTTTTTGCCGACGCATTCTCAAAAAGATCACTGCAATAGCCATCACGAGAGGCAGCAAGATTCCCAAAACGGGAGAGGAAAGTATCTGCATGGAAAAACGCCTCCATAAGTGTTCAACATACTTCAATAGTGTACACCAAAGCATGGTCGATAGGAAAGCGTTTGTCATGGTACGTTATATGCCGATACTAGGCAGCTGCTTCATCGTGGGAGCGGACATCCAGCTTATGCTTTTTACTGTAGATGAAAGTCAACAAGCCAAAGAGCAATGTCAGCGAGCCGATGAAGAGGAGGTAGCCGCTAATGCCGAGAAGGTCCAGCCCAACTCCTGTAATTGCGAGAGCCAACAAGAAGAACCCACGATCCAGCATGCTTTTGAAAGAAAAGAATCGCCCTTGCTGGTGTGGAGGTAGGCGCTTCTGGAAAATCGTTGCGATGACCGGAAAGAAGAAAGCAACGACAAAGCCGAACACGGAGAAGGAAGCAAGCACCATGAATTTGTTATCCGCGAATGACATGCCAAACTGGGACAGCGCGAAGAAGAAGAGCATGATGGTGGACGCTGCCACGAGGTTTCTGCGGCCTATCCAACGTTTGGCCAAGAGCCCTCCAATCAAAATGCTGATTCCTTCTGCTGCATAGATCCATCCCATGAGCTGAGGTTCCTGCTGCAGCTCGCTAAAGTTCAAGATCATCAGGTTCACACCGCCAAGGAACAAGGTGATCAACCCATTATTAATCAACCCGACAAACAAAGCCGGGTCTTGCCGCGAGATCGTCAGTACTTCGCGGAACTCCACTTTTTCCTGAATTTTCCGAGAAGTGACGGGTGGAATGCGGAGAAAGAGCGTGACCACAGCGAGTACTGCATACGCGATGATAGAGCAGACATACAGCATGGACAGGTCCATGGATGCAACGAGTATACCGCCGATTGCTGTTCCCCCAATGCGCGAGAGGGTAGAAATATTCAAATATGCGCTGTTTGCCTTGAGTAACTCGTCCTGGGAAAGGATGGCTGGCAAGGAAGCCTGCACGGTCGGAAAATAAAAAGCAGCAGAGCATTGCATCACGATCAAAGATACGATCATCCACAGAAGAGAATCGTTTGCAAGAGCAGGGAACATGAAGACTGGGCTGAGTGTTCGGACCACACTGGCAAACAGCATGATCTTGCCTTTGTCGTACATGTCAATCACCACACCCGCTTTAGGGGCGAGGAGAATGCTGACCACCAATCCACACATCAGAATCAAGCCCTTCACCGTATCAGAAGGAACAAGTTTCTGCATGAACGCAAGATTGGCAATAATCGAAATCCACATGCCCGCTCCCGCGACGATCTCTCCGCTCATTAAAAGCAGAAAGGTACGATTACGCCATAACATGAGAGCCACTCCAAACATTCGTTAGATAGGTAAAAATTTGAATCGAACCATTTTTTGATAAAAAGCGATTTATCTAGTATAGCATTCATGCAAACGCTTGTATATTTATTGTCTCTGTGGGTATTCTTCGTATTTATAACGGACAAACTAACGCAATACTGCGGCCATTACGCACAAAAGGAGCTATTCGTAAATGGCGCGAAAACGAACGTTACTACTGTTGATCGTGTACGGATTTGCTGCGACACTCACGATCTTTTACGGACTGGTGGAAAAGCATAGCGTCATTATCACGTTCTTTTCTTTTCATGTGCTCGTTTGCATCTGTATTCCCGTCATTCACGCATGGTGGGAGGGAGATTTGCGAAAGCACTGGCGTTTCGCGTGGGGAAGTTTTGAATGGCAGGGTACTTTATACGGACTGGCACTTGGCGTTCTGATGTTGACAGGAGTGCTGGCTGGACTTTGGTTGCTCTTGCAGGAACCGGGAAGACCGGAAGTCGTTCGAGCAGGTATGGAAGCATGGGGGATTGAGCGCCGCTGGATTTTGGTTTTTGCTGGCTATCTTATTTTCATTAACTCGCTGCTGGAAGAATTGTTTTGGCGAGGCTTCGTATTGCAGCGGTTTCGTGCATCCTTGTCCCGCTTGATGTCCATTTTCCTTTCTGGCTTCTTTTATTCTTTGTATCACCTGATTATCTCTACGATCTTATTTGGTTTTCGAAACGGCTTGTTAATTACCTCGTTGGTTTTGGGCGCTGGGCTGATATGGGGATGGATGAAAGAAATGTTTCCTTCGATTTATCCAAACTGGATTAGCCATTTACTCGCGGATTTGGGTCTGGCAATAGCTGTGGTTCTCTGGATTTATTGACCGGATAGGAGGAGGGCGGAACGGATGCTGGCCATTCATGAAGAAACGAGACTTCGCAAGCGACTGCTCAGTATACTTCGGCAAAACAGTGAAGCATTTCAACTCTACTATGACACGTATGGGTATACCCCGGTCGAGCCGTTGCTGAAATATCTTCATACGCTGAAAGGGTGCGCATATATAACGAGGCAAGATCTTCACCAAGTCATGGAATTCGATCCGGAGCGAAGTATCGAATGGGACGGAGGAGCACTCATTCGAGTTACCTACGGCTTTTTGCCCTCGATTGCAAAAAGCAGGCTCATGGAGATCGTGCCCCCTGACGTTCTCTACTACGGGACACATCGAAAGTTATTGAAACAAGTACTCACTGGCGGTCTGTTGCCGATTGCCAGTGAGTATGTGCAGCTTGCGGATAGACCGGAGCATATCGGAGAGCCTACAGACACATTGCGCCTCGTCACTGTGAATGCAAAGGAGGCCCATGAAGCCGGCATTTGCTTTTACCGAGTGGGTGAGCGCTATTGTTTGAGTGATGCTGTCCCAGCCACTTTTTTGCAGTTGTACACAGATTAGCTTGACTCGTTGTTTCGACGTGCTTCGCGCATTTGTAGCTGGTGCTGGCGTTCTGCCAAAACGTCGCTGCGATCCCTCAAGGTATGCTTATTCAGCAAGTAGGCGTCTTGCATATCGCTATCCCGATCTTCTGGGTGATTTTGCATCGCACAAGCCTCTTGATACGCTTTTTTCAAGGAATCGGACATCGGCAAGGACAGGCTTCGATAGGGCAGACCATTTTGCATTTCCGTCAGGCGCTCTTCAAGCAGGCTTACCAGACTGGCACTATCCAACCCGAGCTTCTGAATGTCAAGATGATGCTTTTTGACAAGGGAAATGGCGCTCGTGAGCATTTTGATTGCACCTGACTGATTCCCGCGTCTCTGGTGATAAAGAGCGACGGAGATTTGAATCAAACCTACCCACACTGGCTGTCGCTCATGGGGAGGAGCGCTTTTCCAATACTCCTCGAGAATCTCATGACACTCAAAATAATCGCGTTCTACATGAAATTGGATCAAATAATCCAGATACGGTTGCGGATACATGGTGATCTTCACCTCACTGCTTGGTTTTCAATGGTTCGTTTATGTACTATTATAAAGCATAGAGAGTAGAAAATGAGGTGTAAAACCATTTATGACAAGAGATGAACTCGTAGCTGTATTGGAAAAAAAGCGAATGACCGAAATCATAGAACTGATCGAGGATGCTGAACAGGGCGAACTGGAAGAGCTCGAGCTCGTGGAAAGCCTGGGATTGCTCATGGATCAGGAGTTGAACAAAGAAGTCCTTTCGTTGTTGGAGAGCTTGGGTGTCACCATTATTTACTTGAGCGGCGATGAAGAAGACGAAGAGGAAGAAAACGACGACGAAGACGACGACATTTAGGAAAAAAGAGAACCAACCTTGTGCATGTTGCCAGGTTGGTTTTTGCATTCTTACTTTTGTGTCCATACGCGATTTTTATTTCGTGTAGCGGGGAACTTTTCCCCTCTGGAAAGCTCGATGATCATCGGGTCCTGCACGCTTGCACCGGACTCACCAATCTCCATGTATACGGCATTTTTCGGAGACTTTTCTCCTTCACGAAAACGGCTGTGTTCTCCCACGAAGGCACCTTCTTCCTAAGGAATTGTCATCTGAATTAGTATGACCCCGTATACAGGCTTCATGCCTTTGCTCCTGTTGACGATAGATTTTGAATTCCTATACGATCATTTCCATTCGCAGCGCCGGAAAAAGTGCGATCCAATCAGCGTTTGACCACTCCTGCTAGTGAATTGCCTACGAGACATCCGCTGATTTTGATTCGTATATAGACTTCTGTCCATGCCGATATGTCTTCACCTACATACCTTGTAGATGTAACGAACAGGAAGGGGTGAGGTTAATGAGTTGCGGATGCAGAAGATCTCGTCGCAGATGCTTTAAATGCTGCGAAAAGAAAGTGTACAGAAAGCATTGCTTCTACAAGCCACACTACAAAACCCATTGTAAACCATACGGTCGTAGCTGTGGACACGGTCACTTTGGTGGTTATGACCACTTCGGCGGCGGTTACGGCGGTTACGATGGTTACGGCTCCTCTTATGGTGGCGGATACGGCGGCGGTTACGGTGGAAGTCACGAGAGCAAGTATTAATAGAGAAAGGCGCCAAAGTGGCGCTTTTTTCGTTTTTTCGCAAGTTTTGCACAATTTGTCGTACAATAGAGGAAAAGGATTAATGGAGGTATGGGTATGCAATTCCTGAATGGGAAAGAGGAACGAATGTGGGCGATGATCGTACATCTATCTGCCTTCCTTGGTTTTATCGTTCCGTTCGGCAATGTACTAGGACCTTTAATCGTATGGTTGATCAAACGTGAAGAAGGAGCCTTTTTTTATCAGCATGGAAAAGAGGCCTTGAATTTTAGTATCTCGGTGACGATTTATGCCGCCATTTCAAGTTTGTTGATCATTATTTTTATTGGCGTACTATTATTGGGAGCCCTCTTTATTTTTTGGGCGATTTTCGTTATTATCGCTGCGGTGAAAGCGAATGAGGGAAAGGAATTCCGTTACCCGCTCACTCTCCGGTTTATCAAATAACCGTTCTTGGGAAAGTCGTTCCGCAGGGGACGGCTTTTTTTATTTGTTTGAATTTTCCATTAAAAAAGAGGGTGAACAGTCGTTCATCTCGAATTCCAAATGAGTGTAGTCGGTGAAGGGGGAGTCAAATCATGCTGACAGGAGTGACGATAGTCGATTTTTCTCGCCATCTTCCAGGTCCGATTTGTACGATGCGCCTGGCTGATTTGGGGGCAGAGGTCATCGAGGTGGAACCGTATCACGACAATGCTCACTCATCGTTAACCAGGCCAACTCAATCCGAAGCTAGAGAGACGGGAGCGTTTTACCTGCGTTCACATCGCAATCATAAAAGTATTTCCTTGAATTTGCGGACAAATGAGGGAAAAGCGCTCGCGTTTGCTCTGGCCAGACAGGCTGATGTCGTGGTGGAAAGCTATCGACCCGGTGTGATGCGACATTTGGGACTTGATTATGATCGCCTGTGGGAGATGCACCCTGCGGTTATTTATTGTTCTGTGACGGGCTATGGTCAAAGCGGGGAGCTATACCAAATAGGGGGGCATGACTTGAATGTCCAGGCAGTAAGCGGATTTCTCTCGCTGGTTCGCGATCTGGAAGGAAAGCCCGTTGTTGCTGATACTCCGCTTACTGATTACGCGCTTGGGCTGTATGCCAGTGAACAAATATGTGCGGCGCTTGTGCAACGTGCGCGGACAGGACGAGGAGCTTATTTGGATGTATCATCGGCTGACTTGTTTAGTTCTTGGACAGGGCTTCATGCGCTGTTTATGACATACAGTTCGTCGATTGGACGGGAAACAGGAAGAGGGAATTTGCTGGCGTACCAGGTTTTTGAGACAGCAGACGGTCAGTATGTCGCGCTTGCTGCCCTGGAAGAGAAGTTCTGGCTCAATTTTTGCCGCGCGGTAGGAAGAGCAGACTGGGAGCTATGCCACCTGGCGAGCGTTGCTGAGTATCCAGAAGTGTTTGACGATATGAAAGCACTGTTTCTGTCCAGAACCCAAGCCGAGTGGAGTGAGTTGGGCAGCGAAGTGGATTGCTGTCTGACCGCTGTTGAAGATTGGGAAAACTGGGCAGACAATCCGTACGTTGCGAACAGGGAGATAGCGTATACGCTTCCTTATTTGGAAAAGAAGTCGTTCAATCAAGAGGGGAGCTTCTCGCATCGTTACAGGGCAGAGAGGTTGTCACCCCCATGGCACACCGATTACACGCACGAACTGCTCAAACGCAAGCTGAACCTGACAGAGGAAGATCTGAACAGGCTGCACAGGCAGGGGGTTATACCTGCTGCTTCTTTATAGGAAAGGGTGAGAAAATCATGGAACAGGATCATCAAACGCAATTAATCGTAACAAAAGCTGGTGGAATCTGCACGATTACGCTCAACAGACCACATGTCCTCAATGCGATGACGGTAGAAATGTTTTCGCTTTTGCAGGACGCGATCGCAAAAGCTTCAGCCGATGAGGAAGTCGATATGCTTATTTTGCGGGGAGCAGGAGGGAACTTTTGCTCCGGTGCTGATTTGGGCGTGTTGACTGCGCTGACGGATAAGAGTGACGCTGATCAATCATTGACGATCATTAATGATTTCATCACCAATTTGCATCAAATGCCAAAGCCTGTGATTGCCGTTATCGAGGGAGTAGCTGTTGGAGCGGGACTCAATCTCGCGTTGCATGCTGATTTTGTCATTGCGACGGAAGATGCACTGTTGCAGGAGCCTTTTGTCCAGATCGGTCTGACAACGGATTTTGGTGGGACGTACCTTTTGCCGAAGCTTGTTGGTACCGCGTGGGCGAAGCGGCTCGCACTCCTGGGAGAAAAGATAACAGGGAAAAAAGCGGAGGAAATCGGCTTGATCTATCGAGCGGTAGAAGCAAGTCAAGTCGAAAGTGAGGTTGAAAAATTGGTTGCTGCGGTATTACGCCTGCCCAAACAAGCGTATGCTATAACAAAAGAAGGGGTGGGACGCTGCCACACAAACAGCCTAGAATACGCTCTGGCCTGGGAAAAGCAACAGCAGCCGTCCCTGATCGCACGTCCTGAATTTCAGACGCTTGTACAAGCGAAATTAAAGCGGACGTAGCGATAGGCTATTTTGCGCTCGGAAAAGTCCAAAGGGAACTTTATCCGTTGAGCAATGGACCATTCTGTGTTAAAGTAGGGATATCAAGATCCTGCGATGTACGATAGGCCGTAAATGTTTCTAACCTTATACGTGTTTTTTGGGAGACGGAAACTGTGATGGATGTCAGGCCCACCTCCTTTTTGGATGCATGGGAAGGCTGAAGTGCAGAAGGGTCGCCCACCTGTGTGAGCGCAGGTTATAGAAACATGAGGTCAACGGCAGAGCGGGGACTTGGCCGTTTATGAATGCAATGAATTGCCGATAGCACAAAAACAAAAACCACTTGGAATCAGCTTCCAGGTGGTTTTTGTTTTTGCCTTCAAATTAATGAGTGGTTTTGTTTTGCTTGCCCGAGCTGTGACCCTGCCCTTGTTTTTGTGAGCCCTGGTCTTGATCTCCGTGATCGACAATGGTCAGGTCTTTTTCAAGGGTTTGGGAGTCTTGGGCGTCTTGAAGAATTTGATACATTTGCAGGAAGTTTGCTTTTTGTCCCTCAGGAATTCCTTTAATGCGAACGGTCAACTCTTGCGGGCCGCCGCCATTTTGCTGCTGCCCACCTTGGCTGTTCCCATGCCCGCTGTGTTCATTTGAACTCGGTTGTTCATCGAGAAAACTGAGAAACATCGAGTCGCTGTCTTGGTCTTGTTGGTTGTTTTGTCCGCCGTCATGTGATTGCTGCCCTTGTCCGTTTCCGCCTTGTCCGCCTTGCTGCTCAAACAGCACGTTGAATTCGTTAAGATCGGTCTGGATGATGCCAATGACGTTCATCCTGATCCTCCTTCCAAAATAGAAATGATGCTTCAGCCCGGATGTTTGGAATGGTGGACACCGTGCCGTTGCAGGTAACCATGGAAAAAGTATTCGACCACCGTAATGGCAAATGCCGTCAACAACAAACCAGATAAGGATATGGTTTGACCAAACAAGTAACAGCCAAGCCACAAGGAGGCATACACGAACAAGAAATCAGCGGAGCTCGCAAACGTATTGTTCGTACGTGGGAGGATTGTCAAATCCAGTACATAACCCAGTAAACTGACAATCACGCTTGCGAGCACAGCAAACATAAGGGACGTCCCCGACCACCAAAGCCCTGGAATGGCGATGATTCCGTTAAACAAGAGCTTGAGAACGATGTTCAAAGTGCGAACACCACCTTTCATGCCCTTAGTATGAACTTAGGTAGTCGCACTATTCGTAGAAGAGGTGTTTGATTTTAAACGGCGGATCAATGCTTCATCTGGTGTTACATACAGCGTTCGTTGCTGCTCGTAGATCACATATCCAGGCTTGGCCCCGCTCGGTTTTTTTACATGCTTGACGAGCGTGTAATCTACGGGAATTTGGCTGCCTTCTTTGGCTCGACTGAAATAAGCCGCCAGATTCGCAGCTTCCAGCAACGTTTTATCCGAAAATTCCCGAGCGCGAATGACGACATGGGACCCAGGGATATCCTTGGTGTGCAGCCATGTTTCTTGCGACGATGCGAGCTTGTTGGTCAAGTATTCATTTTGTTTATTGTTTTTGCCGACCAAAATTTCAATGCCGTCCGAAGAAAGGTATGTATCAAGCTCAGGTCTGGTATCTTTTTTCTTGCGCGGACCGCGTTTTTTACGATCCCGCATGTAGCCTTGCTCAACGAGCTCCTCGCGAATTTCTTCGGCATCTTTTAAGGTGGCATGTTCCAGTTGAACCAATACGCCGTCCAAATACAAGAGTTCAGCCTGCGCTTGTTCAATCTGCTCACTCACGATGGAGAGGCTGTTTTTGGCCTTGTTATACCGCTTGTAATACGACTGCAAATTTTCCGACGGGGTCTTCAATGGGTCGAGAGGTATGGTGATGGTATCTCCCGCTTCGTCATACCAGTTAACTGTGACGAGTTCTCGATCCCCTCGCTTCATTTGGTGCATATTGGCGGTGATCAATTCCCCGTACAAGCGGAACTGGTCTGCTTCATGCGCATCTTGCAGCGTTTGCTCGAGCTTCTCGATTTTCTTTTCATTTTTATTGCGCTCAGAGGTGACAAAGCGAATCAAATCGTGCGCACGTTGCTTGACAGTGTCACGGAGCGCCTTTCCTTCGTAAAATGCCTGCAAGCATTCTTGGACGGAAGGATAGGGGGTGGTAACCCCGTTTGAGAGATGAGTCAGCTCGACGACGTGAAAATACGCTTTGCCATTCGCCTCAACAATGGATGGTGCATATTCATGTTCGTTGATTGCCTTTATTACCTGTGAAAAGGCAGCCCACAATGTTTCACGATTCGCGAGCCCTGCTCTGTGCAAAATTTCTTTTGCCAGTAAGGGACTGATCCCGGTATAGCCATCTACGATTTGCTTGTCCAAACGACCGCTGTTCCAGTCGAGGGAAGAAAGAAACGCTTGCTCGGTTACAGTGAGAGGGTCGCGTTTATCTTGGTTCGGAGGAGAGACGTAAGGTCTGCCAGGCGTTACTTGTCTGTACTGGCTAATGGCCAGCGTCACATGCATGGCGCTATCCAAAATCACTCCGGTTGCAGGATCGATGAGGATGATGTTACTGTGCTTGCCCATGATCTCTACAATAATTCGGCGGACAGCCGTGTCACCCAGCTCATCCCGGGTGCGTACATCGATGTGAATGATTCGCTCCATCCCGATTTGCTCGACAGATTCAATGACGCCGCCTTCACAATGCTTGCGCAATAGC
Source organism: Brevibacillus brevis (assembly GCF_022026395.1). Classification (NCBI taxonomy): domain Bacteria; kingdom Bacillati; phylum Bacillota; class Bacilli; order Caryophanales; family Paenibacillaceae; genus Brevibacillus; species Brevibacillus brevis. The sequence continues at coordinate 3,793,642 of NZ_CP041767.1, read as the reverse complement.
ATGCAAAACATCGGAGCTTCCAGCGGATTCGTGAATTCTTCTGTCGTGATGTGAAGCCTCGGATAGGTCGGGTTTGCAGACAGGAGGAACTTTACTGTTTCTCCTTGTGTCCGTACTTGCATAACAATATCGCTATGGTGGGGCTGGTGGATTTTCGAGATGCGTCCTCCTACCAGTTTATGTAATTCCCGCGCAACGGAGCGGGTTACTACGCCATCAAATGCCACAAAAGTCACCTCAGATCAAAAAAATGGCTAGAATAATAGATAGACAGCTGCCAGTCACAGTGTAGCATAAGTCAGAGCAAGGAGGAATCTTCTCAATGGTGGGGCTGCTTCGGTTGACACTGCCAAGAGTTGTCTCCTATAATAAATTAACGATTTTGCGTCTATGGAAGTGAAAACTTGTGATTCGAAGCATGACTGGTTACGGTAGAAAAGAAGATAGCAAAGGCTCCATTCGAGCAACAGTCGAGATTCGTGCAGTGAATCACCGTTTTTCTGAGATTGTCGTGCGCCTGCCCAAAGCATGGAATATGCTTGAGGATTCGATTCGTAAGTTGGTCGCACAGTATGTCAGAAGAGGGCGTGTCGATGTCACTGTCTCAGTGGAAGGGAAAAATTCTTCTGCTACGGTCATGGACATTGACTGGGATGTAGCTGAACAGCTCGTCTCCATTTCCCGCGAGATGACTCAGCGTTTTTCGCTAGAGACGCCTTTAACCGTCAAGGATCTGCTACACTTTCCTGGCGTGATACATACCAAAGAGTCAGAGGACAATGTGGAGGAGCTGGCAGAGTGGCTCCAAGACCTGGTCAGGGCCGCAGCAATGGATCTCGTTTCGATGAAAGAGACCGAGGGTAAACTGCTGCATGCTGATCTAGCCAGTCGCCTGACTGCCGTCAACACATGGACCCGGGAGATCTCCCAGTTGGCCCCACTTTGTAGGGAAGATTACAAGGGCCGACTTGAGCAACGCGTTAGTGAGTGGGCCGGTTTGACACCTTTTGAATTGGACCCTGCTCGTGTAGCGCAAGAGGTTGCCTTTTTCGCTGATAAAAGTGATATTAGTGAAGAGTTGACCCGTTTAGATAGTCATTGCCAACAGTTTGCCAATCAATTAGGCAAAGAAGAAGCAATTGGTCGAAAACTGGATTTTCTGCTCCAGGAAATGAATCGGGAAGCCAATACGATTGCTTCCAAAGCGAATCATTTGCGCATTCAGCATTTGGCTGTCGAGATCAAGACAGAACTGGAGAAAATGCGGGAGCAAATACAGAATGTCGAGTAGCATGAAAGGATGGGCTGGGCCGTCATGGCAATCAAGCTAATCAATATCGGTTTTGGCAACATCGTCAATGCCAACCGCATTATTTCAATTGTAAGTCCGGAGTCCGCTCCTATCAAACGGATCATCCAGGAAGCGCGCGATCGCAACATGCTAGTGGACGCTACCTATGGGAGACGTACACGTGCGGTCATTATTACAGACAGCGATCACGTGATTTTGTCAGCGGTACAGCCTGAAACAGTGGCGCAGCGCTTGACAACGAAGGATGACGAATCGGACGAATAAAGTAGGAGTGTAAACAATGAGTATGGTTGATCGTGGTCTCCTTTTGGTTCTTTCCGGACCAGCTGGTGTGGGAAAAGGAACAGTATGCAAGGCACTTCGTGAAGTGATGCCTGATCTGGTGTATTCGGTTTCTGCTACCACACGCCAGCCTCGTCCTGGAGAGGTAGAAGGGGTTAATTACTTTTTTAAAAGCCAGGAAGAGTTCAAGCAGATGATTGAAGAAGATGCTCTCCTGGAATGGGCAGAATACGTAGGGAATTACTACGGAACCCCTCGTCAGTTCGTGGACGATATGCTCAATGAGGGGCGCGATGTCATTCTTGAGATTGAAGTTCAGGGTGCTCTTCAAGTAAAAGAGCGCTTCCCGCAAGGTACATTCCTGTTCCTGGCTCCGCCTGATTTAAACGAACTGGAAAACCGGATTGTGGGACGCGGGACAGAATCGCAAGAGATCATTCGCAAGCGTATGGAAGTAGCGCGTGCTGAAATCGAGCTCATGGACCACTACGATTATGTAGTCGTAAATGACGTCATCGAATCGGCTTGCGATCGAATCCAAGCAATTATTACAGCGGAACATCTGAAAAAAGATCGTCAGGTTCACAAATATCGTAAATGGTTACAGGAGGTTGAATAGAATTATGTTGTATCCATCTATTGACGAATTGACCCAAAAAGCGGAGAGCAAGTACATCCTGGTGACAGTCGCATCCAAGCGTGCGCGTCAGCTTCGCGAAAACAGCGAAATTCAAGTGGTGAGACCAAAATCCAAAAAGTTTGTAGGTTTGGCACTGGAAGAGTTCATCTCCGACGAGCTCGTTCACGAGTTTTTGGACGGTCGCAAATAAGCAGTCACCTTTAAAAACAACCTCACGAGGTTGTTTTTTTCGGATTTCGGATAGGGGAGAAGGGAGAGAGTGCAGATGCATTCGCTTGCAGGAAAACGTATTGTTCTTGGAGTATCTGGCGGCATCGCTGCTTACAAGGCTGCTGCACTGACCAGCAAGCTGACACAGGCAGGTGCATTGGTACATGTCATTTTGACAGAGGGCGCCTTACAGTTTATTCAGCCTTTGACGTTTCAAGCCTTGTCTCACCTGCCTGTTTATACAGATACATTTACGGAGCCAGACCCGCATGTGATTAGCCATATTGAACTGGCTGATCGAGCTGATCTCGTATTGATCGCGCCAGCAACAGCCAACGTGATCGGCAAAATGGCAAATGGCATTGCGGATGATATGCTGACGACGACTGTACTGGCTACGAAAGCTCCTGTCATGGTCGCGCCAGCCATGAACGTCAATATGTACAATCACCCCGCAGTTATCGCCAATATGGATAAGCTTACCGCCTATGGTTATCGGTTTGTTGAACCGGGTGTCGGGCTATTGGCATGTGGCTGGATTGGCAAAGGACGTTTGGCGGAGCCGGAGGAAATCGTCGAAGCTGTGCGTCAATGGTTTGCTTCCGATGAGACCAGACAAACGATCCGAGAAAAGGATTTGCAGGGCAAGCACGTACTGATCACAGCGGGACCGACTCGTGAAAAAATTGATCCCGTTCGTTACATAACCAATCATGCTTCAGGAAAAATGGGCTACGCCATTGCGGAAGCGGCACGAGACAGAGGGGCAAAGGTCACACTGATTAGTGGGCCGACTACCTTGGCACGTCCTGATGGAGTAGAATTCATCGCGGTGGAATCGGTACAAGAAATGTTTGATGCCGTCATGGAGCAATTGCCGCACTGTGACATCGTCGTCAAATCAGCAGCCGTTTCCGATTATCGACCAAAGCATGTAGCTGAACATAAGATGAAAAAAGGTGACGGTCCACTCGACCTTGTGCTAGAGAAAGCACCCGATATTTTAAAAACGGTTGGTGAGCGGAAAACGAAGCAATTCGTCGTAGGCTTTGCAGCAGAGACCCAAAATGTGTTACAGCATGCCCAGTCCAAGCTGGAGCGAAAAAATCTCGATATGATTGTAGCCAATAATGTATTGCTGGAGGGAGCAGGCATGGGGAGCGATACGAATATCGTGACCTTGCTAACCCGTGGCGGAGAGCAACTGGCGTTGGATAAATTGAGCAAGCGGGCTGTGGCAGACAAGCTGTTTGATGCTGTCCTTGCCGTGCAAGAGCATAGACCGCTCCGAGACCTGTCATGATTGCCCAAATTATCGTGGACGTTCCGGTCAATCGGACGAATCGACCTTTTGATTACCATGTTCCGCCTTGGTTGCGTCCACTGATTCGCATTGGCAGTCGTGTGGTTGTGCCGTTTGGCCCCCGTCAACTGCAAGGCTATGTCATCGGGATCGTAGAGGATGATGAAGCTATACCAGACCGTTCGCGACTAAAAGATGTCGTGCAGGTACAAGACGATACTCCTCCTCTAACGCCAGAACTGCTAAAAATGAGCGAATGGATGTCCAAGCAATACTTGTGTCCGTGGGTAACGGCTGTACAGGCGATGCTCCCTGCTGTGCTCAAAGGGAAGTCGGAGAAGTGGCTGACGGCGACAGACGCATTAGACGAAGAAGCATGCGGGAGATCCGGGCTTCTGTGGGAATTGTTTCGCAAACGGCAAATTCCGCTCTCAGAAGTGGAGAAGCAATTTGCGGAGGAGTATTTGCTTGTTCCGGGTTGGATACAGAGTGGTTTGCTTGCAACCGAGTATCAGGTAAGAGACAGAATTACCCGCAAGCAGCAATCATTTGTCCGAAGCTTATTGGATGAAGGTAAGCTGGAAGAAGCGATTGGTTCGTTGCCAGCACGGGCAGAGCAGATGCGCCGTGTCCTTCAACTGATGCTTATGCACAAGGAGCAGTCCTTATCTGTACAAATGCTGCGGGATGAATACGGAATTACGCGCTCCCCGCTAAAAAGTCTGGAATCAAAAGGCTGGATCACGATCGAGCAAGTGGAAGTTTACCGGGACCCGTACGCCAATCGACGATTCCAGGAAAAGCAGAAACCCGTCTTTACTCCCTTACAGGAAGCGGCACTGACCCCTATCTTGCAATCGATTGAGTCGGGAACGTATGCTTCTTACTTGCTGCACGGCGTTACCGGAAGCGGTAAGACCGAAGTGTATCTCGAAGCAATCGAACGCGCTTTGGAAAAAGGGCGCGAGGCGATCTTTCTCGTTCCGGAAATTTCACTGACTCCGCAAATGGTAGAGCGCTTCAAAGCTCGTTTTGGCGCAGACGTAGCTGTTTTGCACAGTGCGTTGTCACAAGGAGAGCGCTATGACGAGTGGCGCAAGATCATCCGCAATCAGGTCAAAGTGGTGGTAGGGGCACGCTCTGCCATCTTTGCTCCGTTTCGGAATGTTGGGTTGATAGTGATCGATGAAGAGCATGAGAGCTCGTATAAGCAAGAAGAGACGCCACGCTATCATGCGCGGGAAGTAGCCCTGTGGCGAGCGAAAGAGAATCAGGGTGTCCTCGTCATGGGAAGCGCCACTCCTGCTTTGGAGACGTATGCATTGGCCACACGTGGGCGATACGAGCTGTTGCGCATGCCGGAGCGTGTCGGGAATCGCCCGATGCCAGAGGTTCATGTTGTGGATATGCGCGAGGAGCTTCAGGCCCAGAATCGCTCGATGTTCAGCCGGAAGCTGCATGAGATGATTGCAGACCGACTGGCAAAAGAAGAACAGATGGTCATTTTCCTTAACCGAAGAGGTTTTTCTACCTTTGTCATGTGCCGCTCCTGCGGCTATACGATGCGCTGCATTCATTGCGACATCTCGCTTACTTATCATAAAACGAATCATACAGCACGCTGTCATTACTGTGGATACACCATCGCACAGCCCAAGCATTGTCCAGAGTGTCAAAGTGAGCATATACGCTTTTTTGGTACCGGAACGCAAAAGGTGGAAGCGGAGCTGGCAAAACTATTCCCCGGAATCCGGGTCATCCGAATGGACGTGGACACGACCTCGCGAAAAGGCTCTCACGAAGAGCTGCTAAACAAATTTCGTTCGGGTCAAGGCGACGTTTTGCTCGGTACGCAGATGATTGCCAAGGGGCTTGATTTTCCACGAGTGACGCTGGCGGGCATCATTGCAGCGGATACATCCTTGCATCTGCCTGACTTCCGTGCAGCGGAGAAGACATTTCAGCTTTTGACGCAGGTAGGTGGACGTGCAGGACGGCATGAGCTGGACGGAGATGTCGTGATTCAGACGTATACGCCGGAGCACTACAGCATTGTTCATGCGACCAAGCATGATTATCCCGCATTTTATCAGGATGAAATGATGCAGCGCAGACGAACAGGCTACCCGCCGTATTTCCGTCTCGTTTTAATTACGTTTAGCCACGAAGAGGTACCTGTTGTGATCCGCGGTGCGCATACGATGGCTGACTATTTGCGACAGCGTTTGGCACAGACGACGATTCTCTTGGGCCCTGTGGCTTCGCCCATTGCAAGGGTGAAGGATAGATTTCGTTTTCAGATCATGCTAAAATATCGTGATGAACCGCAACTGTCGGACCTGCTCGCTCAGGCGACGGCTGCGTTTGAAGAATGGAACAAACAGCAGAAAGTATTGATGACGATTGACGTCGACCCTTACGTACTGCTTTAGGGAGGATATGAAACACATGGCGATTCGCACAATTGTAAAACATCCAGATCCGATTTTGCGTGAAAAAGCAATGGTCGTAACCAAATTTAATGCCAATTTGCACAAGCTGCTTGATGATATGGCAGACACGATGTACGATGCTGACGGTGTAGGCTTGGCTGCTCCACAGGTGGGCATCTCCAAGCGTGTCATCGTGATGGATTGCGGTGATGGACTGATTGAAATGATCAATCCGGAAATCATTGAGCATGAAGGGGAGCAATACGATTATCCAGAAGGCTGCCTCAGTATTCCTGGCCTGCAAGGAGACGTTCGTCGCCACAAGTGGATCAAGCTGCGCGGTCATGATCGTAACGGGAATGTGGTTGAGCTCGAGGCAGACGACCTGTTGTCACGTTGCGCTCAACACGAGATCGATCATTTAAACGGCGTCCTCTTTATCGATGTAGCTGACAAGGTGTACAAAGTAAACCCGAACCAGGAAGGGGAATAACCATTTGAAAGATGCTCGCATCCTGTTTATGGGTACGCCTGACTTTGCTGTATCGAGTCTTACGGCAGTACTCGAAGCAGGCTACAACGTGATTGGAGTCGTAACACAACCCGATCGTCCCGTTGGACGCAAGCAAGTATTGACGCCGCCCCCCGTGAAGGAGGCGGCTTTGCGTCATGGACTTTTGGTATTGCAACCGGAAAAAATCAAGGCTGAGGATGCACTTGAAGAAGTGTTGGCCCTCGAGCCCGATCTGATCATTACAGCGGCGTACGGGCAGATTTTGCCTAAAAAACTGCTCGATGCCCCGAAATATGGCTGCATCAATGTACACGCCTCTCTTTTGCCGAAATATCGCGGGGGTGCCCCGATTCATAAATCGATTGTCGAGGGAGAAGCGGAAACAGGCGTGACCATCATGTACATGGTCGAAGCTCTCGATGCAGGGGATATGCTGTCCAAGGTAGTCGTGCCGATTGAGGAGCGCGATACCGTGGGGACCTTGCATGACAAATTGGCTGCGGCAGGCTCTGAGCTGTTGATTGCTACCGTTCCGCCCCTGCTGGCTGGAGAGCTTGTAGCAGAGCAACAGGATCATTCAGCAGCGACTTTTGCCCCGAATATCAAGCGTACAGACGAGAAAATTGACTGGAGCCGTTCTGCGGAACAGATTTACAACCAAGTCCGTGGCTTGAATCCGTGGCCTGTCGCATTTACAACATGTGAGGGCAAGATTTGGAAGTTGTGGTGGGTAGAAAAAATGCCTGTGTCCGGCGATGGCAAAGAGCCGGGAACGATCATCGCTCGCGAGGAAGACGGTATTGTTGTCACTTGCGGTAGTGGTGCAGTGAAAATAACCGAATTGCAGCCAGAAGGCAAAAAACGTATGAGTGCTCTCGACTTTTTGCGTGGAGCGGGCAGCAGCATTGAAATCGGCACAAAGGTAGGAGAATAGTCCGTGGCAAAAAAGGGAGCTCGCGATATCGCCCTCGACGTTTTGAATAGGGTAGAAGAACATAAATCCTACAGCAATCTTGAACTGCGCAATGTCCTTGATCGGGAAAATCTCAGTGCAGCAGATGCAGGGCTGGTGACAGAGCTTGTTTACGGTACCATTCAGCGAAAAATGACGCTGGATCATGTCCTGTCCCATTTTGTCGGGAATAAAAAGGTCCAAACCTGGGTCCGCAATTTACTGCGTCTCAGCTTGTATCAAATTCGTTTTTTGGACCGTATTCCTGAACGCGCTGCCGTACACCAAGCAGTTGAAATCGCCAAGAAACGCGGTCATCAAGGGATTGCTTCGATGGTCAACGGTGTTTTGCGCAATGTGCTGCGCCAGCCGGATGTGTGGGAGCGTCAGCCAAAAGGCGGTCGTGCCCTGCAAATCGCTGTAGCCTATTCTCATCCAGAATGGCTTGTGCGTCAGTGGCTCGCCGTATATGGCGAAGAGACGACGATTGCGATTTGCGAAGCGAACAACAGAACGCCGCATAGCTCAGTCCGAGTCAATGCATGGAAAACGACGAAGGAACAAGTGCTGGACAAGCTGGCGGAAGAAGGGCTGGAAGGACAAACGTCGTCTGTCAGTCCTCACGCGATTCTGATGGAAGGCGGACATGCAGCAGGCTCACGCTTATTCAAGGAAGGCTACTTCACGATTCAGGATGAGAGCTCTATGCTCGTAGCACCAGCTCTTGCAGCCCAACCAGGCATGCGTGTATTAGATGCCTGCGCGGCACCTGGTGGAAAAACAACGCACATAGCGGAAATGATGGAAAACCGCGGGCAAATCATTGCGAGTGACGTGCATCCGCACAAACGCGATCTGATTGCTGGTGCAGCGAAAAGACTCGGGATTACGATCATCGAGCCAATTGTTAGTGATGCACTGGACCTACCTGAAAAAGCGTTGGGAACTTTCGATCGAATCTTGCTGGATGCGCCATGCACCGGATTTGGCGTAATTCGTCGCAAGCCTGACCTGAAATGGAACAAAACGCCGGAAGATGTCCGTGCGATTGCTCAGCTACAGTACGAACTGCTCAAGACATTGGCGCCGATGCTTGCTCAGGGTGGTGTCATGGTTTACAGCACATGTACAATTGAGCCAGCAGAAAATCAGGAGATTGTTCGCCGCTTTGTTGAAGAACACCCTGATTTCGTATTCGATAATACACTGGCACAAGACCTGCCTGAGGCCGTTAGAGTGCATGTCGATGAAACCGGAGCCTGCGTACAAATTTTGCCTCACCATTTCGAGAGTGATGGATTTTTTATCGCGCGATTGAAACGAAGAGGATAAGGTAATGGACGTACAAGCAAGGGGTGGCGCACCAACAGGTGGAAAATGCCACTCCTTTGCCTTTGTTTGCGAGCGCTTAGATTGGTTTACACTAGGAAAAGTGACGCATTTATGAATCTGGATGTCAAAACCGTTTGAAGCGAGACGCCCCACGAGGTACAATGATAGAATGGATTTAGGCAAGCAATGATTTTGAGGATGTGGAGATAGAATGCCGTTAACGACATTTACTGGCGCAAAGCCGCTTATTTACAGTTTGACGCAAGATGAAATGAAGGAATGGCTGGTTAGTGCCGGCGACAAAGCATTTCGTGCGCAACAAATTTTTGACTGGCTATATGTAAAGCGCGTCACTTCTTTTGAAGAGATGAGCAATTTGTCCAAGGAGCTGCGCCAAAAGCTGGCGGATACATTCCGCATGGAGCCACTCAAGGAAATCACACATCAAGAGTCGCAGGACGGAACGATCAAGTTTTTGTTCCAGCTTGTCGATGGGCATGCGATTGAGACGGTGATTATGCGTCATAACTACGGAAACAGCATCTGTGTTACGACGCAGGTGGGCTGCCGTATCGGATGTACGTTTTGTGCATCTACATTAGGGGGACTAAAACGTAACCTGGATGCAGGTGAAATCGTCTCTCAAGTATTGACGGCACAACGCAGATTGGATGCGGAAGGTGAGCGCGTCAGTCACGTTGTTGTCATGGGGATCGGGGAGCCTTTCGAGAACTTCGAGAGCCTGATGGCGTTCCTGTCTGTCATCAACGATAACCGTGGCTTGAATATCGGTGCTCGTCACATTACAGTTTCCACCAGTGGAATTGTGCCGAAGATTTACGAGTTTGCTGAACGAGGCGGACAAGTGAACTTGGCGATTTCCCTGCACGCTCCAAACACGGAGTTGAGAAGCCAGCTAATGCCGATCAACCGCGGCTTCCCGCTCGCTAAGCTGATGGAAGCATGCCACCATTACATTAACAAGACAGGGCGCCGCATCAGTTTTGAGTACGGTCTATTCGGCGGGAAAAACGATCAGCCCGAGCATGCAGAGGAGTTGGCTGAACTCATTGGCGACATGCTTTGCCACGTGAATCTGATCCCGGTGAACTACGTACCAGAGCGTGATTATGTACGCACGCCACGCAATGAGATTTTTCAGTTCAAACGCATCTTAGAGGAAAAAGGAATCAATGTGACCATCAGACGCGAGCAAGGCAGTGACATTGCTGCTGCTTGCGGACAATTGAGGGCACAACACGCTAAAGAAACCGTGGGGTGATGCCATGGAAATCGCGATGAAATCCCATGTTGGCCGCGTTCGTCAGGTTAACGAGGACTATTATGCCTGTGTGACCGATTTAAACGGACGCGTGCTCGCCATTGTAGCAGATGGTATGGGTGGCCATCAGGCTGGTGATATTGCCAGTCGCCTAGCTGTTGAGCGAATAGTAAAAGAACTGCGTCACCTAGATGGGGACCTCGAAGCAGAGGATGTGCGTGAGCAGTTGATGAACGCCGTCCTGCTTGCAAATAAAGAAGTCTATGAATATGCGGCTGAACATCCGGAGTGTAGTGGCATGGGCACAACTGTGGTTGCTGCCTTGTTTGACCAATCCTCCGTGATTACCGCGCATATTGGCGACAGCCGTCTGTATTTTTACAACCAAGACGGACTGGTCATGAAAACAGAAGACCATTCTCTTGTCAATGAGCTGGTGAAAAGTGGACAGATTACAGCCGAGGAGGCGTCTGTCCACCCTCACCGCAACGTTATCATGCGTTCGCTCGGGACAGAGCCGGATGTGCTCATTGATCTTGGACAGTTTGAATGGTCAGAGGGTGATGTCGTCTTGATTTGCTCAGATGGATTGAGCAATAAAGTCAGTCATCCTTCCTTGGAAGAAAATTTGCAGAAACAGATATCGTTACAAGCGAAGGTGGACGGTTTGGTGCAGGAAGCACTGGATGCCGGTGGGGAAGATAACATAACGCTGGTTGCCGTACGAAATACGCTTGATGCCGGTCAGAAAGAGGGGTGAGAGAGATGGAAGGTCAACGACTGGGAGGACGATACCAAATAGAATCCCGCGTCGGTGGGGGCGGTATGGCCATTGTATACAAGGCCAAAGATTTAATTTTGAATCGTCCAGTGGCAGTCAAAGTGTTGCGTTCACAGTTTGGTACGGACGAAGATTTCGTCAATCGTTTCCGACGTGAAGCGCAGGCGGTGGCGAGCTTATCTCACCCCAATGTGGTTGGGGTGTATGATGTCGGTCAGGATGGCGATACCCATTATATGGTGATGGAGTACATAGAAGGCTATACGTTGAAAGAGGTCATCATTCAACGTGGCGCGCTGCCGGTAGAAGAGGCAGTGCGGATCGCCGAGCAAATTTGCGATGCACTTGATCATGCGCATCAAAACCAGATCATTCATCGAGATATTAAGCCGCATAACATTATGATTGGAAAAAATGGTCGGGTGAAGGTTACGGATTTCGGGATTGCGCGAGCCGTTACTTCCGCAACGATTACGCATACGAATGCGATGCTTGGCTCTGTCCATTATTTTTCGCCAGAGCAGGCACGCGGTGGGATTACCGGGGAAAAATCTGATATTTACTCACTGGGGATCGTCTTGTACGAAATGGTGACAGGTGAACTGCCGTTTTCCGGTGATTCGCCTATATCAGTGGCGCTCAAGCATTTGCAGGAGCCGCTTCCAGAGCCGCGCCAGGTCAATCCGGCTATCCCACAGAGTGTGGAAAATGTCATTTTGAAGGCGCTGGTAAAGGATCCATTTCTCAGATACGCATCCGCGAGTGAAATGCTAGAAGATTTGGAGACCTGCCTGTTCCCGGAACGATTAAACGAAGAAAAGCTGACGTTCCCGGTGGATGAAGAGATGACGCGAGTGGTGCCGATCATCACACCTGACATGCTCGAAGGCCACACCAATGGCAAAACCGGAGGAGCGGGGCGTAGCCGCTATGAGCAGCGTACAGAAGAAGAGGATGTCAAACCAGCAAAGAAACAATGGTGGGTCAAGGCTCTGCTGTGGGTAGGCGGTATCGGACTGTTTTTCGTACTGGCATTCTTCGGATTTAACTTACTGTTGAATCTGTTCCCGTCAGTACCAGAGGCACAGGTCCCTCATGTAGAAGGGATCGAAGTGACTCTCGCTGAGAAAAAGATTCAGGATGCCAAACTTGTTGCCCGTATCGTCGAGGAAGCCAACGATACGATAGAAAAGGGAATGGTGATTCGTCAGGACCCTGCACCTCCCATGCGATTAAAGGAAAATTCCGTTGTGACCTTGTTTGTAAGCAAAGGACAACAAGAGATCAACATGCCAAATCTGGTTACGTTGCCGCGGGCAACAGCAGAGGAAGCATTGAAAAGCAATGGTTTTAAACTGGAGAATGTCACTTTCGTAGAGGAAGAGGACGACAAGGCCGAGGTAGGAACGGTTATCAAGCAGTCCCCAGCCGCCAATGAAAAGGTGTTCCCGATCAAAACGAATGTGACGGTCACGATTAGTAAAGGAAAAGCCTTCGTGAAAATGCCGGATGTCCGGAATAAATCCGTAGAGGCTGCGCAAATAGAATTGTTCAAAAAAGGGCTGTCTGTCGGGAAAATCACCGAAGTGCCTACTTATACAACCGACAAACCAGGCATTGTTCTCAGCACTCACCCATACGATCCAGGAATGGATGTGCAAAAGGACGTAGCGATTCCACTTGAGGTCAGCAATGGCCAATATCCGCAGGACGCCAAGACCGGGACTTCACCTGTCTATCTCGATGTGATGCCTGGTGATACATTGGAAGTGCAAATTGAAGTAACGGATGCCAGCGGTACGAAGGTTGTGCAGACTGAGACGGTTACTGAAAGCAAAGAATACAACGTGCAATACGTAGTGTCGCCTCAAAAAGATGCGTTGATCAGGCTGTTGGTCAAAGGGCCGAACATGAACAACTTTATGGAGGCACAAAAGTATTCGATTTCCTATAGCAGCTTGCCATAGTGTAGTGGAGGGACATGAATGCCAGAAGGACGGATTGTGAAAGCGCTCAGCGGTTTCTATTATGTAGCCGACGAAGGGCGAATCTACAGTTGCCGTGCACGAGGGCTCTTCAAGAAAAAAGACGCAAAAGTAAACCCACTGGTTGGGGATTGGGTCGTCTACGATGTGATCAATGAGGAAGAAGGCTATATCATGGAGGTGGGCGAACGGACGAATGAGTTGGTTCGTCCGCCCATTTCCAATGTGGATCAGGCGGTACTTGTCTTCTCGATGTACAAGCCGATGTTCAGTCCGTTGCTGTTGGACAAGTTCCTGACGCACACGGAGCATGCAGGGATTGATTCCGTGATTGTCTTATCCAAAGCCGATCAAGTGTCGGAAGAAGAGGTAACCGAAATCGTGGAGAAGTATGAAGCGATCGGGTACCGCGTGATTCCGACCTCCACGGCCGATGAGCGTGGTGTAGAGGACGTGCATGAGATTTTGCGGGACCGTATTTCGGTTTTTGCCGGTCAGTCAGGTGTAGGCAAATCCTCTCTGATCAACATGCTGTTCCCGGGTGTCAGCCTGCAGACAGGAGATGTCAGCCAAAAGCTCGGACGTGGAAAGCATACAACGCGTCATGTCGAGCTGATTCCGCTTGCGGGCGGCGGCTATGTGGCAGACACACCGGGCTTCAGTTCACTGGAATTTATCGATTTCTCCGAGCTTGACCTGGCGGAATCCTTCCGGGACTTTGCCGATCGCAGCTCGGAATGCAAGTTCCGTGGCTGTCTACACGTAAGCGAGCCAGCTTGTGCTGTTCAGGCCGCGCTGGAGGCTGGAGAGATCAGCGAACAGCGCTACGAGCACTACAAACAATTCCGCGACGAGCTAAAAGAATACCAACGGAGGAACAAACCATGGTAAAAATCGCACCTTCTATCCTATCTGCTGATTTTGCCCGTCTGGGTGAAGAAATTCTCGATGTCGAGAAGGGAGGAGCTGACTGGATTCACGTGGATGTGATGGATGGACACTTCGTTCCAAACATTACGATCGGTCCTCTGATTGTGGAGGCGATTCGCCCAGTGACCAAGCTGCCTCTCGATGTGCACTTGATGATTGAGGAACCAGATCGCTACATTCCGCAATTCGCGAAAAGTGGGGCAGACTGGATTACAGTTCATCAGGAAGCATGCCGTCATCTGCATCGCACGCTGTACTTGATCAAGGAGCAAGGGGTGAAAGCGGGAGTGGTATTGAACCCGGCTACACCGATTTCCACGATCGAGCCAGTCCTCGCTGATTTGGATATGGTTCTCCTTATGACAGTGAACCCTGGTTTTGGTGGACAAAAGTTCATTCACAGCGTTGTGCCAAAGGTTGCCCAGTTGCGTCAAATGCTGAACGAGCGTGGCTTGGGGCATGTGGAAATCGAAATCGATGGCGGTGTCAATGCACAAACAGCACGTTTGTGCGAGGAAGCAGGTGCCACTGTCCTCGTTGCGGGAAGCGCCGTATTCAATCAGGAAAATCGCGGTCAAGCAATCGCTGCAATTCGTGGACAATAAGAAAAACACTTAGCTCCTGTAAGCTGACGACGATATGCAATCGGCGTCAGCTTTTTTGTGCCTTCCTCTGTTTATAATCGGTTTGTAATCATCTGAATATTATAACTAATTATATGATAAATCAATTAATAATAAAAATAAAAGTATAATTATCGTTCGTATTACAAATTGAATAAAATTGAATTATTCTTGCTATAACAAGGATTTTTGGGTATATATGGTAAAAGTTAATTAACAAAAATAAAACATTTTGGAAAATATTGCTTTTTAATAAATATAATGATTAAATCAAATTATCCAGATAGATGGTAAAAATTTCCTGTCTGAGAGATACTGGCCAGTATCAAGAAATGTTTCTCGCCCTCTAAAAAAAATCAGGAGTTGATCATGTATGAAATCGTTATGGAAAAACAGTGTAGCGGTTCTCACCATTCTCTCCATTCTGCCATTTTCACAAGCTGCCGTGCATGCTGAACAAAAACATTCGGAGTCGATCACGGCTTCTCAAGTAGACGTGCAAACGAAAAAATTGTCTATCGAAAAAGAAAGTACATTGTCAGCGGCTGAACGAGCTTTCGTAGGGAAAGTAAAGGCGAAGAAGGGTGTACATCGCCAAGGTGACTTGTATGTAGTCTCCCGTGGTGAAGTGCCTACCTCTGGCTATGGTTTGAAGGTTGTTGGAACAGAGCAAGGATGGGAAATGCTCACGGTATATGTAGAGCTGACAAATCCTGCTCCAGAAGATATTACAATGCCAGCGGTGCACACACCTTATATCATAGTACGGGCAAGCCTACCGCCTTACACAACAATGGTGTTTATGGATGCAAAAACTGATAAGGTGCTGTTCCAATAAACGTGAAAAAGGCCGGATGATTATATCCGGTCTTTTCTAGTCGGGACATGCTGTTGTGGGCGCCAATCTAATAAAAATGCCCCTTTGGATTTGATTCCAAGGGGGCTCGTCGCAGAGTTGCTATTTTTATGTATGATGAATGGTAATTAAGGCTGATTCGAGGTTACATACGTACCGGCGATCAAATCATGGATCGAGCGTTTATCCTGGCGAACAGCAATCATGATGGCGCTGACGATGATACCAAGACCGAGTGTAATGACGTACACGATTCCTCCGACCAAGTTGCGTAACAGCATAGTTCCGACTCCTACCGGCTCTCCATCGATTCGGGCGATGCGAATACCGACAATTCTTTTTCCCACCGTATAGCCATGCCAAAATACAGGTACGAGTAGGCTGTAGAGCGAGGAGATAATATTGGTAACAAGATTGTCTTCTGTATTGCCTGTAATGATATAGGTGATCAGTAGTAGCGGTAGTCCGACAATGATTGCATCTAGCAGACCGGCACCGAGTCGGAGCCAAAATCCTACGGGATTGCTTGGCGATGTGGTGATTGATTCCATGTTTTCCCTCTCCTTGTTATTCGAATAGGAATATATATGATTGCCCATTCAAAAATAGTGCAGATAAGGCTCCGTCGTTAAGTAGACGGAGCCTTAATTTTCCATAAAATTATACACCTGTAAAATTATTATGACAAGGTTAAAAACATCCGAAGCATGACGGCAATCCTGCCAGGAATAGCGTCAATGACGATATGCTCATGAGAAGCGTGGGCTCCATCACCAACAGGTCCCAAACCGTCAAGTGTTGGTGTTCCGGCATCAGCGGCGAAGTTTCCATCGCTTGTTCCACCGACACCTTGCTCCGTCAATTCAAAACCTTCCAGACGCGCTTGTTCCTGTGCGTGCAAGAACAGTTGCTCGGTACCAGCGGTTCGTTCCATAGGAGGTTTGGTGATTCCGCCTTCCACGAACAGCTTGGCTTCCGGATGGACAGGGGTCAGTTGATTCATCAATCGGGTAATGCGTTCGCTTTCCTCGCGACTTTGGATACGGACATCAATTTCAGTCATGGCAAAGTCAGGCACGACATTTGATGCACTTCCACCTGTAATGGTGCCGACAGACAAGGTTGTGCCCGCTTCATAATTCGTAAACGATTGAATCGCGAGGACGTGGTGAGCCAGCTCAGCAATCGCATTGATCCCCTTGGCGTGATCATTGCCTGCGTGTGCAGCGCGGCCTGTTACTTTCAGAATGAAGTCTCCGCCGCCTTTGCGGCTTGTTTTCAAAGAGCCATCTCCAGCAGCGGGCTCCAGTACCAATGCATATTTACTTCTTTTTGCTTCCTCTCGAATGAGCATTTCGGAGGAAACACTGCCGATCTCTTCATCGGTGTTCCAAAAAAAGACGAGCTTATGTTTGGGCGAAAGATTATGTTCCATCATGGCACGCAGGGCGAAATAGCTAAAAACGATCCCTGCTTTCATGTCGTATGTACCAGGCCCATAGAGTCGGCCATTTTCCTCGCGACAAGGCTCAACAGCTAATGTTCCAATCTCTTTTACGGTATCGAAGTGACCGAGAATGAGGATTTGTTCATCGCCATTTCCATACTCCATGCGCAGCTGATTTCCGTATTGCTCTTGTGGCAAGCTCTCCACCCGACATCCCAATTGGCGAAAGCGTTCTGCGATCAGGCTGCCTAATTGATCGACAGCTTTCTTGTTATGGGTGGGTGTTTCCATCTCTACATATGTACGCAGTTCCTCAATAATTTCTGGGAGCTGCTGCCGAAAATAGGACGTCCAATTTTTCTCCATGTCAGCCTCCTGTAAATCCTTTTACTAGCACTATAAAGCCTTGTTTGATTTTCTGCCACAAAAATAAAGATTTGTACATAAAATTCTGTATATTCCGTGTTTAAAACACAAGTAAAAAATGATTGAAATTGTTCAGATTATGAGTAAAATAATCATTGTGATGCATAAATATAAGTTTTCATGCAAATTAATGCTACGAATAGACTGCTTTATGCGTAAAAATCATAACAACGGGGGTTTCATCATGAAGAAAACAAAATCATTTATTTCTCTGGCACTTACTTCCATGCTTGCGGCAGTGGTAATCGCCGGATGTGGTACAGGCAATCAAACCGCAACAGGACAAGCACCTGCACCTTCTGCTGGAGACAAGAAAACATTGGTCATGGCTACTTCTGCGGACTATAAGCCGTATGAATATCACGATCTGAGCAGTGGAAAAGACGAGATTGTCGGCTTTGACATTGATATCGCGAAATACATTGCAAAAGAGCTCGGCTACGAACTGCAAATTAACGACATGAACTTTGACGGACTTATTCCGGCGCTGCAAACGAATCGCGCGGATTTCGTTATGGCGGGCATGACAGCAACACCTGAGCGCGAGAAGAACGCTGATTTCTCTACCATCTATTACGATGCGAAAAATACAATCGTAGCAAAGAAAGACAGCAATCTGACCAAGCCTGAGCAATTGGCTGGCAAAAAAGTGGCGGTACAGCTCGGCTCTATTCAGGAAGGGGCAGCAAAAGAACTTGCAAAGACTGTTTCCGGCTTGCAGATCACTTCACTGAACAAGCTGCCTGAGATCGTCGAAGAAGTAAAAGCGGGCCGCGTAGATGCTGCCATTATTGAGGACACGGTAGCGAAAGGCTTCGTGGCAAACAATGACTCTCTGCAATTCACCACAATGGAAGAAAATGAAAAGAATGGCTCCGCTGTTGCGTTCCCAAAAGGATCGCCGCACGTACAGAAATTTAATGAAGTGATTAAAAAGATGCAAGAAAACGGAGAAATGGACAAGCTGATTCAAAAATGGTTCGGTCAATAATCTCTCCAGACAACGAAGAATAACTGTATAAGCAGCAAGAGGGGAGAATGGGCATGAATTTGGATTTTGAACAAATCGTGCCCTATATTCCTTTCATATTGGAAGGGATAAAGGGCACGCTACTTGTTACCTTGATTTCGGTTGTATTAGGATTTTTCTGGGGCTCCATCCTCGCACTCATTAAAATTTCGAATGTAAAATTGCTGAACTGGCTCGCGGTTGCCTACACGTCTGTTTTCCGCGGGACACCTTTGATTTTGCAGCTGACTTTTGTATATTTTGCAACGCCACAGCTTACTGGCTACAATATTTCACAACTGGAAGCAGCTGTTTTGACGTTTACATTAAACTCAGGTGCATACATTTCCGAGACTATTCGTGGTGGAATTTTGGCGGTGGATAAAGGGCAGTGGGAAGCGGCCAAAGCGCTTGGGGTACCTTATCACCGGATGATGCTCGACATTATTTTGCCGCAGGCTGTCAAAAATATCTTGCCTGCTCTTGTCAATGAAACAATTGCACTCTTGAAGGAATCCGCACTCGTTTCCACGATTGGTCTTGCAGACATCATGCAGAACGCGAATGTGGTCAAAGGCACCATCTTCCGCTATTTTGAGCCATACATGATGGCCGGTATCCTGTACTATGTCATGGTTATGATCCTGACTTGGGTAGCTCGCGTACTGGAACGGAGGATGAGACTCAGTGATTAAGATCGATAACATTACGAAGTCATTTGGGCAACTGAATGTGTTGAAGGGCATCACGACGAACATCGGTAAAGGGGAGGTTGTCGCCATCATCGGTCCATCTGGATCGGGGAAGTCTACGCTATTGCGTTGCATCAACCTGATGGAGACACCAACGACGGGTACCATTACAATCAACGGACAGGAAATCACCGCGCCAAAAGCCGACGTGATGGGCATTCGCCAACAAATCGGGATGGTTTTCCAGCATTTTCACCTGTTTCCGCATATGACAGTGTTAAAGAACTTGACCTATGCTCCGATGAAAGTAAAAGGCATGTCTGCGGCGGAAGCGGAAAAAAAGGCGAGAGAACTATTGGCGCGCGTAGGACTAGCAGACAAAGCGGATGTCTTTCCATCACGTTTGTCAGGTGGTCAGAAGCAGCGTGTAGCCATTGCCCGATCACTTGTGATGGAACCGCAAATCATGCTGTTTGACGAGCCGACCTCTGCCCTCGACCCAGAGATGGTCAAGGAGGTTTTGGAGGTTATGAAGGGGCTCGCTGATAGCGGAATGACCATGGCAATCGTCACGCATGAAATGCGCTTTGCCGAAGAGGTGTCAGATCGTATTTTATTCCTCGATGATGGTCGTCTCTTGGAGGATACGCCACCAGAAGAGTTTTTCCAAAAGCCAAGAAGTGAACGTGCCCAGCAGTTTTTGGAGAAGGTTCGGTAATACAACTAGCCGCAGCGCCGATGAGGCAGCGGCTTTTTTCTTTGACACGAGCATAGACTTGGGCTAGAATCAGAAACATTATCAGTGTAAAAAAATTTTTATTTATTCTATTTTGGGGAGTGACTATTTTGGATCGTCAACGATTGGTCATTTTGTTGGAAATGGCGATGATGGCGGCTCTTGCAATTGTTTTTAGTCAGATCAAGGTCTTCGATATGCCACAGGGTGGCTCTGTGTCCCTGGTGATGGTACCAATCGCGTTGATCGCTGTTCGCCGTGGACTCGCTGCTGGTGTCATGACAGGGCTTGTTGTCGGATTTCTTCAATTGTTCTTGGGCAGTACAGTTGTCCATCCGGTTCAGCTGTTGCTGGATTATCCTCTTGCTTTTGGTGCGCTTGGTCTCGCTGGGCTTTTTCGCTTGTCTGGCTACGAAGGAACAAAGCAACGAATCATGGTACTGTGGAGCGGCTTGCTCATCGGCGTGATTGGACGATTTGTCTGCCATTTTCTATCGGGTGTTATTTGGTTTGGCAGCTACGCTCCAGAAGGTGTACCAGTCTGGCAATATTCCCTCATTTATAACATCACGTATCTGTTGCCAGAAATGATTATTGCGGGAGTCGTCTTGACAGTTGTGCTTAGCAGCGCATCGCAGCTGCTGTTTCCTGCACGCGATCGAGTTGCGTAAGAAAAAGGAAAAAATCGGTATCATGTACAAACTATCCACATAATGTAATCAGGCAGCGAGTTTTCGTTGCCTGATTTTTTACTTCTTAGACATATACTTTTTTCAGGTGGCAGGATACATGTTTATCCGACAGCAGAATATGATGTAATATGCACGTTTTTGAGAACACCTAAAGGAGGTGCTTACGCGAAATGGGATTGCGCTCCTATCGCCTGCGACAGGGGGGCGCCTTGCGACGTGTTCTCGGGGTAGCGTTGGCTGTCGGGGGAATCACCATTTTCCTGTATTGGGCACCTCCGTGGGTTTGGTATAGCCTATTGGCATTAGCACTCATAGGGGCCGGCGTGTATTTGTATCGTGTGTAGTAATTTCGGTGAGGAGGGGTAGCATGCGGTTTTACACCATCAAGTTGCCGAAGTTCCTGGGTGGCATGATTCGGGGCATCATCGAGGCGTTCAACAAGAAAAAGTGAAGTCTCGGCCCCGAGCCTCCTTTGGGAGAAGAGTGGAGAAACGGGAGAAATGCAAAAAAGCACCTCGAGGGTGCTTTTTTTCGCATAGCTGAGATTAACTATACGCGAGTTACGAGACCGGATTTCAGTGCTCGAGTACTTACATAAACGCGCTTCGGTTTTCCATTTACGAGAATGCGCACTTTTTGTACGTTGACACCCCAGGTGCGGCGAGTTGCGCGCATGGAGTGGGAGCGAGCGTTTCCAGCTTTAGCAGATTTACCTGTTACAAAGCAACGACGTGCCATTACGATCCACCTCCCTTGTTACATCTAAACGGGATTTCCTTTGTGGGAAATACAAATACTCGATTATATTAGCACAACATTGCTGTCAATTGCAATACTTGACAAGATGATTTACCCAGTCTTTCTCGTAGGGTTGATAGGATCGACAAAACGCTTCATTTCTATTAAGTGTTAGTGTAGAATTGTAAGGAAGCATGGTTACGCTTACCTATGACGGTCAAGCTGTTTAACAGAGGAGGAGTCCTTGCATGACGGTGGAAATGAATACATCGCTAGGAAAGATCGATGTTACAGAAGATGTGATCGCACGGATTGCTGGAGGCGCGGCCATGGAAGTTTTTGGACTTGTGGGCATGGCTTCTCGCAAAGCGTTGAAAGATGGAATCGCTGAGCTGTTAGGAAGAGACAACCTGAGCAAAGGTGTCGTCGTTCATAACACAAATGGCGAAGTAGTATTGGACATGCACATTATCGTCAGCTATGGCGTGAAAATTTCTGAGGTGGCAGGCAACGTTCAACGCCGTGTTCGATATACCTTGGAGCAAACGGTAGGCATTGATGTGACTGCTGTTAATATTTTTGTGCAGGGAGTTCGTACAGACAGGGATATGTAAGGAGGAACATCAGTTGGTACATACGCGTCTAGATGGCGTGCTGTTTAGCCGGATGGTTTACCTGGGGGCGAACCTTTTATCCGACAACGTCAGAGTAGTGGATGGATT
Source organism: Brevibacillus brevis (assembly GCF_022026395.1). Taxonomy (NCBI): domain Bacteria; kingdom Bacillati; phylum Bacillota; class Bacilli; order Caryophanales; family Paenibacillaceae; genus Brevibacillus; species Brevibacillus brevis. The sequence goes on along the minus strand of NZ_CP041767.1, from coordinate 3,771,746 downwards.
AAACGTCTTTCCTGTGCCGGATGGCGATACGGGGACAAACATGAATTTGACTTTCTCTTCCGGTGTGGAGGAGCTGTCTCGAAAGGAATCCCCCGAATCACTGAATCGGCTGCTGCTTTGGCAAAAGGTCTGTTAATGGGCGCGCGCGGTAACTCCGGCGTGATTTTGTCCCAGTTATTCCGCGGCTTCAGCAAATCAGTCAATGGAAAAGATGAGGTTAACGCCCGTCAGTTTGCCGATGCCTTGAAAGCTGGTGTTGACTCTGCGTATCAGGCAGTGATGAAGCCGGTAGAAGGCACAATTTTGACTGTTGCCCGTGAAGCGGCGGAGATGGCTGTGCGTGCAGCACGCACGTCAGATGACATTATCTCTGTCATGGAAAAAACATACGAGCAGGCGCAAGCTACGCTGTTGCGTACGCCGGAAATGCTGCCTGTTCTAAAAGAAGTGGGAGTAGTCGACTCAGGTGGACAAGGTCTCTTGTTTATTTATGAAGGGTTTTTGCGAGCATTGCGCGGGGAAGAACTATCCGCCGATCGCGAGCGTTCGGTACCCAAAATCGGTCAGGAAGAGTTGGACAAGCTCATTTCTGAGCAGCATCATGCACAAATCCACATGAAAACAGAAGACATCACGTACGGGTACTGTACGGAGTTTATGGTTCATGTCGCGCATAGCACCGAGCCGAACAAAAAGCCGTTTTCAGAGGCACTGTTTCGCAGTCATCTGGATACAATGGGTGATTCACTACTGGTCGTCTCTGATGAGGAAGTTGTCAAGGTACATATTCATGCAGAGCATCCGGGAAGCGTACTGCAATACGCTCAGCAATTCGGCAGCCTGCATCGACTGAAGATAGAAAACATGCGCGAGCAGCATGCGAACATTCTCAAAGCGGAAGAAAGCAAAGGACAGGCGAAGCCAGAAACAGCTGCTAAACCTGCTACAGAGTTGCTTCCATACGGATTGATCGCGGTAGCTGCTGGTGAGGGAATCGCTACGATTCTGCGCAGCATGGGTGTGCATGTGGTAGTAGAGGGCGGCCAAACGATGAACCCGAGCACAGAGGACTTCATGAAGGCCGTCGCAGGACTGAATGCCCAGCACATCATCATCCTGCCAAACAACAGCAATATCATCATGGCAGCACAGCAGGCATCAGAGCTAGCTGAAGTTCCGGTTTCTGTCATACCGACGAAGAGCATTCCACAGGGGTTGGCAGCACTTGTCAGCTTCCGTGCAGATGCCCAGCCGGAAGCGAACGTGCAAGCGATGACCAAGGCGATTGCTCAGGTGAAAACCGGAATGGTGACGCACGCGGTTCGCGACACGCAAATGGGTGAGGTAGAAATCAAAGAAGGCGATTTTATCGGCATGGCCGAGAAAGAAATCGTCACAGCAAATCCTGACTTGTTAGCTTGCGCAACGACGCTGCTCTTGGGAATGGTGGATGAAGACTCCGAAATCATTACGATTTTCTTAGGGGAAGATGCGACAGAAGATCAAGCTCATGCTTTGGAAAAAGCTTTGTCCGATTCATACCCGGATGTGGAAGTTGAGATCCAGGCAGGCGGTCAACCGTTGTATCCATTCATTTTTTCTGTCGAGTAAAAGCCTATTTTTTGAACGAATGAACAGGGAGAGGAGCGATCGAGAATGCCAATTGTGATTCTTACCGACAGTGCGTCTGATATCGATGCGTCTGCGAGGCAGTCATTGGGGATCGTGGCCGTCCCGTTAAAAATCATGTTTGGGGCGGAAACGTATGTGGACGCGGTCACTATCTCGTCTTCGGAGTTTTTCGATAAGCTGAAGCAATCGAGCGTGATGCCGACAACCTCGCAGCCGTCTCCGCTTGAATTTGCTGAAGCGTACAAAGCGATCCATGAGAAATATGGCAAGGACGTGCAAATCATTGCGATACTCTTATCGGGTTCCTTATCGGGTACGTATCAGTCAGCGATGATCGCCAAGTCGATGTTGGATGAAAATATCGACATTACGGTGATCGATTCTCGCAAAGCCTCATTTGTTCACGGAATGATCTGCGTAGAGGCTGCCAAAGCCGCTCAAGCAGGCAAGAACAAGGAGCAAATTCTGGATCAGATTGATCGTTACTTGGATGAGGTGCAGGTATACTTTATTGTGGATACACTGGAGTTCCTGCAAAAAGGCGGTCGAATCGGCAAAGCATCTGCTGTCATCGGTTCGCTCTTGAACATCAAGCCGATTTTGACACTGGATCCTGCCGGGTACGTCTCTGCTTTTGACAAGGTACGCGGGACGAAGAAAGCTCTGAATCGCGTATTTGAAGCGTTGCAGGAATACGCGCAAGGCGAGCCAGTGAAAATCGCTGTGCTGCACAGCAGTGTTCCCGATCAAGCGGCTGAGCTCTTGGAGCGACTCAAGCAAGAGTTTGCGGTAACGGATTCTTGGTTGGAACAGATTGGTCCGGTGATCGGTACGCATACAGGTCCCGGTCTACTCGGGATCGTCATGGTAAAAGATAGGTAAGGCATATTCAGTATGGAGAGGAGCTTCCCTGAGGCAGGGGGCTTCTTTTTTATACAGAGGTTCTGGTGATTATTGGGCGTAGAGCAATGATAAAGAAGATTCCCGTCCCCATTTTTTTCAAAGGGAGTTTTTTCATTTATCCTGATTTGACCGCATGTTGCCTCCGGAAATCGGTTATGATTGCTTTACGTACAGTTTCCTCTGTAGCGCTTTCAAAGGCTGTAGGATACAATGAGAGTGAATCTTGTTGAACCCCTTGTGATTCGGGAGGAGAACCGGTTGAAGTACAAAAGCGTATTTGATATTATCGGTCCAATTATGGTTGGACCATCTAGCTCCCATACGGCTGGTGCAGCCCGTATCGGTCGTGTGGCTCGCAAGCTGTTTGGCAGAATGCCTTTGCGAGCAGAAATTGTTTTTTACGGTTCATTTGCAAAAACGTATCAAGGACATGGTTCTGATGTGGCGACTGTTGCAGGAATTCTTGACTTTGACACGTCGGATTTGCGTCTGAAAAATTCGCTGGTGATTGCAGAAAAAGCTGGCATGGAAGTGGAGTTGTCCACTTCTGACATTTTGACAGAGCACCCGAATACGGCGCGGATCAAGCTGTCTGATGATGAGCGTCAGATTGAAATCGTTGGTGTCTCCATTGGTGGCGGGAAGATCGAAGTGTTGGAAGTGAACGGGTTTTCCTTTCAGTTGGGCTTCGATACACCGACGCTCTTGGTTCTGCATGAAGATCGCTTCGGGATGATTGCGGCTGTGGCAAAGGTGCTGACGCAGCACAACATTAATGTGGGACTCATGGAAGTGTCTCGACATACACGCGGTTCGCGTGCTTTGATGGCAATCGAAACCGATTCGACGATCTCCCCGGAAGTACTGGAGGAAATTCGTCAAATTCCCCATATCTTTGACGTATCCCTGCTCGCATTGAACTAAGCAAAAGGACGAGCAGGATTAGAGGAGTGAACAACCAGATGTTTCGTAATGTGGCTGAACTAGTAGAGTTGGCCGAATCCCAGGGGAAGAAGATCTCCGAGGTGATGATTGAAGCAGAAATGGAAGTTTCCCAGCGCAGTCGGGATGCCATTATGCAAGATATGTACGCCAACCTCGATGTAATGGAAAAAGCAGTGCGTCGCGGGCTTACCGAAGATATTCGCTCGCATAGCGGGTTGACGGGCGGCGATGCGAAGAAGCTGCAAACATATATGGAGACCAAGACGTTTTTGTCCGGTCCCACACTTTTGAATGCAGTCTCGATGTCTGTGGCGGTTAATGAAGTAAACGCAGCAATGGGCACGATTGTCGCAACGCCTACAGCAGGAGCATGCGGCATTGTACCAGGCACGTTGTTTGCCGTATCTGACAAGCTGCAGCCGACCCGTGAAGAAATGGTCAATTATTTGTTCACGGCAGGCGCTATCGGGTATTGCATTGCCAATAATGCGTTTATTTCAGGTGCTGCGGGTGGTTGCCAGGCAGAGGTAGGCTCTGCAACAGCCATGGCTGCTGCGGCGATTGTAGAAATGGCTGGCGGTACGCCTGAGGAATCTGCCCAAGCAGTAGCGATCGCGTTGAAAAATATGCTCGGTCTGGTCTGTGACCCCGTAGCCGGACTGGTTGAAGTACCATGTGTCAAACGAAATGCGATGGGAGCAGCGATTGCGACAGTAGCCGCAGATATGGCAATGGCAGGCATCAAGAGCGTAATCCCAACAGATGAAGTCATCGATGCCATGTACCGAATCGGTTGTGCTATGCCGACTACGCTGAAGGAAACCGCACAGGGTGGTCTTGCTGCCACGCAAACGGGTCGCATGATCGAAGCCAAAGTGTTCGGCGTACGGATGGAGAAGTAAGATGGCTGGTGCATATCAATCGCCCGTCTCCCTTTTGCACGGGGTAGGGGAAGAGCGAGCGAAGGCATTTGCAGGACTGGGAATCAACAGCATTGGCGATTTGCTGGAGTATTTCCCGTCTCGCTATGAAGATTACCGTGTGCGCGATTTGACTGAAGTAAAAGACGGAGAGAGGGTCACGCTGGCAGGTACGGTGTACGGCGAACCCTCTGTTCGTTTTTTTGGAAAAAGAAAATCACGACTGTCCGTCAAGGTTGTCATGGACCGTGTCGTGGTGACGGCTGTCTGGTTCAATCAGACGTTTGTCAAAAGCAGGCTGTCGCCAGGCAAGGAAATACTCGTCACGGGAAAATGGGACAAGCACAAGCTACAAATCACAGTGAGCGAAATGACAGAAGTAGACTCCGAACGCGCGACAAAAAGAGGCGAGCTCGCCCCTGTCTATCCACTTGGCGGGGATGTGACGCATACACTGCTGCGCAAAACCATTCAACAGGCGTTGCGTCAATATGGCAAGGAGATACCTGAGATCCTTCCTGCGGATATCGTGGAGCGCTACCGATTGATGCCGCGGAAGGATGCCTTTCATTCGATTCATTTTCCTGAAAATGCGGAAGATGGTCGTCAAGCGCGGCGACGGATTATGTTCGAGGAGCTTTTCTTATTCCAGTTGAAAATGCAAACATTGCGCAAGATTAATCGGCAGCAAACGGAAGGCGTTGCTTTGGCGATTCCGATGGAAGAGGTCCGGGAATTTGTCAAAGGGTTGCCGTTCCCACTGACAGATGCGCAGAAACGAGTAGTAAAAGAAATATTGGACGACATGCGGGCCCCTCATGCGATGAATCGATTGCTGCAAGGGGACGTAGGCTCGGGGAAAACCGTTGTAGCCGCCATCGCGCTGATTGCTGCGGTGAAAGCAGGTTATCAAGGAGCGTTGATGGTACCGACGGAGATTCTCGCCGAGCAGCATGTGCAGTCGTTGACGAAGCTCCTATCCGATTACGGCATTCAAGTTGCGCTCTTATCGGGCTCGCTGACGGCGAAACGTAGACGCGAAGTCATCGGCTCTCTGCAAATGGGGTTAATCGATGTCGTAGTCGGTACCCATGCGCTCATTCAAGAGGATGTCTTTTTTTCTCGTCTTGGTCTCGTGATTACGGACGAGCAGCACCGATTCGGTGTGGAGCAGCGGCGAATTTTACGGAATAAAGGCTTGTCCCCTGATGTCTTGTTTATGACTGCAACGCCAATTCCGAGAACACTGGCAATTACGGCATTTGGCGACATGGACGTTTCTACGATTGATCAAATGCCTGCGGGGCGCAAACCGATTGAGACGACATGGAAAAAGCATGATCAGTTTCCGGCTGTGCTGGAGCAAATGCGGGATGAGCTACGAAAAGGACGACAGGCCTACGTGATTTGTCCGCTTATCGAGGAATCCGAAAAGCTCGATGTGCAAAATGCGATTGATGTACATGCTCAGCTCACACACATTTTCCCTGAATTCGGCGTAGGCCTGATGCATGGGCGACTGCCCGCGAAAGAAAAGGATGCCGTCATGCAAGCCTTTCTTGCCGCAGAGCACGCTGTCCTGGTCAGTACAACGGTCGTAGAGGTCGGTGTGAATGTGCCGAATGCTACCTATATGGTCATCTATGATGCGGAGCGGTTTGGTCTTGCTCAGCTTCACCAATTGCGCGGGCGCGTAGGACGTGGCTCTGAACAGTCATATTGTGTGCTGATCGCCGATCCGAAATCCGAGATTGGAAAAGAGCGGATGCGTGTCATGTGCGAGACGACGGATGGATTTGAGCTGTCGCAGCGCGATTTGGAATTGCGCGGACCGGGTGATTTTTTTGGAACCAAGCAGAGCGGCTTGCCGGAGTTTAAAGTCGCTGATTTATTAAGTGATTACAAAGCGCTGGAGGTAGCGAGACAGGAGACGGTCAAGCTGGTAGCAGAGGACTCCTTCTGGCGTGACGAAAAGTATCACTGGCTGCGTGACTATTTGAAGAATGAGGGCGTACTCGACGGTGTCGTCTTGGATTAAGAAAGGAAAGTCTTCCCACGTTCAAGCGCGTGTGAGAAGGCTTTTTCTTTTGTGGGGTGAAACCTTAAGCAAGCTCTCGACGTCTATCCTCTGTAAGGTAAATTTTTCTAGGAAGCGAGGCGAGTTTTTTGTCTTTGCGAAAAATTCGGGGAATGAGTATGTCCATTGTGTTCGCATTGCTTATCATGACAGGATCCGACTTCGCGCAAGCAACTTCCACGGACAGTCGGATTGCTCAGACTGGCCCATCTCATACGACTAGCCAAACGACAAAGGAATGGAAGCAAAAGGAACTGCCTTACGACTACGCGGCGATGAAAGAAGACGTGGTTATACAGCTAAACGATGCACCACAGCTCCGCTCTCCTCGAAGAACGGTTGTGGGACCTGCACCACAGGCGTACACTATCTTTTTTAAGGAAGCCGTGAACCGTGGAACAGTCGAAGAGGCCATCCGCAAAAATGCCCAGGAAGAGACCAAAAAAGAGGATTTGGGTTTCGTGGAGCCGATTTTTACGTTTCACTGGGTGCACGACCGTCAACTGCAATTGCTGGCTACCCTTCCTGAGCTTGCCAAGGACAGAAGCTGGACGGAATATGTTGTCAGCGTAGCAGGAGCGAAGAAGGTAAAGGGAACCGTCTTTGGCGATACAAATGATTTCTCGGCGGTGGTGTTTGCTCCGTCTCAGATTTGGCGAGTCTCAGTCGATGGCAAGGTGAAAGAGAAAATGACGGACTTTGCCGTCAGGACTCCCATGCAGTTTATCGACCCCGAGGAACGGTATGTGCTACTGGAGCGATTTACAGAATATTGCGAGTGCGATGCCCGTTTCGCCATGCTGTATTCGATTTATGACACACAGACAAAAGAGCTGACTGCTTATCCAGTGGAGCTGACTGACAACTACAGCGGTGCAGGCGATTTCATGGCAGATCGTCGCGGCTTCTTTTTCGCTCATCCACCGAAAGGGACAGAAGTACCGAAAAGCGAGTTTGCCATTCGTGTCAAGGTAGATGGATACGTACATGGAGCCAGCTTTAGCCATGATCGCAAGCATGTATTGATGGCAGTGGGCAAGACCGAACAGAAAAAGGACCTCGATCTGATCGTGTACGATTTGGAGACTGGAAAAGAACGGCGCCTCCCAGGTGTCATCAAAGGATGGGTTCCAACAGACGAGATGAATGGGCAAGTCCAGCCCGTTAGTTTTATGGATGGTGGACGTTACGCGACGTTTGAAATGAGAACAGAGGAAGATAGCTTCGAAGAGCTTCGTCAACGCTACGATTGGCAGTCAGGCAAGGTGATCAGCTGGAATCCACCGGTTCCCAAAGAAGCGTGGTCTGGCTATATTCAGTCGACGGATGGCGCCTATCAAATGTATTGGAATGCAGGAGTGTTTAAGGGCGACGTCAAACTGATGGAAATGAAGCCAGAAGCGGTATGGATTCCAGGCACTCACCATTTGGTTTATATCGATTGGGAAAAAGCTGAACAAGGGGCGGAGTCCGTTTCGTCGCTCTTCCTGTTCGATGCCGATCGTAAGCAACAATCTGTGCTGGTGAAAGGACTGCCAGCAAGTGTATCGATTCTGGGAGCGAGCAACGATGGAAAATGGCTCTACGTCACGACTCCGGACGCATTTGCCCCTTAAGCGTCATATTCCGTTGCCAGCATCGATAAAATGATCAAGGATTCGTAAGTATCGCCTGCTTTTAGGCAATCGCGCAAGGTGCCCTCTATGTGAAACCCTTCGGATACGTAAAGGCTGCGGGCGCGGTCGTTCGTTTCTTTTACATCCAGCCAGAGCCGATGGGCCTTTTGCTCGATAAATGCCCACTGCTTGATCTGACGCAGGATGTTGCGACCGTAGCCGTTCCCCTTTGCTGCGATTGTGATACGGATGAGTTCAATACTTTGATGAGGATTGGTCAGCCCGGCGATGATGACGTAGCCGACGGGGTGGCCTGTTTCTTTTTTCTCGGCAATCATATGGAGGATGTCCGGGTCGCCAAGAGCGTTATGGTGCCGATCTGCGCTCCACGGAATAATGAACGGGGCATTCTCTGGTGCATTTTCTACTTCGCATACGAAAGGAATGTCTGCCGGTGTAGTTCGGCGCAAGTGGATGGTCATGCGTGTATCTCCTCTTTCATTTAACATTGGCTTACCATAATCAGATTGCCGTCGGGATCGCGGAAGTTGAACCAGTGGCCATGCTGGATAGGGGTGACGACTTCGACTCCGCTCTCTTTGAGAAAGGCATAGGAGGCTTCGATATCCAGTGTGTTGAAATGAAACAAGGGGGCATCATCTGTGATACGCTTCGGAAAGATTTTGCTGTCCAGGACGAGTGTCAGTCCACTTTGCAAAGGAATGCAGTATATATGCCCGAACATAATTTCACCGTCTATGGGAATGCCCAAGAGACGGCAGTACCAGTCGCGTGCGCGCTCGATGTCGCTGACGGCTACAAAAATAGCTCCGATTTGGGGGAGCAGAGGGGAAGTCGTTGTCATGTGATAGAGCTCCTTTCAATAGGCGTTTTTTTCACAAGATCGACCCGTCATCATCGTGCACGAAATGTCGGATCGCCCGATTTTGCATCTGCTATTCTGAGGAGGAAAGGGAGGTCATTACCATGGATTTGCTTGTAAAGCTGAATGAGGCTCTGGACTACATCGAAGACAATTTGACCAGCGAGATTGACTATAAAGAAATCGCCCGGGTAGCTTGCTGCTCCGAGTATCACTTCAAAAGAATGTTTTCTTTTCTCGCTGGTGTTCCGCTATCCGAGTACATCCGGCGTCGGCGCATTACGCTTGCAGCTTTTGAGCTTGCGGACAGCAACGAGCGGATCATTGACATTGCGATCAAATACGGATACGGATCGGCTGATTCCTTTGCCAGAGCTTTTCAGAATGTGCATGGAGTCACTCCGACAGAAGCCAGACATATCGGCCAACCCTTGAAGGCTTATCCACGAATGACCTTTCATCTATCCATAAAAGGAGGCAGTGCCATGAACTACCGCATGGAAGAAAAAGAGGCATTTCGTATTGTGGGTCTGAAAAAAAGAGTCCCGCTGATTTATCGTGGAGTCAATCCAGAGATTGCGGCTATGTGGGCTTCATTAGATAGGGAGACGATCCAGCAGCTGAAGTCGCTATCCGATATCGAACCACTAGGACTGATCAGTGCGTCCACGAACTTTTCAGAAGGTCGGCTGGAATATGGCGAGCTCGATCATTATATCGGCGTAGCCACTACAAAAGCTTATCCAGACAACCTGGCAGTACTTGAAGTTGCTGCTTCCACCTGGGCGGTCTTCGAAGCAGTGGGTCCTTTTCCCGATACGCTGCAAGATGTCTGGGCCCGGATTTATTCGGAATGGTTTTTATCCTCTGGTTATGAACAGGCTGAGGGTCCGGAGATTTTGTGGAACGAAAATAAAGACACTTCATCCCCAACCTTCCGAAGCGAAATTTGGATTCCTGTCGTGAAAAAGTAACCCTTTATTGGATTCGCTCTCGCTTGCGGAACACCTACCGATGTGTGCTTATCCGAGAGGAAATAATTACTAGCTTTTTTTTGCGCGAGACAGGCATAAAAACGAACGTTCGTTTGCTATAATAAGAACAAAGCAACAAGGGAACATAAGTTCTTATTTAGGGGATGATCGTATGTCCAATGCGAACAAGCGGATCGTATTTTTGATCGACATGCAGAGCTTTTATGCCAGTATCGAGAAAGGGGCCAATCCAGAGCTGCGAAACAAACCGATTGTCGTCGCGGGTGATCCGGAGCGGCGCAGTGGAGTCGTGCTGGCAGCGTGTCCGATTGCCAAGTCATACGGAGTGGTCGCGGCCGAAGCGCTGTGGCAGGCGCAGCAAAAGTGTCGCCAGCTCGTCGTTGTTCGTCCGCGCATGGAGATGTACATTCGCATCTCCATGCAAATCACTCGCATATTCGAGGCATTTACCGACAAGGTGGAGCCGTACTCGATCGACGAGCAGTTTCTCGACGTGACAGGCAGCGTTCACCTGTTTGGTGATCCGATGCAGATGGCTGCACAGATTCGGCAGCGCGTCTGGATGGAGACAGGAATCAACTGTCGGGTAGGCATCGGGGAGAACAAGGTATTGGCCAAGATGGCCTGTGATAATTTCGCCAAGAAACGGGAAGAAGGCGTTTTTTGGCTCAAGCGGGAAACGTTAGCGGATACGCTCTGGAAGCTTCCGATTGAAAAGCTGTTCGGCGTAGGCTCACGCATGAAGCGTCATTTTCATCGAATGGGCGTCTATCAGATCGGGCAGCTTGCAGATATGAGGCCAGCCATCCTCACCCGGCATTGGGGAGTAGACGGGGAAGTGCTGTGGCGCACGGCTCACGGAATCGACGATTCACCTGTGGCTTTGGATTCCTATGATTCACAAAAAGGGATCGGTCATCACATGACGTTGCCGCGGGATTACCATACAGCAGCGGAAATCAAAGTGGTGCTTTTAGAGCTGTGCGAAGAAGTGTGCCGTCGGGCGAGGAAAAAGGAGCTGATGGGCTCCGTTCTGTCTGTGGGCTGTCGTGGAGCTGATTTGGCTGCTGGAACGGGCTTTGGACGGCAGATGAAGCTCACGGAGCAGACGAATGATGCCATGACTTTGTACGAAGCGGCCTGCTTTCTGTTTGACCGCCACTGGCAGGAAACGCCCGTCCGCAGTATCGGGGTCAATCTGGGGCAGCTTGTCCCTGACAACGTGGTACAACTCAATCTGTTCACGGACAATCACAAGCGGCGTTCGTTGGCACAAGCTATGGATGATATCCGGACCCGATACGGTCAGGACGCCATCCTGCGCGCCACCTCTGTATTGGAAGCAGGACAGGCGAAAGAGCGTGCACGTAAGATCGGAGGACACTACAAGTGACGGAGCCGATGGTGTCTGACGAGCAGGAAATGATACGCCAGTATATTTTATTTGGCATTTTGTTTCGGGCGGTCATGGCCGATCTGGGGCAGATGCGGATTGTGCCGTTGAAGTTTTCTTATCAGATGATGTTCAATGAGCTCTCGCGGTGGGCGGAGCGGCAGCATCACCAGCTGCGTCGCATCCTGCGGCAAAGAGGGTGCACAGTCGTCAGCTCACGACGTCAGGGACATATGTATGTCGTCCACTATCGACAACGCGGGTATGTGCGAGAAGCGATCTATACGATTGAGGTATTGCGGGCAGAGTGTCAGGAGCTCGTCCATTTATGGACCCGATATGAACAGCGAGGAGAGAACAAGCAATGAGGGAAAAACGCGTGTCCAAAAAGGAAAATGTATTCGTGGCCAGTCGGTTTGTGCTGCCGGAGCATCGGGAAATGTATTTGCGGATCAAGGAAGAAGAGCGCCGCTATGTACCACCCGAGCTGGATCAGGAGCAGCTCAGCGCCTTGAGCGAGCTGGTATGGCAGGCGTTTCAGACAGAGAGTATCCTGACACTGACCTATTATGACGGGCGAGAGCCGCGACGCCTGTCTGCCCACATTATCCATATTGATCAAGCGGCGAGACGCCTCAAGCTTCGGGCAGGCTCCGAGATTCACTGGGTTCCTTTTGCCCGATTGCTGCATGTGGAGCTGGCAGCGAGCTTCTAAATCGAAGAAATGCAGGTACATGATGGGCAAGATATGAGAATTACTCAGGAAATCGGCAAAAATAGGCCTCTTTTTCAAAAGCAAGCGGCAAAAAACAGCGTGCCGCGTTGAAACGGTGTGTGCGAGGAAGATGTGAGATTCCTGAAACGAAAAGCGGTCAAAAACAACCGTTTTTCGTGTTTTTTTGGCTTACACGGATTTTGCCAGAAGGGAGGTTTCCCTGTATTGTTAGATTATCTTTTGAAGCATATATTTGACGGATAGAACAAAGGAGATTTTGCATGCTAGCACAAGAAATGGGTGTCATATTCACCAAGCACGCCGATCAAATTACTTCCAAGCGTTGGGGAGAATTCATGCAACAATTGGAGGAAAAAGGCCTGTACGTGCTCATTGAGACAGACACGATCGGAAGAGTGATGAGTCCATTGGGCGGATTGATGCCCATGCCGTGTAAAAGTGAGACGCTCCATATTGTGACAGCGGATGAGCTGGAGCAGCGCGGCTTGCCGCTCGGTCACCACATCGTAACGAAAGCGAAAGAAAAAGTAGCCCAATCATAATCGAAAAAACCAGCGCAACCTTTCCTGGGAGCTAGCCTCCGAGTGGGAAAGGTTTTTTGTTGCTAAAACCCGCCAGGCAAGTCAGCCGAAGCGGGTTTTGTTTTCTCCTGGGTGCACGCTTCGTTCAATTGTCTGCTTTTTTAGCAGCAGGAACGTGACGGAATAGCTTGGTCATGCAAAACCATGCGATGAGTGGGCCGATTCCGATACACAAAATCAACCAATTCAGTGTAAGAGGAGAGACGCTCAAAGACGTTACCAGCAGAAAGATCAGAATCCCCACCAGCCGACCAACGTCCAGAGCGAACTCTCGCAGCACGACATACTCGACTCGATTGCGGGCGCTCTCTTCGTTCGTGCCAATCAGATCAAAAATCGTGGAAAGCATGGGCACTGAAAACAGTGGGTAAGCAATGGACACGGCAATCCCGAAAATAAGCAGTGTTGTAAAGCTCACCTGCCAAAAAAATACGAAGAGAATCCCCCACATGATGACAGAACCAGTGAGCATTCCCCACTTGCGAAAGCGGGGAGTGAACCATTTGGAGATCAGGAAGTAGCTCACAAGTCCGACGGCAGATGTAGTCAGCCAGTAGTTGCCGAGAGTCATCTCGCTTTTCGTGGCAATGTAGACGAGTAGACCGATCACAAAGCCGAATACACCTTCACGCAGTCCTTGACCAGCTAAAGCCCCTGCTGCCCAGCGCCACTCGCGCTCCTCTCGCAAACAACGTAAGGAAAAGCTCCAGGAATACGTCCCTTCCGATTGGCGTTTTTTCAGAAAAAAGCTGATGAACACGCCGATGACAAATAGCGCAAGAGAAATCCCGAAAATAAGGGAGTAGCCGCTGTTGCCCGGAAGCCGTGTAATGAGCAAGCCCGATATCCATGGAGCGAGCATGCCGCCAAGTGAAGCGAGCAGCCCTGCCGTACCGTTGAATAGGTCGCGGTTATCCGCATTCGTGATTTCGAAGTACACCACGTTGAAGGACAGCCAAAAAAATCCATTCGCCATACCCTGAACGAGCCCAAGCGGTACAGCATAAGAGACAGCTTTGGGACCTGCCAGAAGAACGAGCAAATAAAAAAGGGCAGAAACGGCCATGCCAGCGCGCAGGACATTCATTTTGTTCAGACGCTTCACGTACCAGCCCGCAAGCCAAAAGGTAAGCGCACCCGCGAGATGAGCGGAAAAAGTAAACCAAGCGATCGGGGCAAATTGACTTTTTACCTTCCACAAATAGACGTTTACAAACGTGCCAGAAAGGGCGCCAGCGGCAATAAACACAGCGTTGACCAGGAGCAGCAGCTTGGCTTGATTGTCCAGACGGCCTGATGACTTTTGGTGAGAAGGCTCATGGTGCGACATTTTCAGACCAGTGGACTCCTGTATGGGAAGGAAGGGTGGAAGGCGTTTTTTTGTTTTTTGTTGCATACGTTCCCTCCGCGCAAAAATAGGACATGAACATAACGTGCCCTACCGCTGCTGCTTTCAACAGGAAAGTGAGTAAACACCATGTTTTCCCAAATGAAAAAGAAGGTCGTAATTTTTTGAACGTTATTTCATTTCAGGGAGGAAAACGACTACAAGCAAACAAATTAAGAGGGGAGGCATACGAAAAATACAGAAGCGAACAGAAAAGAGGTCACGAGATGGCGACAACCATTTTCAGAAATGGACGCATTTACACAGGAGATTCCCGGCATTTGTTCGTACAAGCATTAGTCGTTCGAGATGGAATTGTGCATGACCTGGGCAGCGATGCAGACATGCTTCTTCAATACGGAGGCAGTGATGCAACGGTCATTGATCTGCAAGGTTGTACCGCTACCCCGGGATTGATTGACAGCCACTTGCATTTGGGATGGCTCGGTCTGACCTTTTTGCAACTGGATTTGAGCAAAGCTCGCTCCAAGGATGAGCTGCTGTTTCTCTTAAAAGAAAAAGCGCAAGTCACACCTGAAAATGCGTGGATACAAGGTTATGGCTGGGATGAGAATTTGTTCGCGGATGGTGGCGGCATTCCTACCATCGAAGAACTTGATCAAGCTGCACCACATTGCCCGATTCTTCTGGCGCGAATATGTGGACATGCGAATTTGGTCAACAGCAAGGCATTGGAGCTAAGTGGCTATCATCGTGACATGGAGGTGCCTGCGGGGGGAGTCATCGTACATGATCCTATAAGCGGAAAGCCAACAGGCATGTTGTTGGAAACTGCCTCCAACCTGATTACGAAGCATATTCCAAGACCTGACTACGATCAGTTGAAGCAAAGCCTGCGCAACTCGATCCACTATGCAATGGCGCATGGATTGACAGGGGCGCATACGGAGGATTTGCGTGAATTGGGCGGACTTGCGCAAACGTATCGACTCTATGATGAGCTCATCAATGGCGAAGAGCTTGCGCTGCGCAGCAACCTGCTTGTCTACTACCCGCATATGCATGAGCTGCGCGACTTAAAGATGACGGCTGGTTACGGCAACGCTCATGTGCGAATCGGTGCGGTGAAAATTTTTGCAGATGGGGCATTAGGACGCAGGACGGCTTACCTGTCAGCTCCGTATGCTGATGATCCGAGCACCAGCGGTTATCCTGTGCATGAGCAAGACGAGCTGACAGAGCTGGTACGACAAGCACGTGGACTCGGGATGCCCATTGCTGTACACACCATTGGCGACAAAGCACTGGAGATGGTGCTGGATAGCTTGGATCAGTTTCCGGCAGTGGCCTACCGGGACCGCCTCATACACACACAAATCTTGCGGCCGGACCTGCTGGACCGCTTGAAGCATCCTCATCGGATTGCAGATATCCAACCGCGTTTTCTCGCAGGAGACTTCCCGTGGGTAATGGATCGCGTAGGACAGGAGCGGATTCAACACTCGTACATCTGGAAAACGATGATGGACTATGGAATCATTTGCGCTGCGGGCTCGGATACACCAGTAGAACCCATCGATCCTCTGTTGGGGATACACGCAGCCGTCACACGCAAGGCACCGGGGGAAACCCACGATGGATACTTCCCACAAGAAAAGCTGACGATGGAGGAAGCGATTCATCTGTTTACATTGGGCAGTGCACAGGTGACGAACGAAGATCATGTAAAAGGCACGCTGTCTCGTGGAAAATATGCGGATATGACTGTATATTCCAAAGACCTGTTTACTATCGATCCAGACGAGTTGCTCTCGACAAAGGTCATGATGACCATCATTGGTGGAAAAGTTTGCTACACGTCTTGAAAAAATAACCCGAAAATCAGAGCAGCGGCGCCCTGGACAAGAAAGGAAGTCCTGGACTTCCGCTGGTTTATGGCGTCGATTTGCTTCAGATTGCGCTCTTGCCT
The DNA here is from genome assembly GCF_022026395.1 of Brevibacillus brevis. Lineage (NCBI taxonomy): Bacteria > Bacillati > Bacillota > Bacilli > Caryophanales > Paenibacillaceae > Brevibacillus > Brevibacillus brevis. The sequence goes on along the minus strand of NZ_CP041767.1, from coordinate 3,755,748 downwards.
AACCCATACGCGAAACCCGACTCAGGATAGATGAGTCGGGTTTTTTGTCAGCTGCTTTCCGCGCAGCAAGCTCTTCACATCGATTTCCGCAATCAGCACACTGATCAAAACGAGACCTGCGCCTATGTACCCGCGAACAGACAGTGTTTCGCCTGTGACCAAGAAGGCAAACAGGGCAGCGAAGACTGGCTCCAAGGAAAAAATAACACCCGTGTGCGTGGCGGTCGTATATTTTTGAGCCACCGTTTGAACGACAAAGCCGATTGCGCTGCACAATACGCTAAGGGCGAGGACGGCGATCCAAGCCTCTGTAGTCTGCGGCAATGCAGGAGTCTCCAGTGCAAATGAAAAAACAATGCCGAGCAGCGCCGTAAAGCCAAGCTGGTAAATCCCCAACTGAATCGTATCCGACTGGTTGGCCCATCTGCCCGTTACGGTAATATGTGTAGCATAAAAGAGGGCGCCAGCGATGCACAAAAGGTCTCCTTGGCTGATTCGAAATTCAGCGCTTAGTGTGAGAAGACCGATGCCGATCATGGCCAGTCCAGCGCCCACGAAGACTCTTTTTTCCGGGCGGTTGCGCAAAAGAATAGATAAGAGCGGAACAAAGATAACAGTCAAGCTAACGAGAAAGCCTGCCTGGGAAGCTGTCGTCGATTTCACTCCGTTCGTGACGGTGGCAAAAACCCCGAAGAGGAGCGCACCGAGTACGAACGCATGGAGCAATGTTTTTCGATTCGTGCCACGCAAGCGTTTATGGAACAAGGCGGCAGCTAGTAGAAAAGCAATGCCAAAGCGGATTCCGATCAAATTGAAGGTCTCCAAATCCTTCAATCCCATTTGCATAAACACATACGAGGTTCCCCAAAACAGGGTGACCAAAATCATAGCCAAATCGGCTTTCACTTGCGGTTTCATGATGAGATAAGCCTCCTTGCCCGAGAAAATCGGGTCCTAATCCGTGTTGCGCCATAAACAGTATACGAGTATCGTTTGAATAAGAAAAATGAATGTTTGTGATGGTTTTCATGAATCGAATTCATGAAAAAGGAGGCGAAGAAGGGTGAGTTTGAACAAGTTTGAGGTAGTGATCACCGTTATTGAGTCGGGGAGCTTAACCAAAGCTGGAGAAATACTGGGTTTGACACAATCAGCGATTAGTCATGCGATTGCGAGTCTCGAGCGGGAATATGGGTTTTCGCTTTTGACAAGGGGACGATCGGGCATTAGCCTCACGAGTAATGGGGAGCGACTGCTTCCATTCATGCGCGAGACCTTGCGCTGTCATGTGAGGATGAAACAAGAGGTGTTTGCCATCAATGGGTTGGAGGTCGGGACGGTGAGAATTGGAACGTTCACGAGTGTATCCACACAGTGGCTTCCGGGAATCCTCAAGCGGTTCCAAGACCAGTATCCGGCGATCGAGATTAAGCTGATGGAAGGGTATTACGATGGAATTGAGAGTTGGATTCAAAGTGGAGAGATTGATTTTGGTTTCGTCTCCTTACCGACAACAGAGGATTTGGAATGGATTCCTTTGAAAAAGGATCAGATGTATTTGCTGGTGACAGAGGAACACCCGCTCTACAAAGAGGAGCGGGTGCATGTGAGCCGATTGGCAGAAGAGACATTTATCATGCCGAAGACGGGCTGTGACAATGATATACAGCGTTTGCTGACCCAGTATCAGATCGAGCCGCGAATCAAATATGAAGTGGGAGATGATCACGCGATTATTGCCATGGTGCAAAATGGGCTCGGGATCAGCATCCTTCCGGAAATGATCTTGTTCCGCTTGCCAGCCAATATCCGGATGATCCCGCTCGAAGGGGAGCATTACCGTTCGCTGGGGGTGGCAGCAACCTCTTTTTCCAAGCAGTCACCGGCTGCCAAACGCTTTTTGCAGTGTGTCACAGATTGGGTAAACGAGCAGCAAGCGTAATTCAGACAGACAAATCGCTCCTGACTTCCTTCGCCATCGGCTGCTTTCGGACAAAGGGCAGGTACAACAAGAAAAACAAAGCGAGCGCTACTCCTTCCAATGAAACGATGTACCACGGATACGGGCCCAAAAAGTCAATCAGACTGGGATTGTCCGGTTTGCGTGAGACAAATAAGTAATTTCCGCCCGTCAATTGGTTGACGAAAAGTGCAACGAGCAAAAGCAGGTTTAAAAAGCCCATCGTTTTCCATATCGAACGGACGGTCGGACGGTAGCCTTCTACCCACGTCATGTACAGGCAAGCAAGGACAATTCCCGCATGGGCTACAAAAAAATGCACAAAGCGGAAATGTGGAAATGGATAAAACAACTCAGGTGTAAGCAATGCCTGCATGGCGCCGCCAATCCCGGCAAAAAACGTAATCTCATACAGACCGTAGCTTCTCGTCATAAGCATCACAGTAGAAAGAATGAGGGTTACGCTACACAGCTGCAAGGGCAATGTGTAAGCAGCCGTCCAGCTCTCGGTATAAACATGCCAAAGCTGATAACAAACCTCTGACAAAAGCAAGACACCCGCAAGTACGGAACGGGTGGTGAGTCGGTTTGTCGGGGCTTGGAGTTTTTGCCGAAATAAATAGGTGAGCATGACCAGACAGAGCACAAGAATCAAAGTGATAATGTGAGAAGGGGAAAACAGCCGAAACGGCTCCCCTGCTAGGAAAAGTGAAAAATAGGGTGAGGTCATGATGATCTCCTCTTTGTTTATTATTTTTTATATTTGAAAATTCACGAAATTTTAACAGATAGCTGTTTGTCTGATATAAATCTTTGGTTATAATATAAATAGACTACGTTACATCATTGAGAGGAGATATAGTCTTGAACTTAGTGCTCACGGAAAAACAATGCAAGTCTTGCCAGGCTCGCTTGACCGAGTATGAAATCGAGAACAATGGTGCACTCTGCATGGAATGCTTCAAGGAAGAACAAGGCGAGTAAAAGTAAAAGCAAGGCATACGGCAACTGACTGTCTACTGCTATCTAATAATAGACCCTTTCAATCAGGCCCTCTCTTTTTAATAGAGAGGGTCTGATTTTTTTGCAGGCTTTACTCCGGGAGTGGAATGATGAGCTCCATTCTTCGGCTGCCGTCTTTCATGCTTGTTTCAAACAAGATCAGTGTTAGTGTGCTGTTCTGCTCCGCTTTTTTCACTTTCAGTGTATGGGTAAAATCTCCCCAATCAGGAGCAGCGGTCGAAGCCTGCACGGAACCTTGCGTAAGCTCGTTATGTCCATCTTCTACGACATAATTGAGTACAGCTTCGAACACGCGCGCCTGTCCTTTGATTTCAAACGTGTCCTGACCAGTTTTCTTCACAGTGACATTGCGGAAAATGTCATTGCCATAGACAGCCTCCTGTTGAGCTGGTTGTTCCGTTGGTGGCTTCTCAGACGTTGTAGGTGGTTGTGTGGTTGCGGGTGGCTCAGAAGCAGGTGTCTCGGGCTGGGCTGTAACGGGTGGCTTCTGTTGTTCTGTTGGAGTGGAAGGGCTATCTGTGCCACTCGTGCATCCTTGCAGCAAGCCGATCGTCAACAGCAGCAAAAGCATTTTTTTCATGGTATCCCTCGATTCTGTCTGGTATGAAATGGTACCTACAAATAATAAGACGTAAAAACAAATAATAGTGTTTCAGGTGGATGAGTCTTCCTGCATAAACTGTGGTAGAATGGGGAAGTAGCAACCATTATTCCTAGAAGGCTGGTCTGATAAGAATGGAACAACAGACGTTTCGAGTGGAAAAAGACTTTCTTGGTGAGAAGCAAATTCCAGTAGATGCTTATTATGGCGTGCAAACGATGCGAGCAACGGAAAACTTCCCAATCACCGGGTATCGTCTTCATTTTTCCCTCATCAATGCAATGGCAATGGTAAAGAAAGCAGCTGCGATGGCAAACATGGAAGTTTCCAGATTGAATCCGCGTTTAGGAAATGCGATTGTCGCTGCGGCGGAAGAAATCATGCAAGGAAAATGGCATGATCAATTTATCGTCGATCCGATCCAGGGCGGAGCAGGTACTTCGATTAATATGAATGCCAACGAAGTAATCGCGAACCGCGGTCTTGAAATGCTTGGTGAGAAAAAAGGGGATTATTTCCACTTGAGCCCAAATACACATGTCAACATGTCTCAGTCTACCAATGATGCTTTCCCAACAGCGATTCATATTGCAACACTCACCCTGATGGAAAAGCTGCTCGTGACGATGGATAAGATGCATGATGCATTTGGCCAAAAAGCAAAAGAATTCGATGATGTCATTAAAATGGGCAGAACGCATTTGCAGGATGCGGTTCCGATTCGTTTGGGCCAAGAATTCGAAGCATACCGTCGAGTACTTGAGCGCGACATCAAGCGTATCAAGCAATCACGTCAGCATTTGTACGAAGTGAATATGGGAGCAACTGCGGTAGGAACGGGATTGAATGCTGACCCGAGTTACATTACAACAGTAGTCAAGCATCTTGCCGATATCACGGGCTTCCCGCTGACAGGTGCAGAGCATCTCGTGGATGCTACACAAAACACAGATGCATATACAGAAGTATCAGCAGCACTGAAAGTTTGCATGATGAACATGTCTAAAATCGCGAATGACTTACGTTTGATGGCATCAGGACCTCGAGCTGGACTGGGAGAAATCTCCTTGCCAGCACGTCAGCCAGGTTCCTCGATCATGCCAGGAAAAGTCAATCCTGTTATGGCAGAGCTCATCAACCAAGTAGCGTTTCAGGTCATCGGAAATGACCATACGATTTGTTTGGCATCTGAGGCAGGTCAGCTAGAACTGAACGTTATGGAGCCTGTGCTTGTCTTCAACTTGCTGCAATCGATCAGCATTATGGACAATGCATTCGATGTCTTTACGCGTCACTGCTTGGAAGGAATCGAAGCAAACCGCGAGCGCATGAAAGAATACGTGGAAAAAAGCGTAGGCGTCATCACCGCGGTGAATCCTCATCTCGGTTATGAGACTGCTGCACGCATTGCCCGCGAAGCTATATTGACAGGAAAGTCTGTACGTGAGCTGTGCTTGCAACACAATGTACTGACAGAAGAAGAGCTGGATCTGATTCTCGATCCATTTGAAATGACGCATCCAGGTATTGCTGGAGCATCCTTGCTGGATCGCGACTAAACCCAAAAACTCCCGCGCTTTGCACATGCGAAGCAGCGGGAGTTTTTGCTTGCAAAAGGGAAGGCTTGCGCTACTTTTTCGGAAGCTGATCCAAGCTCTTGAATTCATAGCCTTGCTTGCGTGCTTCATCGATCATCATCCCGAGAGCCTCTGCATTGTCTTTGGAGACAGAATGCAGCAGAATAACAGCGCCGGGATGCAATTGGGCCATCACGCTATCATAGGCATATTTTGCTCCCCGCTGGGCTTTGGTATCCCAATCCTTGTACGCGACCGACCAAAAGACATTGGTATAGCCCAAATCTTTGGTTACAGCAAGTGTGCGATCGCTGAAAATTCCCCTGGGAGGCCGCAAGTAACGCATGTTAGCCTGCCCGGTCACTTGCTGGACGGCATTGCTTACCTTTGTCAGTTCGTCTTTGATTTTTTGATTCGGTACGGTTGTCATATCGGGATGGCTCCAAGAATGATTGCCGATCAGATGTCCCTCCTGTGCCATCCGCTTTAACAACTCGGGCTGTTCCTTCACAAAGTGCCCTGTCACAAAGAAAATGGCAGGGACTTTTTTTGAGAGAAGTGTGTCTAAAATCTTTGGTGTAAAGCCATTTTCATACCCGTTATCAAACGTCAAGTAAAGCTCTTTTTTCGTGGTATCCCCTAAAAAAACCGCACCGTGGCGATCCACAATGCTTTTAAAGCCTTCCTCATTGATCGAGGGTAATTGACCATTCTTGCTCTTTTTAAATCCAAAATGGTAAGGATGATCTGGTGAGGCCATAATCGAGTCAACCGGCAAGGCACTTGTAAGCAACAAGCTAATCCCGACCAACAAGCTTTTGATCCATCGTCTGTTCAATAATGAGCTCTCCCTTCTGTGGCGAAGTCATGGTGTATTTAAGTCGATTCCATCAAAAGTTTGTCCAGTCTACTTCCAAATATGTAAACGATACGTAGGCAATAGGTGCTTCTTGGGAGACGCATTACTTGCGAGGGCAAGTTGTGTAAAAGTCTACTGTGAGGACGGGGACAGCTGTCCAAACATGAAAAAGAAACTCTTCATATAGTATCAATGTCGACAGTAAAGCTGTTGGCAAATGCTGCCAAGAGATCATCTATACCCAGGAGGTGTGGTAATATGGACGAATGGTTGGAGCAATTACGACAGGCACTCGGTGAAGGTGCAGAAGAAATGGAAGTAAAAATTGAATACGAAGATGGCACTACGAAAAAATTATACTTTGGCAATAATGACGACGATGAAGATGATGAAGAAGATGAAGACTATGCTGGAGAAGATTCCGAGGATGAAGATTCCGAGGACGAAGATTCCGAGGACGAAGATCCTGACGACGAAGCCTAATTGATTTTTATAAGTGTGGGAAAAGATACGCTTTCATGCGTATCTTTTTTCAGTTGCATTCTGTAATATTAAACATATTTCAAGATGAGGATGGAACAGAAAATGAGCTTTCAAGTGAGCCATCAAATGATAAAAGAATGGTGTGGTCGCCTTTCTTATGAGAGAGGAAAGGCTTTTTACCGTTCTGGGAACGTGCTCGTGGAGGATTTTCAACCGGAACCTGCTTGGATCAGAACGAGAGTGAATGCAGGGAAAAATAACTATCAAGTAACCATTGAACTGGACGAGTCTGGTATGGCAGCCGTGTGCAGTTGTCCTACTTTGACGTCGTACGATCACTACTGTCAACATATCGCAGCCTCGTTGCTAATCATGCGTGAACTGCAAGTAGACGAGCATCCTGGCAGCTATTCCACTTCCGTTACAACGAGACAAGCAGGTATGGCAACACAGGCTGATTCCCAACTGACAGAGGGACTGTTCGGCTTGTTCGTGGACCGACCGATTCGGACAAGCCATAATCGCGTGTTGCTGGATTCCCGAACAACGCTTGCCTTGGAAATCATATGTAAAATCGTACCGTACGGCTTTCGCAAGAGTATGATCGGAATAGAGCTGAGGCTAGGGCCAAAGAGGCTGTACATTGTAAAGGACATTCGCGCGTTTTTGGAACGGGTGGATAAGCAGCAAGTGTATCGATTCTCTAACCAATTTACTTATGACCCGAATTTGCAACGCTTTTTGCCAGAGCATGAAGCCATCCTCCGCGAACTCCTGCAAATTTACCGCACGGAAAAAATATATCGAGAGACAGCCAGCTACCAGTATCAGGAACAGAAGCATGTGGGTGGGGAACGGGTTCTTCTGGTTCCACCATTTACGTGGGAGCGATTATTTGCTTTGCTACTTACCGCACCGTCTGTACACATCCAGCATCATGACCAAGTGTATCCAACATTTGTCTGTATAGATGAGCCGCCGCCACTCCACTTCGAATTTGACCAGACAAAAACCGATCAATATCAGCTGGAAGTCCAAGGATTCAAGCAAATCACTGTCTTGGAAGCTTACGGATTGTTACTCGTGGATGGCAAATGGCACAAACTGCCAAAGGAACAATGCCACAGTTTGGCTGAGTTGAAGCACTTGTTAGAATCTCATAGCAGTGAGCGGATTCACATTCCCCCAGAAAAAATCGAGCCATTCATGGTGCAAATTGTTCCGGCCTTGATGAAACTGGGCAACGTACAAATTGCAAAGGCCGTCTCCGAACGAGTCGTGCAATTCCAGTTAAAAGCCAAGCTGTATTTGGACAGGGTAAGAGACCGGCTACTGGCGGGGCTTGAGTTTCAATATGGCGATATCATCATCAATCCGCTGGAAGGCTATGAAGGCGGAGGGCAACGTGGCAGTGAGCTGATTCTGATGCGTGACGGGGAGAAGGAGCGGCAGATTTTAGAGCTGATGGAGGAAAGTGCCTTTACCCGCACAGAAGGAGGCTATTTTCTGGATGACGAAGAAGCTGAGTACGACTTTCTTTACCACACCGTCCCTAAGCTGGAAAAGCTGTTAAAGGTATACGCGACCACTTCCGTGAAAATCAGGATTCAGCCTCTCCACCTACCACCAAAAGTAAAAGTGGATGTCGATGAGCGAACCAATTGGCTGGATTTTCGTTTTGATATGGATGGCATACCCGAGTCTGAAATCCGAAGTGTTATTCAATCGGTAGAAGAAAAGCGCAGATATCATCGGCTGTCGAATGGAGCACTTTTGCCGCTGGAGACAAAAGAATTTGAGCAAATTAATCGTTTTTTGGACGAGATGGGCATGCAATATGCTGAGCAAATGGGGAGTGGTTTTCAACTGCCTGCATTTCGCGGGCTGCGTTTGCTTGATATCCCCATGCAGGGACAGCCTGTTCAGCTAGGCAAATTGTTGCGCCAGTTTTTGGAGAATATGCGTAATCCAGATAATCTTGATTTTCCCGTACCCCAATCTTTGCAAGGGACACTTCGCGATTATCAGAAATATGGCTATCAATGGATGAAAACACTGGCACACTACGGCTTTGGGGGAATTCTCGCAGACGATATGGGTCTGGGGAAGACTTTGCAAAGTATTACTTTTCTGCTCTCAGTTCTGCCCGAAATCCGAGAACAGAGGCTCCCAGCGATTATCGTGGCTCCTGCCTCGCTTTTATACAACTGGCACAATGAAATCAAAAAGTTCGCGCCAAATATCCGTAGCGTTATTGTGGATGGCACGAAGGAAGAGCGGAATCAAATCGTGAATGAGCTTTCAGAAATCGATGTGCTCATTACTTCGTATCCGCTCTTGCGTCGAGATACTGCCCAGTTCGAGGAGCATTCCTTTCACACCTTGATCTTGGATGAAGCACAGACCTTCAAAAACTATGTGACCCAAACAGCCCAGACAGTCAAACGGATAAAAGCCAAGCATCGCTTTGCGCTTACGGGAACACCTGTGGAAAACAGGGTAGAGGAGCTGTGGTCCATCTACGATGCTGTTTTCCCGGAGCTTTTTCCGGCACGAAAGGAATTTCTCGACTTGTCGCGAGATACGATTGCGAAGCGGACGCGTCCGTTTTTATTGCGCAGGCTCAAGACGGAGGTACTGAAGGAATTACCAGCCAAAATTGAAACACTGCAAAGCGCGAGACTGTTGCCAGAGCAGAAAAAGCTGTATGTCGCCTATTTGGCGCAGCTCCAACAGGAAACAGTGAAGCACCTGTACAATAAAGGCTTTCAAAAAAATCGGATCAAAATTCTCGCAGGCTTGACGAGACTTCGCCAAATATGTTGTCATCCTGCGTTGTTCGTCAAAGAGTATGACGGAGGGTCAGCCAAGCTCGAACAGCTATTCGAGATCATCGGTGAATGCAAAAACGCAGGGAAGCGCGTTTTGCTCTTTTCTCAATTTACAGAGATGCTGGGAATAATCGGACGCGAGCTGGGGTATCATGGTATCCCGTTTTTCTATCTGGATGGACAGACACCAGTAGCAGAGAGACTAGATTTGTGTAACCGATTTAACGAGGGAGAGCGGGATTTGTTTCTCATGTCTCTGAAAGCTGGTGGAACAGGATTGAATGTGACGGGCGCGGACACCGTAATCTTGTATGATCTGTGGTGGAATCCCGCCGTCGAACAACAGGCGGCGGATCGTGCCCATCGTATCGGGCAAAAGAACGTCGTCCAAGTGATCAGGCTTGTTGCAGAGGGAACGGTCGAAGAGAAGATGTACGAGCTGCAACAAAAAAAGAAAAACTTGATTGAAGAAATCATTACACCGGGACAAGAGGCAATCTCTTCTTTAACCGAGCAGGAAATACGTGAATTACTGATGATTTAACATGAACAGCTTGACTGTCGCAACCATGCGAGGAGTCAAGCTGTTTTTTTGCGAGACTTTATCTCTGTGCGAATAACGAATTGGCAGACTCCCAATGATATTTGTCCGGTTCGAGAAAAGGACATAGCGAATAGCTTATGGAGAAGGACGAAGGCATCACCACAGAAGTGTGGGGGGAATGGAATGGAACAATATGTGATTAAGCCATGGGATACCCGAGAAGGGAATGCGGAAACGCCGGCTAACTGGGATATGACGGTGCCACCGGAAGTAGATGCGATCGCAGAACAAGTGATCAAGGAGTATGACATGTCGGTAAAGAGTCGTACACTCATTACTTCCAAGCCAGACAAAGGCGGGGCTATTTGGCGCATCGAAACAGATAAAGGTCCGCGCAGCCTAAAGGTACTGCACCGTACACCTGAACGGAGTCTCTATAGTGTGGCTTTCCAAGAATACGTTGTCAAACAGGGGGCAAGGGTACCAGCACTGATTCCTGCCCGAAATGGAAGTCTTTATGTGGAAAAAGGCGGGAAACTATGGATTGTTACCGATTGGATTGCTTTGCAACCGGCAACAAAAGTAGATTTGGTAGGCGCGCAAGAGCTCTGCTACGGCCTTGGTGAATTCCATCGGCATTCGAAAGGCTATGTTCCGCCCGCAGGAGCCAAAAATTCTTCCCGTTTATATCGTTGGCCCAATCATTATCAAAAGATTGCCAAAAAAATCGGGTGGATGCGGGAAGTAGCAAAAGCCTACAGTGAAACACCGGCAAGTAAATCCATTTTGGCCGTCGTCGATCACTATGAACAGCAAGCATGGGCAGCCTTAGAGAAATTAAAAGCATCTGCCTATCCGAAAATGATCAAAATGGGAGAGGCTCACTGGGGATTGGTGCACCAAGATTATGGCTGGTCAAATGGTCAAAATGGTCCGGGAGGGCTTTGGGTCATCGACCTGGATGGCGTGTCGTATGATTTGCCGTTTCGGGATTTGCGCAAGCTCATCACCAGTACGATGGATGATATGGGCGTCTGGGATGTTACCTGGATGCGCGGTATGATCGAAGCCTATCATAAGGCAAACCCGCTGGATCGCGAATCGTTTGAGGTGCTCTTGAATGATATGGCAGTGCCAAACGAATTTTATAAGCACCTCAAAGAGATGTTTTATGATCCCGAAATCTTTCTGTCTACGGAAGCGGAAGGCATTCTGCAGCGAGTTTTGACGGGGGATAAGACGAAAGATGCGGCATTGGCAGAGCTCGCAAAAGACATCAGCAAATACGAACCGGGCAACTATGACCAAATAACGGAAGTGGTGGAACCGCAAAGGTTAGCATCCGGTATCAAGGAATTCATACCTGTTGCGGTATCCACTCCAACAACAGAGTCTTTGGTCGAGGAACCGAAAGACAAAAAATCTACTAAGCTCAAGGTGTCTAAGGATAAAGAGTCCAAGGTCAAGGTATCCAAGGAAAAAGTGTCTAAGGTGAAGGAATCCAAAGACAAAGAGTCTAAAGTCAAAGAGTCCAAAGTCAAGGAGGCTGCAAGCGATAAAGTAGCCACTTCACTTCCGACTTCCCGGAAGACGCCAGTAACACGGGAAGAAAGCCAGCAAAAAGGGGCAGAGGCAGAACAAAGTAGCACTACCCGCAGAACTCGAATTGCATTTTCGGGAAATGTTCCTTTTACGCCATCAGCGCCATTCGTTGCAAGTGAACCACAAAAACTCGTTCGTCGAAACAAAAAGCGGGGCATGATCTCCGCTGTGTCAAAAAACAGCAGCAAAAAGTCGAGTAAGCTTCAAAGTAAAGTAAAGGTCCCTATCAATGTAAAGGCCAAATCACCACAAGCAAAACCTGCAAGTCAAGCAGAGAAAAACAAAAAAGGAACTGTGTGGACATCTAAACAGCAGTCCCGTACCGTCACTTCCAACAAGAACAAGAAGGTTGCCAAGGCGGCGAAACTAAGCCGTAAACTCATCAACAATCAGTTGAAGAAGCAACGTCCAAATTCAAAGAAGACGAGAGGCAACTAATGTAAGAAGTCGGAACGGGAAAGGAGAATACGGATGAAAGTTATCATGGTCTGTACAGAAAAATTGCCAGTCCCTCCTATACGAGGGGGAGCGATTCAGACTTATATTGCAGGGATTGCAGATATTCTAGGGAGGCATCACGAACTGACTATCCTGGGAACGTCGGATCCCACGCTACCAAAGGATGAAAAAGTTCACAATGCGCGTTATGTGCGAGTAGATGGTCAAGGTGTGTTCGAGATTTATGCACGCGAAGTAGCTGCTTTTCTGAGTGCGAACACCTATGATGTCATCCATGTTTTTAACCGACCGCGGATGGTTCCCATCATTCGTGAAGTATGCCCGAACGCACGTATTATTCTAAGTATGCACAATGATATGTTTGATCCGGTAAAAATAGGGCAGGCAGAAGCTGCTAGAGCGGTTGCTGAAACAGAACGGATCATCACCATCAGTGATTATGTCGGCCGGGTCATTGCCTCGTTGTATCCCGAAGCCGCAAACAAGCTTCGTACGATTTATTCCGGTGTAAACCTGGATACATTCGTTCCGGTAGAAGGATCCAAAACGGCGCAAAAGATTCGTCAGGAACTTCGGGCTACCCACAATCTGGGCAACAAACAAGTGATCTTGTTTGTTGGGCGATTGACGCCGAAAAAAGGGGCCGATATTCTGGTTCGTGCGATGAATGAACTCCGCTCCTACCATTCCAACATTGCTCTCGTTTTGGTTGGAGGGTCCTGGTACGGTGAAAATAAAATCAGTGACTATGCAGCATATGTACGCTCATTAGCGAATCGTTCGCCTGTTCCGGTTATTACAACGGGTTTTGTTCCGGCAGATCAGATTCACCACTGGTTCTGGGCGGGGGACATTTTTGTCTGTCCTTCACAATGGGAGGAACCACTGGCTCGTGTCCATTATGAAGCGATGGCTGCCGGTCTGCCTTTTGTCACGACAAAACGGGGTGGAAATGCTGAGGTGATCATCGGAGGCAATGGACTGTTGGTCGAGCAGCCGGAGGACCCTCAAGCGTTTGCTGTACAGCTAAAACAACTATTGTCCAGCCGCGACCTCCAACGTCAAATGGGGAGAAGTGGACGCCAGCTTGCCGAACAAAGATTTACATGGGATCGGGTCGCAAGAGATGTGCTAGACGTATGGAATAACAGGGGTATGTAAAACCAAAAAGTGAATGCTAGTGGCCCACTTCCCTAAAGTAAGATCGGAGAAGTGGGCGTTTATTCATATCTTCGAGACGAAAGAATCATGCAATGTCTTGCGCCAAAGTGGACAGGCCCGTTGAACAAAAGGGCTTGTCCCACATGCGTATTGTACGAAATGGGGTAAGATGAGGGGAATCTACTACGCACAGACTCCCCTCATCTTTAGTCCCTCCTAAAGCCTCGCAGAATATCAGCTTGTTCAATTGGGTTGTACATTTGGAATAATCGCGACGATGTGGGTGATAGGAATAAGAATAGAGGCTCCGTTGGTACGTGAGGAGGGTAAGGTCTGTAATTCAATGATTCCTTCGTCCACTCTCAGAAGCTTGCCGACTCGATAAGATCGACCCTCAGGTCCCCAATCCGTCGTAAGTAAGACCTCCACAAGTTGATCGTTTCTCATGCATTTGCCAAGTTCCTGACGAAGCCCTTCTATACATGCTTGATCCGCTGATTCTTCCCTCTCGACATCTACCTTCACTAACGGTGCCGGGATGACGATTGGCTTTGGAGCTTCTACTTGTACATAAGGTGCCTCTACTTGTACAACAGGCGGTTCTACTTGTACAACGGGAGCATCTACTTGCACAACAGGCGCTTCTACTTGAGGGGTGGGGGTGGTCACATTCACTTGAGGTGCGCGAACGTGGATACGCACAAAACGACGTAACTGCCTGAGCAGACTATTGGATTTGCGTTTGGTAGATCGCTTCTTGCAGCGGCAGCGGGCTTGCTTTGCTTTTAGCTGCTTCTTTCTCAATGCTTTCAAAGGCAACACCCTCCTAACTATGCATGCAATATCATATTCAACAGGGTGGCGACCGCATTGGACTAACACCTGATTTGACAAAATCAGGCAGGAAAACATTAGCAAAATTAGATGATTTTTTTAAAAAAACAGGAAAATCGTGTATACTTATCAGGTACTCTCAAAAAGAAAGATGGAGGTTTCTCATGAATCGTACGCCGATTGCCCCCATGGGAGTGGGGAAGCTGTTGGACAAGAGCTTTTCAGTGTATCGCCAGCATTTTGGAGCATTCTTTTTGTTGGCTTTAATTTGGTTCGGTCCATTATTACTCCTGCAGCAACTGCTTCTGGTTGACCTTACCAGAGTGCCTTTGCTCGCACAAGATACAGAAGGTATGGACTTTGCAGAATCGTTAGGCGCAAGATTTGCCGGACAAGAAGAATTTATGACACAAAGCTTGCCTATGTTGCTCATATTCATATTCCTTGTCGGACCGATTCTTTTGATCATCGCCTATCCGCAAATGATTTCCGGTTCGATTTTACTGACGAAGGCTGCTCTCGAGGGAGAGACCTTGAGCTTAAAAGATGCCTTGAAGGGGGCACTTCGCCGATTTTGGCCGCTCGCGGGCAGTACTTTCCTATATGGAGTAATCGCATTTGCAGTGTCGACAGCATTTGTCATCGTATATGGATTGATTTTCGTTATGATCGCCTTCGCTGGTGGAATGACATTGGAAACTATGTTTGATCCGTCAGACGAAGGCAGTATTGTGCTTATGATCGTTCTGGTTTTATTTGGCTATTTATTCTTAATTGCCGGGATGATGCTCGTACCGGGCTTTTTCTTAATTCGTTGGGGTTTTTATATGCCGCTCGTTCTGTTCGAACGCGATGGTATCGGAATCGGTGAGAGCTGGAATTTGACAAAAGGAAACTTTTGGCGTTTATTCGGTATTTTTGTTGTTTTGAGTGTGATCTACTCGATGTTCTCTAGCGGCATACAATTAGTACTCACGGGCGTCTTAGGCACATCTATTCTGGCGCAAATGATTCTGGTTGCACTTACCTGCCTCTTGAGTCCTTGGATGGCCATTGTTTACGCCTTGGCTTACTTTGATCTTCGTGTGAGAAAAGACGGGACAGATTTACAAGAGCTCGTAAGCCGTCAGCTTGCCACATCTGCACCAGTAGAACCAGCAGCTCCTACCCCTGCACAAGAGCCGGGAGTTACACATGATTAGCACGAGTCCTTGGGTAGATGACAAGGAGCATTTACAAGAGATTCTAGCCAGAGACGAGTTTAATTTGCCCCAAGGCAGTGGAGAGAACTGGATTCAAAGAGCCATGGAGTTTTTGATCGAGTTGATCGCCGATCTTTTTGAGTGGACCTATATTCCAACTGGTGCGGCAAATACCGTATCGACACTCGTGCTCATCCTGGCAGTACTGGGACTGGTCGGCATCATTTACTGGTTGTTCCGCAGGATGATTTGGGAACAGAAGAAGCATCGACCGCTGTTTATGGACGGTGAAAAAATACGTTCTCATGCAGATTATTTGCGTGATGCGAAGGAAAAAGCAGCGCGAGGAGAATGGCGGGAAGGAGAACGCTCGTTGTTTTTGGCGTTGTTGGTTTATTTGCAAATGAAGTCGTGGGTTCGTGTGGAGAAATGGAAAACGAATTGGGAATACGCAGAAGAAATTGAGGCAAATCAGCCGAGCTTACGCGATGTGTTCGGCAGTTTCGCACGAGAATTCGACGCTGTTTGGTACGGGCAGGCACTTGTTGATGAAGGGTCATTCTGGCAGCGTGTGAACGAACTGGAAGGCATCTGGCGCGAGGAGGGACAGCATGGATAGTTTGCGCACTTATCGCGTCGGAATCGTTGTGGCTACCTTGTTGCTCGTTATCGTGGGCTGGTTGATCGTCAAGCCTGCAGCTGAGCCTCTCCCACCGTACTTGGCTTCATCTGCACAGCCGAGTGGAATTAAGGCGGTGCTAGTACTACTGGAGGAAAAAGGCAAGCAGGTAAAGGAATGGCGTCAGCCGATGCGTTTTTTACCGACAGCAACTGGGCAGGCCATGCTCGTGGTAGAGCCGGAAAGGCTGATGCCAGAGGAACAGATAGATATTCTGGACTGGGTCAGTGAAGGCAATGACCTGATTCTCTTTCACTCGAGACCAGAGTGGGAAGATCTTCCCTTTGATACGGAGTACATCCGAGGTAAAGAAAAGCAGGAGCGGAACATTCAGGGACCTCTCGTTCAGGGCAGCTTCATGGGCAAAGCGGAGACCTCATTGAGATTTTTAGAAGAGGACGACATGGAGCCACTTCTCTACGACGATCAAGGGATACTCGGAGGAAGAACAGAAGTGGGAGATGGCAGTGTCACGTTTTTTCTCGTACCGGAATGGCTAACCAATCAAAAAATTGATCGACTGTCCCACTTTGAAGCGATCTGGCCGTATGTACAAGGGGATTGGTCAGTTCTTTGGGTAGATGAATACCATCACGGCTTGCAGGAAAAACCAGGTTTTTTGGCGATCTACCCGGGGTGGCTCATAGCCGCTTGCATCCAACTCGGTATCCTGCTTTTGCTGTATGTGTGGTGGAGAGGAAAACGATTCGGACCAGTCTATACGCTTAGGGAATGGACGGTGCGACGTGGTGATGAGACGTTGCTTGCCGTGTCTAGCTGGTATGAGCGAAGAGGGCTGGCAAAGGATGCGTTGCGACATCGAGAAACGTACATGCGACAGCTGTTGTACGATCGATGGGGAGTGCACCTGCGAGCTGATCGTGTGGAAATCGTGCGATATGCCAAAACAAGATGGACAAATCAAGAGGTAGAGAAATTCGCTCATCTGCTGGAGCGACTGGAGCAGGCAAAAAACGAAGGGCGATACTCGCCGAAGAGCTTGCTTGCAGACAGTCTTTTGTTGGATGAGATTACGAAGCGTCTGGAGAAGGAGTGACAACTACCGTGGAGCAATTGTTGCAACAAATGGAAAAAGAGCTGGTTGGTCAAAGGCAAAATATTCGGTTGCTGCTAACCGCTTTGGTTGCCGGTGGACACGTTTTGCTAGAAGGTGTACCCGGTATCGGAAAGACGAAAATGGTAAAGACCTTGTCGGAGTTGATGGGGGGCGCGAGTAAGCGCGTCCAGTTTACGCCTGACATGATGCCATCGGACATAATTGGTCATGTGGTGTTCAATATGCAGCAGAACCAGTTTGAGACAATCAAAGGTCCTGTTTTCGCCAACTTGCTGCTGGCGGACGAGATCAACCGGACTCCCCCGAAAACCCAAGCGGCCCTTTTAGAAGCCATGGAGGAGGGGCAAGTGACGATTCATGGTGTCACCTATCTTTTGCCAGATCCGTTTTTTGTCGTCGCTACGCAAAATCCGGTGGAGTATGAAGGAACGTATGTATTGCCGGAGGCTCAGCTCGATCGCTTTTTGTTCAAGCTAACGATGTCGTATCCTTCCCATGAAAATGAAAAGCAAATTCTCGCCAAACATATTCCCAACAAGCGCAGCCACGAACGTAATCAAGAGCCGCTCTTTACATGGGAGGCAATTTTGGAGAAGCGACGCGAATTAGAAGAAGTGGTTGTGGATGATTCGATTCTGGAGTACATTACGACATTGATTCGCAACACACGCGAAACGAAACGATTGCTCTTAGGTGCTAGCTCTCGTGCTGGAATTGCCGTGTTGATGGCGAGCAAAGCCTGGGCGCTTTTGGACAATCGCAAGTTTGTGACGCCGGATGACGTGAAGATGGTTGCCCGCCCTGCATTGCGGCACCGACTCATTCTGTCACCGCAGGTAGAATTGGAGGGGGGTACCAGTGACCACATCATCGAAGAGACGCTGGCGGCTATTCCAGTTCCTCGCTGATTTTTTGGCAGACCGTTTTGTCTTGCCATCCAAGCGACTGCTCGTGGCAGTTTTGCTGGGCACGCCCATCGCGATCGTCGGATTCCTACTGGAAATTGGCTATTCGCTCTTCTTTTTGTACAACGGCTTGCTCCTGATTGCTAGCGTCTTGGATTGGGTTACTATCCCCAAACGCCGGGACTTGTCGATCCAAAGAATCTTGCCTGAGCAGACGGATATCGGACAATCGTTTTCGATCGAGCTTGAGCTTGCCAATAGAAGCGGACAATCCGTATCGTACGCCATCGTGGATGATCTTCCGCTGTCATTTGAAGAAGCAGGACCAGTCACGGGTGTGATGGAACAACCCTTAACCAACATCAGTTTTGAAACAAGAGGAAAAGAACGCGGAGAGTACGTGTTCCGCTGGCTTTACATGCGGTGGCATGGCAAGTTCGGCTTGTGGTATCGCCAAAGCCGCTTTGTGTGCGAACAAACGATCAAGGTATACCCCGACCTTTCAGCCGTTCGAGGCTATTTGGCTTCGTTGCAGGAGAGTTTGATCGTCGACGGGAAAAAAATCATGCGCAGGGCGAAAGCGGGTACGGAATTCCATGCGATCCGCGATTACGTGCCTGACGATGATCCTCGGATGATTAACTGGTCCGCTTCAGCACGCTCCCGACGTCTGATGACGAATCAATATCGACCAGAGCATGGCAAGGTAATAACCATTCTGATCGATTGTGGCAGGTTGATGGGGGTCGAGCTGGATAACCAGACAAGACTGGATCGATCACTGGAATCTGCGCTCACATTAGCGGCTGTGGCATTGCGTCAAGGAGATCAGGTGGCGTTACTAGCCTATTCGCATGAGATCAAGACGTACATACCTCCAGGCAGAGGGCTGCGCCACTTGCACACTCTGTTGGAGGCGACCTACAACCTGACGAGTGATTTTGTAGAGGCTGATCCGGCGAAGGCACTTGAATTTTTGAATCGCCAGCAGAAGAGAAGGAGCTTGATCGTTCTTTTTTCTGATATGGAAAACTACCTCGTCGAAGATCAGTTGAGCAATTATTTGTGGCGGATGCGCCGTTCGCATTTGCTCTTGCTGCTGTCTTTGGCAGATCCGTTGCTGCATGAATGGAGTCATATAGACACGAGCAACAGTAGCTTGGCGTTTACGAAGGCGGTAGCTCAACGGTTCCAGCTCGATCGCAGGGCGTTTCAACAAAAAATGATCGGCGCGGGTATCCAGGTACTGGACATTCCGGCCGATCAATTAACGCTGACGGTTATCAATACTTACTTGGACATCAAATCAAGAGAAGCTTTGTGAGAATCCGGTCTGTATCCGAGTAAGTACCAGGCAATCAGCAAAAGCAATGTGCCAATAGCTACGATGTACTTGGCTTCGAGCGAGAGACTCGATGGAGTAATATAGCCCTCGATGATTCCCGCGATAAACAAAAGTGGAATGGTAGCCAACAGCAAATGCGCAGACTCTTTTGCCGCCTCCAAAAATTGATGTCTTCTTGCGTAGCGGCCAGGCACAAGCAGGCGGTAGCCCATGTGAAGACCTGCTCCGCCAGCAATGAAGATGGCAGTCAGCTCGATTACGCCGTGTGGCAAAATGTAGGCCCAAAAAGCATAGCTGCTATCTGCTTGATAGTACACGGCAGCCAAAGCTCCAACCAGAAGGCCATTGAATAAGAGAAGGTAGATGGGGACGATTCCAAATGTAATTCCACTGACAAAGGCCAGCATCGCGACTTTGATGTTGTTGGTCATAATCATCGTGGAGATGACCGGACTGTCTAGTGAGTCGTGCCCTTCTCCCAGCCTGGATGGATCGATCTGCTCAGCCATCCCTTGTGGCAATACATAATACAGGTTGAGTGGATCGACCATGACGGCGGCAAAGCCAGAAATACCACCGATGATGAAAAGAACGGCTGCGACACCAATGAAGCCCATTCGCTTATGTACGAGACCCATCAAGTAGCTGCCAAAGAAATGCTTGAGCTGCTGCCAACTGCCTATTCGCTGCTTGTAAGCCAAATTATGTGCACGTAAGACGAGTTGGTTTAAGTAGAGGGTGATCTCGTCTGCAGGATGGTAGGAGCGTACATAGGCCAAATGAGCAGATGTTTTCTTATATAGTTGTGTCAGGCGATCAATATCGGTAGCACTGATGTGCCGAGGTTGTCGGGTAAAACGCTCCACTAATTGTTCCAGTTCGGCCCAAGAGGCTTTATGCTTGTGCCAAAACGAGGTAATATCCATGTATAATGCCTCCTTCATTAGCGCGTGTGTAATAAACTCGAAAAAACCTCAAAGTTTCGAGGGGGGAAGAAAACTATCATGAATGAACCGACATACGTCAGTGGGTCAAATCGAGAAGCGTCTGTCGTGACACCCGAGCATGTGATGCTGCGATTTCAGACGGCAGGTCTAGGCAGCCGCGCCACTGCGATGCTGATTGATACAGGAATCTTGCTCCTGGTTAATCTTACTGTATTTCTATTGTTTGGTATAGTTTTATTTGGAAATGAAGATGATCTTTTCCTGGATTCTGGCAACTATGCGTTGGCCATCGTCATCCTGGCTATCTTCGTGGTGAATTTTGGCTACTATTGGTTACTGGAAGCGTTCTGGGGTGGACAGACCGTTGGCAAAAGGCTGGTGGGAATCCGGGTCATCCGTGATAATGGACAGCCTGCGACGTTTGTTTCCTCGACGATCCGGAATCTGTTTCGCATCATTGACGCAATGCCAACTGGTTATTTTCTGGGGGCGCTCGTCTGCTTTTTCCACCCCCGTGATAAGCGACTTGGCGATATGGTGGCGGGGACGATTGTCGTGATGGAGTCAGGACAGCGCTCGACTCTTTTTCAGAAAAAGAAAGACAAACAGCCAAACGGCTTTGATTTGAATCATGCGCTACTCGTGCTTGATGAACGCCAAAAACAGGCGATTACCCGAGAGGACTGGCAGCTGCTTTCCTCCTTCATCAGCAGATTATCTTCTTTATCTCAAGCGAAAAAATATGAACTCGGGAATCAAATTGCCAGCATCATGCGCAAAAAATTAGAGCTTGTCGAAGAACAGAACGCCAAGGAAGACCCGATCCTGTTTTTGCAAAGACTGCACAATCAGCTGCAAAGCGAATTTCAGCTTCGAAAATAAAGTGAAGTACCGCCAAAAATGTTGGCGGTATTTTCTTTTCTGGACGTATTTTTCCATTATTCCGCAAAAGGCTGCTTCAAAATCTTTCTATGTTATAATGAAACCTCACTCTATGTCACAGAAAGGAGGAGGGAGCCGATGGACGACAAATACATGGGAGCGTCTTCGACTTCGTCACCGACACTGCCACTTCCGGCAAACGGGAAGCAGAAAGGAAGACGCAGAAGAGGCAGTCTTTTTCAGGCATTGATTCCCTCCCAGACAGAAGGTAAGCGTCCTTTACTACCCATCGTTTTGGCCGTTCTGGTCTGGGTAGGACTTGCCTATGCTGGATATGCCTTTGCTGTTTATACGTTGGACAAGCAACAACAATTTGTGAACCAACGAATTGATCAAATTCAGGAAGACAATCAAAAGCAGATGAAGGCATTGGGAGATCAACTGACTCTGGTGCAGGAAGAAATGCAAAATGTCCAGAAGGGTTTGGGAAATCTGGAAGAAGATTTGGCATTGACGGGTGAAACCATTGGTGGCACCAACAAGACAAAAGAAGCCCTGCAGGATCGGGTTGACCAGCTCAACAAACAGCTGGTTGATTTGAAAGCATCTCTGAAAAAATTGGAGGATGCTGCCCGTGCTTGGTAAGATAAACCGTTTCTTTCTCTTTCTGTTGGCGCCTGCTCTCGGTTTCTTGGTCGCTTTTGCGCTGGACAATCCAGTGGACAAGCTCCAGACAGAAGGCTTGAAGCTCTCTTCTGCCGTAGCGAAGAGCCAAGCAGATGAGCTGGGGGAACGGCTCAACGACACCAAGGTGCAGCTTCGAAACGTGGAATTCGTCATCGAAGACATCCGGGATCGCTCGAAAAAGGAACAGAAGGAATACGAGCAACAAAACAAGAAGATCAGTAGCGCACTGGAAGCGAGTAAATCCCAGACACAAAAATCTGCGGATGTATTGGACACGATTTTGTCCAACATGCTTGGCAAGCCGATCGGTCAACACTTCGGGAAAAACGCGACCGTGAAAGTTTATTCCCTGCAAGAAGGCGGATACCGCGGTTATATGGCCAAAGTTCGCCTCAATGATCCGAAAGCGCTGAAAATGGTGCTGGCCAACAACTCTGTGAAAAGTAAAGGGGAAACGACGAGTCAAGCTGGTAAGCGTACTGGAGCCATTCTTGCGATTAATGCAGGCGGCTTTATGTCGGACAAGCAGGGCAATCTGACTCCATTAGGCATTACGGTTGTTGACGGCAAGATTCGAACCTTTTCCAATAATGCGAAGCTGAGCTTTGTCGGTTTCAACAACAAAGGTCATCTGGTCGGAACAAGCATCAAGACGCAGGCACAAATTACGCAACAAGGGATATTGCAGGGCGCGAGCTTCTTGCCGCGTCTCTTGCAGGACGGCAAGCGATTGCCTATTCCTCGCGAATGGGCGAATGCACGTCAACCGCGAACATTGATCGGCCATTTCGACAACGGCGATTTGTTGCTGATTGTCATTGACGGAAGACGAGACGGCTGGAGTAATGGGGTTACGTTGGAGGAAGCGCAAAGAAAGCTGCAAGAGTGGCATGTCGTGGATGCGTATAATCTCGACGGCGGTGGCTCCAGTGCGTTTTATTACAATGGCAAGCTGTTGAACAAGCCTTCAGGCGGCAAAGAACGGCGCGTGGTGAGCAATTTGGTCATCATGCCATAAGCAAAAATCGCAACACTCTTCTGTGAAGACGACAAGTCTTGCTGCAGAAGAGTGTTTTTTTCTGTAGAGAAAAGTTTGCCTAGGCAACTGTCATTGTGGGTTGACCTTAAAAAATGCTGAAAATTATAATAATAGAAGAAGTTAACGAAATGGAATAGGAGGGATCGCATGAAAAAAGGGATGTTGGTTGCCCTCACGATTGTTTCCGTGCTTTCGTTTCCGCATTTTGCTGTGGGAAAAGTCCCAGGTGTGCCAGCAGGAGTGCAAGGAGCTACAAAAGGAATTGTCGCGGTCTCTCATCCAGCAGCGGCGCAGGTCGGTAGAGATATCCTGGCAAAGGGCGGCAATGCGATTGACGCTGCGGCTGGAATCCAATTTGCGTTGAATGTGGCCGAACCGTATATGTCCGGCATCGGCGGCGGTGGTTTTATGATGATTTATGTCAAGGATCAAAACAAAGTGACGGTAATAGATAGTCGAGAAGTGGCTCCTGCCAAGGTGACTCCCGATATGTTTTTACAGGCAGATGGTAAGCCGATCCCATTTGAGGAGAGACATATGAGCGGTCAGGCCGTAGGTGTCCCAGGTACATTGCTTGGCGTAGAGCAGGCGTTGAAATCGTATGGGACATGGGACTTGGAAAAAGTGATAGAACCGTCGATTGAATTAGCGGAAAAAGGAGTTCGCGTCAATTGGGTGTCCGCTCAATTTATTGCCAATTCCATGGAAAAGCTGAAGAAGCACGAGACGGCTGCACAGGTGTTTGCGCCAAACGGAGTTCCACTCAAAGAAGGCGAGATGCTGGTTCAGCCCCAATTGGCGAAAACGTTGAAGATCATCCGCGACAAAGGGGCAGATGCCTTGTATGAAGGGGAAATTGGCAAGGCTCTCGTTGAGGAAGTACAAAGAACGGGTGGCTCTATGAGTCTCGATGATTTGCGGGCGTATCAAGTAAAGGAGCGTGAACCAGTCCGCGGCATGTATCGCGGATATGAAGTGATTTCGATGGCACCACCCAGCTCTGGCGGCTTGACACTCATTCAGATTTTGAAGCTGATGGAAGGCTACGATAACAAAAAGGACGGAATCGGGTCGGTAGCCTATTTGCATCATCTGATCGAAGCCAACCACCTCGCTTACGCAGATCGGGCGGCTTTTATGGCGGACGAGGATGTTTATCCAGTACCAAGAAAGGGGCTGATTGCGGACAAATACATCAAGGAACGGCGTCAGCTCATTCATGAAGAGACCGCGAATGCCGATATAGTGGAAGGCGATCCTTGGAAGTACGATCCCGGAAAAAAGCCAGAGGTGTCGATAAAACTGAGAGATCAATCTCCGGTCAAGCAGACTACGCATTTCTCTGTGATGGACAGATGGGGGAATATCGTGGCGTATACGACCACCATTGAAGATATTTTTGGAAGCGGTGTGATGGTTCCGGGATACGGCTTCATGCTCAATAACGAGCTGACAGATTTTGACGCGATTCCTGGCGGAGTCAATCAGGTCGAGCCCGGAAAGCGTCCGCGTTCCAGTATGACGCCAACCATGGTGCTAAAAGACGGGAAGCCTTTTTTAGCGATTGGCTCACCTGGTGGTTCCACGATTATCGCCTCTGTATCGCAGACGATTCTCAATGTGATCGATCATGGAATGGAAATTGAGGATGCGATCCGTGCGCCACGCATTTTTTCGAGCAGCTATCCGAATGTGACGTGGGAAGCGGGCATTGACCAAGATGTCATCCTGCAATTGATGGCAAAAGGTCACGTCTTTGCTGAGGAACCGACGAACATTGGCAACGTCCAAGCGATTGTGTACGATTTTGAAACAGGCAAAATGTACGGCGGGGCGGATAACACACGCGAGGGCACTGTACTCGGGGTCGATGCCATCGCGTATACGGCTGCTCAGCCAATCCAGTCTCCAAAAGAAAAAGATGGCCCTTTTGATTTACAAGTAAACGGCCATGTTTACCCATACACAGCAGAGCAAAAAGTGATGATAGATGGAGTAGCACATGTTCACGCCAAAAAGCTGCTGTTAGGGTTGGGACAAAAAGTGACGTCCTTCCAGTCTGATGTGGTCATGGTGAAGGGAATCCCTTACTTGCCTGTCAAAAAAGTTGGCGAGAAGCTGGGCTATACAGTCGTGTGGAAGGAAGGAGAGCGAACCATCGAGTTGAAAAGCAAAAAGTAGGCTGATCAAGGAAAGGATGTAGCAAAAATGAAGAAAGTACTTGTACTCGGCGGAACGCGATTTTTTGGAAAGCGATTGGTCCAGCTTCTCGTTGAAACGGGGGCAGATGTTACGGTGGCAACGAGGGGACTTACCCAAGTGGAGTTACCTGCCGCTGTCAAAAGAATAACGCTTGATCGCGATGACATCCACTCATTAATGGCTGCAGGGGAAGAGCAGTGGGACGTGGTGTACGATAATATCTGTTATTCCTCTCAAAATGCAATGGATGCGTGTAAGGTTTTTCGGGGGAAAGTGGGAAAGTACGTTTTGACCTCAACCTTGTCCGTCTACGATTATGCCGAGGAACCGCTACAGGAAGAAGCATTTGATCCATACACGTATGCAATCAACCGGAAAACGAGAGACGAGATAACTTATCAAGAGGGGAAGCGTCAAGCAGAAGCCGTCTTTTTTCAAGAAAAAGCCTTCCCTGTCGTAGCTGTTCGTTTTCCAATCGTACTGGCGGAAGATGATTACACACGGCGGCTATGGTTTCATATTGAGCATGTGCAAGAGGAGCGGCCGATTGGGATCACGAATCCCGCTACCCAGATGTGCTTTATACATGCACAGGAAGCAGCTCAATTTTTGGAATGGGTGGCGACAGCGTCCATCACAGGGCCAGTGAATGCGTGCTCGGATGGGACTGTTTCGCTTGCTGAGCTGATGGAGACAATTGCGCAAACAGTCGGAAAACCTGTCCGAATCGAGAAAACGACAGATGCTTCTGATGCGTCTCCCTTTGGATTTGCAGCTTCCTTTTACATGAATAACGGTAAGGCTAAGGCAGCGGGCTTTCCATTTTGGTCGCTGGATGAATGGTTACCGGCGCTTATCCAAAGCCTAAACGAGGAATATACCTTTTGAAAAAGCGTGACCTATCTACCTTTTCTTTCGTAGTACTCCGTGGTAAGGTAGAGCAGACATATGTGTCTGTAAGGAACCAGGAGGATCGATCATGAACAAAAATCGCACCAGCAGCCTTGCGATCGTCGCAGCATTATCAGTAGCACTACTCAGTGGATGTGAACCTCCCTCATTAGGCGGATTGCTATCCAGTGAATCGAATGGACAGCCGGCAGCTGAGGGAACACAATCAACGACAGTTGAGCCAAATAAAGAGGAGAAAGCACGTCCCCAACGGGCATCTCTTGCAGAGACGATAAAAGATGTGGATGGAGTGCCAACCGTTACGAATGCTACAGATCTCTCGGTTGTCGTAAATAAACAGCGGGCATTGCCTGGCGATTATATTCCACCGGATTTGGTAGAGCCGAATGTTCCATTTCCTTTTGATGAAAAAGTGGAGAAGCGATTGCTGAGAGCAGAAGCCGCACAAGCTTTAGAAGAACTGTTTGCCAAAGCAAAGACAGAAGGCATTGAACTGTATGCCGTTTCTGGCTACCGCTCGTATAAGACCCAAAAATCGCTGTACGAAACGTATGTAAGGACGCAAGGTGCTGAACATGCTGCTGCTTACAGTGCGGTACCTGGAAAGAGCGAGCATCAGACTGGCTTGGCTATGGATGTGTCCGGATATGATGCAAGCACACGCTTGGAAGAATCATTTGCTGAGACACCAGAAGGTATATGGCTGGCAGCCAACTGTGCAGACTATGGGTTTGTTATTCGTTATTTGAAAGGCAAGGAAGATACGACTGGATATGCGTATGAGCCTTGGCATTTGCGTTATGTAGGGAAGGAAATGGCGAAAGAAATTATGGCAAGTGGTCTTACTTTGGAGGATTATTTTTCGGAAGCGACCATTGCCCACAAATAACGCCATCGAAAACGAAAAGAGCCGCCCCGATAAGGAGCGGCTTTTTGCTGCCTGAATAAATGTTAACGTGGGAGGCGAATCTGGGACAGCGGCCAGTATACAACCTCTGCTCGTCCGACTACATGATCCAGTTGAACAGGGCCAATAACGCGGCTGTCCATACTATTGTTGCGATTATCCCCCATGACAAATACACTGCCTTCTGGAATCTTTACAGGATCAAAATCTTCGGTTAACGTTACACCTGCTGTAGAGGTTTTTAGCTTGTTTTCGACCAAATACTCTTCGCTGAGGGGTTGGCCATTGACATACACTTGATCATTTTTGGCTTCAACGGTGTCGCCAGCTACTGCGACCACGCGCTTGATCCAGTTGTCACCAGTTGCATCCGGGTGAATGATGACGATATCGCCAGGTTGCGGTTCTTTGAGGTAGTAAATCGCTTTGTTTACGATGACACGTTCGCGGTCATGCAACGTACTTTCCATGGAACGCCCTTGGACGACGTAGGGAGCCATGACAAATACGTAGATGAAGGCAGTCAATCCGCCAATCAAGACAAACGATTTTAACCAATCAAGCAATTCCACTTTCCATTTTGGTGTAGGGTTGGTTTGTTCCATTGAAATTCTCCTATGTATGTGATTTCTTTGGCAAACATGCCTGAGTCAAATGCCTCGTGTGTGTAAGGCTGTCTTCCCATTATACATGCTTTACGAATAGATACGAAAGATGATTCAAGGAAATAATTGGCTTCGTGGATAAAACGGAGAAAGTCGTAACATTATTTTACAAGCATATCTATTGTCAGTTTTTCCTGTTTGAGTTAAGATGTTCTTGAAATAAGTTTTACAATAAAAATATTAAGTGGTAAACACTTTGTCTGGCTCATACATATCTTTCGTGAAAAGAAATAATTTCGGGAGTGCTATTGATCTTCCGGTACTTAGGCTATATAGTTTTATAGTAAAAGTACTTATATTATTAATTTTCCGAAAATAGGTGATGTCGTGAGCAATATGTCCCGTGCCAGTAAACTTGAGGAACTGGATCGAGTTTTTGTCGAGATTGCTCGTTTCTTTATTAACAATTGGCTAGAGGAAGAGTCAATCAGTCCGAAGCAGTTTATCTTGTTGCGTGTGCTACATCAAAAAGGACGAAGCACAGTTTCTGAGCTGGCGACTATTTTGAAGTTATCCAATAGTGCCACCACAATCGCACTCAATCGGTTGGTTAAGGCCGGTTTTATTGACCGGGTTCGAGACGAACAGGATCGACGTGTCGTGTGGGTCACTTTGTCACAACAAGCCGTTCCAACTCTGGAAGGACTTCTGTGCCACAGGAGAGCACTAGTGGGAAAGCTGCTGGAGAATCTGACTGACGACGAATTAGAGCAGTTTACGTATTTTCTCAGGAAAATGCAGCAGTGCATATAGCATACCTTCAAGTTCGGGTTTGGGGACATTCGTGTAAGACAAAAGTGTGTACCGCGGAATGGGAGTGTACACATATGAAAAAGAAAAGCACACTGATCATGAGTTCTTGTATCTTAGGAGCAGCTCTCTTCACACAAGCTGCATTTGCTGAAGAGGCAGTAAAAGCTACTGAAACGACTACTGCAACAGAAGCAAAAACAACTGCAACTGAAGAAAAACCAGCGACTACTGAAGAAAAACCAGCAACTACTGAAGAAAAGCCGGCAACTGATGCAACAACAACTGCACCAGCAACTAAACCTGAAGTAAAACCTGCGACTCCACAAACCGTTACTCCAATTCAAGGTTTGACTCAACAAGGTGGCTGGGTTATCATGCCAGGTAAAGATGAGTATGTATGGGTAAGTGGTCAATATGTTCCAGTCATCTCTAACGTAGCTGGTTGGGCAATGATGCCAGGAGTAGATCAATTTGTTACAACTGGTGGCGTAACTCCTGTGAGTGCTCCAGCAGCTGGTTGGGCAATGATCGCTCCAGAATCCGATAACGAAAAATAAGCATAGCTGATAATAAAGGCGCTTTGTCCCTCGAATTGGGCAAGGCGCCTTTTTGGCTAAAGCTGGAGATTCCCGTACAAACTAAAGCGGATTCAACCAAAGGGAAGGAGGAATGAAAATGGCAGGTTATGATAAGGATCAGGCTCGATCCAGGGCGAGAGAGTTGGGCATGGAGGATGCAGGCGGAGCCGTCTACTATCAAGCGGCAGACGAATATACGGCTGGACTGGCAACGACACGGGAGCTGGTCAGTGACATGTACAAGATGGGAACCATTGAGGACAGGAAACAGACGATGTAAAAACGGAAGAAAAGAGCAAGGCCAGCCTGGATGTAAGAAGGCTGGCCGCTTTTTGTTTCGTTGATAAAAAATTTTTTATTGACTTAGTAGATTGTATCGGTAAAAATACAAGAGGAATCAGAAAATTTAAAAAGGGTGTGCCACGAATGAGAGACTCACGATTAGATCAATTAGCGTACAATCTGGTTAACTATTCTGTACGAGTACAGCCAGGGGAAAACATTTTGATCAACGCGAAAGGGGACACACCGGATTTGGTGCAAGCCCTCGTGCGTGAGATTTACAAAGCAGGCGGCAGTCCTTATGTTCAATTGATTGATCCCGCCGTAAGCCGAGAAATCGCAATGAATTGCAATGAAGATCAGTTAAAGACCATGGCTCAACATGAAGTTGAACTCATGGAGAAAATGCAAGGTTATATCGGCATTCGTGCAGCGAACAACATCAATGAGATGGCTGATGTTCCAAGTGACAAGCTCGGCATCTATTCTCGCCTGTATGAGCTGCCCGTGATGAATGTGCGCGTGCCTAAAACGAAGTGGGTTGTTCTTCGTTATCCGAATCCTTCCATGGCACAGCTTGCGAACATGTCTACAGCAGCTTTTGAAGATTTTTACTTCCAGGTATGTAACCTGGATTACGCGAAAATGGACAAAGCAATGGACAGTCTGGTTGACTTGATGAATCGCACAGACAAGGTACGCTTGGTAGGACCTGAAACGGATCTCACCTTCTCAATTAAGGACATTCCTGCTGTAAAATGTGCTGGCCTGCGCAATATACCGGATGGTGAAGTGTATACAGCACCTGTAAAGGATTCCGTAAATGGCGTTATCACTCATAATGCGCCAACACCATACCACGGCTTCACATTCGAAAATGTCCGCCTGACCTTCAAGGACGGCAAAATTGTGGAAGCAACAGCGAACGATACCGAACGCTTGAATCAAATTTTGGATACGGACGAGGGAGCGCGTTTCGTTGGGGAATTCGCTATCGGTGTGAATCCTTACATTCGCAACCCGATGAAAGATATCTTGTTTGACGAAAAAATAGACGGAAGCTTCCACTTCACGCCTGGTCAATGCTATGACGAAGCTTACAATGGCAACAAATCGTCTGTGCACTGGGACATGGTTTCCATCCAGCGTCCAGAATGGGGCGGAGGGGAAATCTGGTTTGATGACGTCCTGATTCGCAAAGATGGTCGTTTTGTCATTGCAGAGCTTGAATGTCTGAATCCAGAAAACTTGAAAGGGTAAGGCAAAGCCTACCCAAATCATTTGTCGTACTGACGGAGCCTTTCGTGGGCAAGCATAATATCCATTTCTAGCTGAAATAGCATGTGCAAATTGCTTGAAGGAAGGGTAATTCTGCGTGCCGCGTGGTAGAGAAGTGGCTTGTTTTGTTTGATAACCGTCATGATTTCCACAACGGGAGGAACGACTTGCTTGATTCTTAGCAGGCTTTGCAAATAGCGGAGAAATGTTTGAATACTAGCCTGGTCATCCTTGTTCGGTACCGTTTCAATCAAAGCGAAAAAGTCTCGGACGATGATACGTTTCGTCTCTTGAGGCTCCACTATGGTTGTGCGATTCACTAGATCCACCTCACGGGAAAGAGTAACAGCTTCTTTTCTTTTCCCGCTGAATGACAAGGAATAAACCTTTTGTCTGATAAAAAGTCTTTGGCATGTGCGTGTGCCAAAGACTTTTTGTTTTTATGACTCACGATGACCATCGTAGACGCTTGCTTCTTCCATTGGAATCCGTATGCGCAGGAGCAGCCAGGCATTCAAGAGAGAAAAAGTCAGAGCAGTAGCCACAGCGGAAAATGTCAAGGGCAGTAGGAGTAGCTCAAGCGATACGACCAAGTAGTTGGGGTGACGAATGAACCGATAAGGACCTCGCTTGATCGGAGCCTCGCCCGGGAGTATGAAGATGCGTGTATTCCACCGTTTGCCCAAGCTGCGAATACACCAATAACGTAGTCCTTGGGCGATCAAAAACAGGCTGAACGGAACCGCCCACCAAGAGGGCAGAACCATGGAACTGCCTTTTCCCACCACTTCGAAAATAAGCGAGAGAAAAAAGAGAAAATGAAGAAGGACGATGTATTTGTAATGACTCGCCCCAACTTCGTAGCCCCCTTTTGAGCGGATATAGCGGGCATTCCTCACGGCAACGAGTAGCTCCACCAGTCGCTGCAACACGACTCCAGCCATGACAAATCCAAAGAAGAGCAACATGACTATCTCGCCTCCAGAAGTAAGAGCTCGGAGCTAAATCCAGGTCCAAGCGCAGCGACCAATCCGCGATCTCCTGGCTCCCACGCCTTCTCCATGCTTTTTTCCAAGACGAAGAGAACCGTAGGGGAAGACATGTTTCCAAAATTGGTTAGGACATCTTCAGAAAAACGAGTGGCTTCGGTACCAATGCCCAGAGAACGCTGGTAAGCCGTTAATACCTTGGCTCCACCTGGATGGAAAATGAAGTGACGTAGATGGTCAATAGACATCCCATGCGGTGACAAAAAACTCTCCACGTTTTCTCGCATCGAAGACCGGATGAGAGTAGGGATATCGCGAGAGAAAATCACTTTTAACCCAGGATCGGTCAATTCCCATCCCATGACATCTACGGTGTCCGGCCATGTTGTCGTTCGCGCATCACAAAATTGAACCTTAGGTGTGTCCGAAGAGGACGAGACTTGGTCTCCTTCAATTAATACGGCTGCAGCTCCATCTCCAAAGAGGCACGTTGCGACCAAATTGCTTTTAGACAAATCTTGTCGGATAAAGGTCAAGCCGCATAGTTCTACGCTCACAAGCAATACTCGCCGGGAGGGATAAGCCTGGGTGTACTCACATGCGCGAGACAATCCCATCGCTCCACCGGCACAGCCAAGACCCCACAACGGAACACGGGTTGCTTGCGATCGGAGTCCCAAGCGGTGGAGCAAGCGGGAATCAAGGCTTGGGGTCGCAATGCCAGTGCTTGATACAAACATCAAACAATCGATGGATGCCGGCTCAACTCCAGCTTTCGTAAAACACTTTCGGGCTGCTTCCTCTGCCAAAGCTTCCGCATGTTCGATATACAATTGATTTTTCTCTGCAAATGGCCGGTCTTCCAAAAACCAATCCATTGGCATACTAAAATGTCGTTTTTGAATGCGACTGTGTGCAAACACGTGTAACAAACGGTCTATATCGGGAAAGGCATCTTGAAAAAATAGGCGCGCCAGCTTGATGGAGTCCTCTTGTGTAATCTCATGGGAAGGTACTGCTGTAGCCACGGCTTCTATACGGGGCATACATTCATTCACTCCCGTCTATTTTTATTAGGCATTAGCTTATCCCTTCCAATTGGTTCCAATTCATGCAGCACCATGTGCATAGACCACAGGCTGATTGTCAGGAGCTTTCGATGATTCGCTTGATTGAATAAGTGGCAGTTTCGTGGTTTTGCTTGATAGGTCTAATGTACGAATAGAAAGAAGGTTACATCGGATGGATCGGGGGTAGTGTACTTTGGGATCACGCTGGATCAGCTTGGGTGTGTCCTGTGTGATCATCTCGGTTTGGCTGATCGGTTACGGATTGCCGAGGGATGAGAGCATGATTGTCTTTCTTTTACTTGTGGGTGTCATTCAGTCGGTTGCTGCCTATCAAATAGGGAAATATGTAGAGCGGTTGCGGCAGATGGCTTATCATGATTCACTTACAGGCGTTCTCGTCAATCGCAGATTTCTGGACAAATTGGTTGAAGAAGTAGAGTTGGCAAAAAGCAATCATCAATCTGTTACTTTATTGTTTATTGATTTGGATAATTTCAAAATATTCAATGATTCATTTGGCCATTTGGAAGGCGGCAGGTGTCACGGTCAGTATCGGAGTAGCCTCGTATCCACACCATGCTGCAACAGCGGAAGAGTTAGCGAAAAAAGCAGATATGCTTATGTATGAAGCGAAAAAAAGGAAAGATTGCATGATGGTCGCTTCGAATGAAATGATAAATATTGGCAAGACTAACACTCGTCATCTCTCTTGACATGGGTGTTTTTTTTTATTGTAAAGAGCATTTACAAAAACTTAATAATTCCTTAAAGAAAAATATACACATTTGACCTTGATTTTAAATTTAC
This sequence comes from Brevibacillus brevis, assembly GCF_022026395.1. NCBI lineage: Bacteria > Bacillati > Bacillota > Bacilli > Caryophanales > Paenibacillaceae > Brevibacillus > Brevibacillus brevis. The sequence continues at coordinate 3,722,607 of NZ_CP041767.1, read as the reverse complement.
GGAAACATTAACATTCGATATAATCTGTTAGGTGTGATTTATTCAAAGGAGTGAAGAAGTCCCATATGTTGAAATCAAACAAGTATATCTTCTTTGATCTGTTCGAACAGCAGATTGCCACGGTACACAAAGGAACTCATCTTTTCTATGAAATGATAGGAAATTATCATGATCTGGAAACAAAGGTTAAGGCAATCAAGGCTGTCGAGAAAGAAGGAGACGAAATCGTTCGTCGCATCATGAACGAGTTGAACTCTACTTTTATCACTCCGCTTGAGCGTGAAGACATTCACCAACTCGCTCATACGATGGACTCGATGATCGACTACATTGACGGTGTTGCTGATCGTATGTATTTGTACCAAGTGACTCAACCAGATCCACGTGTATTGGCACAAGCCAATATTTTGGTGAAATGCTCGGCTAAGCTGATCGAGCTGATTCGCACACTGCGCAAACTGGATCATAAAGTCGTTACACAAATCGCTGGGGAAATTAAAGATTTGGAGCATGAATCTGACTCCAACTACCGTAAAATGGTATCTGATTTGTTGAATTCTCCTGATACCAACCCAATGGAAGCGATCAAACTCAAAGAGATTTACGATAAGCTCGAAGACTGTGCTGACTTCGCTGAGGACGTCTCCAACCTGGTAGAAGGGATCGTGTTAAAGAATGCTTGATCTTTCGCCAGAGGTGATTATTCTCGTACTCGTCGTCATCATGGCGTTAGCATTTGACTTTATTAATGGTTTTCACGATACGGCGAACGCGATTGCGACTTCTGTTTCCACGCGCGCATTAAGTCCAAAAACGGCGATTATTATTGCATCCTTGTGTAACCTGATTGGTGCACTCTCGTATACGGGGGTAGCGAAGACAATCGGGGGAGGCATTACTGATCCATTCAAGCTGGAAAATGGATTGGTCGTCGTTTTGGCCGCGTTGACATCTGCGATTTTGTGGAACCTAATCACCTGGTGGTTCGGAATTCCTAGCTCGTCCTCGCACGCGATTATCGGCGGCGTTGCAGGTGCCGCTTTTGGTGCCGCAGGAAGTGGTGCCATTAACTGGTCGGGCTTCATTAGCATTATCCAAGCGTTGATCGTATCGCCGCTTGTTGCCTTCGCTGTTGGTTTTGTGGTGATCAAGCTGGTGTCTTGGTTCGTTCGTAACTCCGCGTATCACAAAACCAATAAAGGTTTCCGTTCGATGCAAGTATTGTCAGCGTCTTGGCAGGCTTTCAGCCATGGAGCCAACGATGCGCAAAAAACAATGGGCGTAATCACCCTTGCTTTGATTTCTGGAGGATTCTTGGTACAAGCACCGGGCGAATTCGTTATTCCACTGTGGGTAAAACTTTCAGCTGCTCTTGCAATGGCTTTAGGTACAGCCTTTGGTGGATGGCGGATCATCAAGACCTTGGGTGGTAAGATTATGAAAATCAAGCCAATTTCCGGTTTCTCAGCAGACCTGTCTTCTGCCTTGATTATCACAATCTTTACAGCTTTGAAACTGCCAGTGAGCACAACGCATGTGATCACATCCGCCATCTTGGGGGTAGGGGCATCGCAAAAGCTGAACGCAGTAAAATGGGGCTTGGCTGGCCGGATTTTGGTCACTTGGGTCATTACCCTTCCGATTACCGGACTTTTGGCTGCTGCCTGCTACGTCGTGTTTGACGTATTCTTGTAGAGCTACATCTTTATCCAATAGATAACAGACACCTTTCCGTGTAGAGTACGCGGGGAGGTGTCTTTTTCATTAGCTTGATCCAGTTAAACGCTCCCATAAGCCAGGCTTAGGTTTAATTTGCACGAGGCGAATGGCAGAGAATGGGATATAGTCCAGCGAGCCGTCCCGTTCTTCAATTAATATGCCATTGGGGCTGTAATCATACAATTTACCTTCTGCATATGCAGATAATCCTTGGCCGACCATATCAGGAGCGAAATGAATACGTACATAACGATCGAGATACTCTTCCAAAATTCCATCATCCATCTTATTCCCATCCTTTTTTATTCTTTCTCCTAGTTATTGCCTGCATTGCGACAATTCAGACAAGGCAAAGAAAAAACCACCCAGTCGGACTGACCTGAGTGGCAATGGATATGGCATGTTGATGTTATTCGATCGAGTTTTGGGAATGTCCGGCCTGCTTGCTTTTTCGTGCAAACACGAGCAGCAAGATGACACCGGCAGCAATCAAGCACAGACTGACTAATTGAGCGACACGCAGGGTATCGGCTATCAACAAACTGTCTGTACGCATGCCCTCAATGAAGAAGCGTCCAATCGAATACAGGATCATGTAGCTGAACAAGACCTGTCCATCGAATTTTTTGAATCGGTACAGTATGAGCACGAGAATGCCAAACACGATAAGGTTCCATATCGATTCATACAAGAATGTAGGATGGTAGTACTGTCCGCCGATAAACATTTGCTCGCGGATGAATGCGGGGAACTTTTCCATAAACTCGGCAGAGACTGGACCACCATGAGCTTCCTGGTTGATAAAGTTTCCCCAACGCCCGATGGCTTGACCCAAAATGACACTCGGCATAAAAATGTCAGCCAAGCGAAGGAACGGCAGATTATGCTTTCGAATATACCAGGTTCCTGCCAGAACACCACCGATTAATCCGCCGTGAATAGCCAAGCCGCCTTGCCAAACTGCGAAGATGTCCAGTGGGTTGTCTTTGTACTGCTGCCATTCAAACGTAACATAATACAATCTTGCACAAACGATGGCTGCTGGAATGATCAGAACCACCATGTTCAAGACGTGATCAGGATCAATGCCAGAACGTTTGGAATTGTAGCGCGCGAGATAAGTACCCAAGAAAAATGCCAGCCCCATAATAATGCCATACCAGTGAATCTTTAAGGGGCCGATTGCAATTGCGATCGGATCGATCATGAATGTGCCTCCTTGCCTTAAAACATCTGTGCCAAGTATAGCACAAATAGACTGCAGGATTCCAACTAATGGCTTACCGGGACTGCAAAAAGCCGAGGATGCCATCAAGAGAGGACCGCTTTGTCGGAGCAGAAATGGATGAGAATAAATCTCCGATTGTTTCCAGGCGTTTGGGTACCGTATAAACGGTGAAGTCTGTGGGATGACAATGGGGAACCTCTTTCCACAGAAGTGGCGTTGATACGGTAGCCTGTGGTTTTGCGCGGGTTGAATAAGGGGCTGGCAGTGTCTTACCGCGCCAGTGTTGCAAATAATCAATGTATAGCTTATTTCCCCGATTCTTCACGAAACGCTCGATGGTTAAAAGTGAGGGATGCTTGCTGACTAAATAGGATGCGATGAAATGTCCGACTTGGCGGGTCTGTTCAAACGTATAGCAAAGTTCGATCGGAACATAAACTTGCAAGCCGCTCGAACCAGATGTCTTGACCCATGAAGGCAACTGTAATTCATCGAGCAGCTCTTTCAATAAGAGGGCAGACTCTATCACAACACCAAAATCATCTGTGGAAGGATCGAGGTCAAACACGAGCTCAGTCGGAGTCTCATCCTTGGCGAGATGAAAAGAGACGTGCCACTCCAATGCTGCTTGATTCGCCATCCATACGAGTGTCGCTCGGTTATTGCACAGTACGTAACGTACGTTTTCCCATGTATGCGTTTGTATCCAGTCGGGTGCATAGTCTGGGGCATTTTTTTGATAGAAGTGCTTGTCACCGATTCCGTGCGGGTAGCGAATGACGGTTAAGAGCCGATCCTTGCTATACCTGAGCAGTGGGTCTGCAACAATCAGCAAATAGCGCAAGTAATCTAGCTTGGTTACCTCGGCCTCTGGCCATAGAGGCTTGTCAGGATTTGTGATGGACAATACGTGATTGTCGATCGTCAGCTCGTACTCTTTTGTTGCAGGACGCAATGACGTTTTCACCTTCTTTTGAAACGGTATAGGTGTTCCTACTATCTCCCACCCACGATTCTCTATGTATTGAGAATTCCTCTTTGCATATATTTCCTGCCAATCAACCATAATACGGGTAGCTTTCCAGTGGTTGGTGATGAAATGAAATTCAAGAAGAAAGATAAAATGAAGGACCTGATTGAGACGATGAATGCCTGCAGCTTGATTGATCTGGAGGGTATACCGATTTCGCCTCAATTGGGAGAGAACATTGATCTGTTGAAAAAAATGTTCGCTGATTGCTCCGATTTTGTCATACGGGAATTCCGCCAAAAAAACAGTGTCCGTGCAATTGCTGTCTTTGTCGATGGGCTGATTGATACCAAAGAGGTCAATTCCGCACTGAAATCGTTAATGGTGCTTGAAGATGGCGATGACGATATAAAAGTGATAGAAGAGTCACTTTTGCCTGTTTCCCAGATGGGAAGAGTAGACGATTATAAAAAGCTATTACAGGCTGTGCTTTCAGGTGATACAGGCATTCTTGTAGAGGGAAATACAGAAGCACTTACGCTCGGCATTCGTGGAGCAGAAAAACGCTCCGTAAACGAACCGGAAGGAGAAGCGGTCGTACGGGGGCCGCGTGAGGGTTTTATCGAAAATATTCGCACGAACACGTCGATGCTACGGCGAAAATTGCGAACACCTCGATTGAAAATGAAGTCCTTGGTAGTTGGACGTGAGACAAACACCAACCTGGTGGTTGCTTTTCTGGATGGGATTGCTGATCCAGAGATCGTTCAGGAGGTCACTGCTCGAATCAGTAAGATCAATTTAGATGCTGTGCTGGAAAGCGGATATATCGAAGAGATGATCCAGGATAATACATACTCGCCTTTCCCTCAGGTTATGTATTCCGAGCGCCCAGACACGGTCGCTGCGGCATTGCTGGAGGGACGTGTCGCGATATTTGTGGATGGGACACCGATGGTTTTAATCGTGCCTGTTACGTTTTGGATGATGATGCAGGCCAGCGAGGATTACTACGAGCGATTTCAAATGGCTACGCTTGTACGACTACTGCGTTATGTATTTCTCATCATTTCACTCATTACCCCTGCCTTATATGTGGCCATAACGACTTATCACCAACAGATGCTGCCAACCACGCTCCTTTTAAGTATTGCGGCTGCGCGCGAGTCCATTCCTTTTCCTGCTATTGTAGAGGCTTTTATCATGGAAATTTCTTTTGAAGCCTTGCGAGAAGCGGGGATTCGTCTCCCGAAAACGGTCGGGCAAGCCGTCAGTATTTTAGGCGCGCTGGTCGTAGGTCAAGCAGCTGTGCAGGCAGGGATTGTTTCTGCCCCCATGGTTATCGTTGTATCGCTCACAGGGATAGCCTCATTTACCATCCCGCATTTTAATGCATCGATTTCATTGCGAATGCTGCGCTTTCCGATCATGATTGCGGCTTCGATCCTCGGCATCTATGGAATGCTGGTAGCGTTATTGCTAGTCCTCGGACATATGGCCAACCTACGTTCTTTTGGTGTCCCATATTTATCTCCGCTGGCACCGATGTCAATCGGCGATCTCAAAGACGTCCTGATAAGAACGCCATGGTCGATGATGGAAAAACGCCCGAGCTTTTTGGGAGTTCAAAACGCAAGGCGTATGAACGATGGTTTTGCTAATTCTATGCAGCAAAGAGGAGGGCAATCAGGGATGACAGGAAACCGTCATCCAAACGAGGAGGGACAATCGTGAAGGCTGTGACCCGCATATTGGTGGTGTCGCTCTGCATGTTCCTGATTTCTGGTTGTTGGGATCGGCGCGAAGTAAATGACATGGCTATCGTCATTGCAATGGCGATGGATAAGGAACCAGACGGAAGGTATCGGTTCTCCATTCAGGTCCCCCTGGTCAGCAGCCTAGGCGCACAGTCTGGAGGGGGTGGGGGGACGAGTGGTGATAAGAGTTATTACGTTGATTCCGCAGTGGGCAGGACAATTCGGGAAGCAAATGGCTTGATCCAAGCAAGAATGTCTCGGAGAATTTACTACTCCCATCACCGGATGATCGTGATAGGCGAAGAACTGGCGAAGGACGGAATGTCGGATGTGCTCGATATTGTGGCACGCTTTCCGGAAAACAGACTGACAGCATACATTGTCATGACAAAAGGCAAAGCAATCGAATTACTAACCGCACAGCCGCAATTTGAACGTTTTTCAGGAGAAGCGATGCGTGAGTTGGTCAAGATGGGGGGCATTAGTGTAACGTTGAAGGATGTGGCCCAGATGCTCGGTACACCAGGGGTTGATGCCATCTTACCCGTTCTAGCGGCTGTGGATTCCCATCCGAAAGGAAAGTCAAAAGAAATAGAGGCGACGGGGGTAGGGTTATTTCGACAAGACAAGCTCGTAACCATCGCGAAGCCCAAAGAGCTGCTCGGCTTGCGATTGTTCCAACGCGAATTTACACCGTTTTCTATTGTGCTGCCCCTTACCAAGCATGAACGGCTTACGATAACTCTTTCGAAAGGAAGGGCGAATATCAAGCCTGTGATTAGGAAGGACCACATCCATTTCAAAATTGACTTATACACTTCTGCCGTTGTGGTGGAGAATCAGTCAAACCTCGATCTCGAGGAAGAGAAAAATATTCGAATGCTGGAAGCGAAGCTCGTCGAGCAAATCAATAACGGTGTGAACCACATGATGCAAACGATCCAAAAGAAACAATCAGACTTCATCGGGTTAGGAATCGCGTTGTCAAGGAATTATCCGCGAGAGTGGCGGGACCGATATCGGAACAGGTGGTATAAGGAACTTCCGAAAATCACATACGAAATACGATCCAAAGTGAACGTGGTCAATTTCGGACAGACAACGAAGAATATAACCAAAGGTGAAGATGATCATGAATAGAATATTTCTGGTTTTTTTTGTCTTCATGCTGTTACATTCCATTGGAGAATTCATCCTGAAGCGAAAAGGCATAGATGGAAGACAGCAACGAGTCATTGTTATTTTTTACACCCTAACCATTGTTTATCTGATCGCTTTGCAATTCCAGTATTATCAAATCCTACCCACGAGTAACATCATGAACATTTTCTCTCCCCATGTGAAGTGGTGGGTGGATCAGTTCGTATAAGGAGGACCAAGTATGATTCACAAGCAAGTTGTCAATCATCGGCAAATTGCCTGGCTCGTCGGCAGTGTCTTGATGACAGGGATGATGATCGGTTTCTTGCGGTCTGTCGTTCAGGTAGCGAGGATGGATGGTTGGTTCTCTCAAATTTTCCCCATCTTTTATGCGATTTTTGTCGCCTACGTTTTGAGTGGGCTGGTGGAGGCCTACCCTGGGAAGAATATCTTTGAAATTTTATTTATTATTGGCGGGAAGTGGATTGGTGGAGCTGTCAATCTACTCATTTTGTTTTATATTTGGATCATCCTGGCGATCGATATTAAAGGGGCTGCTGATTTTTTACATATCTCGTTATTGCCAAACACGCCATTGGAGGTCATCTTACTCGTCTTCGTCCTACTGATAATGTACTATGGTAAAACGAGCCTTGAGGTGGCGGCGCGAGTAAATGAGCTTTATTTTCCTCTTTATTTCCTCATGTGCATTTCGTTATATTTCCTGCTAATGAATGAATACAACGTAGAGCGATTGGAACCAATTTTAACGAATAGATTGGATCGGATCGTGATCAGCAACTTTTTTCCAGTGGGTGTATATGGTGATGTATTTCTCATTGGGGCATTCTTACATGCCATTGTAGAGCCGCGGCTATTTTATGCTGCGATGAAGCACGGGGTCATTATTGTTGGTTTTGGAACGACGATTATGTTGCTCGTTTTGCTCGGGGTGATGGGCTACATTATCGCCGGTCGACTGAATTTCCCTATCTATATTCTCGTCCAGCAAATTCACATCACAGATTTTCTGGACAGGGTCGAAATGATCCTCTTTAGTGTTTGGTTTCCTGCTTTCACAATTAAAGTCATAGTCGCTTACTTGGCGTTTTTAGTGGGGGTGGGATCGTTTGGGGGACAGAGGCATTACAATACACTCAATGCACCGTGTGGATGGTTTATCGTTGTATCGTCCATATTCGCGTTTCCAAATATAGCACATATCGATCAATTTATTAGCTATAGCTTGCCGTTGATCGTGCTCGTCTTTCAATTGCCGCTGGCGCTCTTTTTGCTTGTTCATGTAAGGCGAAAGAATAAAGGAAGAGAGCAAAGCCTCATTCCCGAAGGAACGAAGCTTTATCGATTTTACAGGTCCATGGTATGGACCACGACAGTCTGTTTAAGTGGTTGTGTGATCGTGATATTGGTTGGGGACTTTTTTAAGGATAAATCAGCGATAGGTGGGGGAGCGACCGCTGTTGTCTACATTGTCCTCTTACTGATAGCGCTGTTGACAAGCTACGGGGAAATGCAGGCCCTTAATCATGGCAAGCAAAGGCTGGGGAGAACAAAACAGGCTGGGTCGTTTCGACAATGAGGTCAAAAGTCAAGGGGTTCCTTACTCCAAAACACACTGACGAGGGGCTGGATTCTTTCCGTGAAAGCGCGCCAGCCTTCATATAAAAATGAAAGTATTTACCACGGTTATCGTGCTATTGGCAAGCATTATGTAAGGGACAAACGCTTATAAACGACGGAAGCAAAGTAAAAATAGAGTAAACCAGCTAAAAATATTTGAGAAAAAGCGTGCCTATGTAATGATGTTGCACGCTTTTTTGTTATTTGCAACAATTGAATTTGGTATGAAGCACAACAAAAACTCCCATAAAGAAGAGTATAAGATCCATACTACATTTCCCTTTTCTGAGGTGAAAGATGAATCCAATTATACCTATGGAGCCAATAAGCTGTGAGAATATACCCCAAGGGGACGAGTGGATTGCCCAAGTTAAATGGGATGGGGTTCGAATCCTGACTTACTTTGATGGACAGGGAACTCGTTTATACAATCGGAGAATAAATGAGCGGACCCACCAATACCCAGAGTTAGCTCACATACAGACATATTGCAATGCTCGCTCGGTGATCTTAGATGGAGAAGTGATTGCATTAGGAACTGACGGAAAACCGTCATTTCATGAAGTGATGCGGCGGGATGGGATTAGACGATTGGAGAAAGTCAGCCAGGCACAGAAGGCTGTCCCTATTACCTATATGATCTTTGATGTCATATTTACAAATAATGAGTGGAAAATCGATCTTACATTGAGCGAACGTATCAACTTATTACAAGAAATCATTATTCCCAATGACCATGTACAATTGGTTGATGGTCATGATAATGGAAATGCTATGTATGAGATCATTAAGCAGCACGGTATGGAAGGCATAGTTATGAAGAATCTAAACAGCAAATATGTCATTGGTGGGAAAGAGAAGCAATGGCAAAAGAAAAAATACTATCGTGACACCATAGCTGTCGTTGGGGGGGTTACGCTGCGTGATAACGTTGTGAATTCCCTCTTGTTAGGGCTGTATGATCTGGAAGGGCGCCTATTTTATATAGGCCACGCAGGAACAGGCAAATTAACTCGAAATGACTGGATGGCCTTGACGGAAAAGATTGTACCTTTGATACAAAATGATATGCCATTTGTAAATACCCCAGCAAGGTTCAAGAGTGCTGTGTGGTTAAGACCAACTGTCACGGTTAAGGTACAATTCGCGGAATGGACAGAAGGCTATACGTTGCGGCAACCGAGTATTCAAGCAGTTGTTGATGTACCTGTTGATTACTGTGTATTGGAGTAGAGTCTCTTGGTGCAACACAGAACAAAAAACATCCCATAAATAGTGGGATGTTCAGGCTGTCGAGAAAGTCGACAGCCATTTTTGTTTCACTTAATTTTAAAGCGACACCGCGTTAATTTGTTATAATTCTTATAATTACATTTAACAGTAGGTGATAATTGTGCTTTCCTCCAATGATAAAAATCCGCAAATGCATTACGAATTTGTGTGCCTCGATGAATTGGTCCCAGAGGACCATTTATTAAGGGTCATCCAAAAACATATAGATTTCTCTTTCATCCGAGAAAAAGTACGTCAATATTATTGCGAGGATAACGGTAGACCTTCCATTGATCCTATTGTTTTATTTAAAATGATTTTCATTGGATACCTTTACGGTATCCGCTCAGAGAGGCAGCTCGAAAAAGAAATCCAGACTAATATCGCCTACCGTTGGTTTCTTGGCCTTTCTTTAACAGATCGAGTTCCAGATCACACAACAATCAGTTGGAATCGTCGAACCCGTTTTAAAAATACAAATGTTTTTCAGGAGATTTTTGATGAAATTGTGCGTTTGGCGATTCAGCATCGAATGGTCGCTGGACGTGTATTGATAAGTGATTCCACGCATCTTAAAGCAAATGCGAATAAACGAAAATTTAAGAAGCATGTCATCGAGAAAACGAGTCGTGCCTATCTCAAAGATTTAGAGGCAGCAATTAATGAAGACCGCGAAGTACATGGAAAAAAGGATTAAAGCCTAGAGAGGGTGTGAAGGAAGAAAAGGAAATCAAGGTGAGTACTACTGATCCAGAAAGTGGCTACATGGTTCGAGACAGCAAGCCCGAAGGCTTTTTCTATCTCGATCACCGGACCGTCGATCATAAGTACAATATTATTACCGATGTCCATGTCACTGCTGGCAATGTCCATGATTCCGTTCCTTACATAGATAGGCTGAATCTCCAAATCGAGAAGTTTGGGTTTAAGGATACAATTGAAGCAATTGCATTAGATGCTGGTTACTTAACTACTCCAATCTGCAAGGCACTTCACGATATAAATGTATTTGCTGTCATCGGTCATCGTGCCTTTACACCTGTTAAAGGCCTTTTTGCTAAATGGCGTTTTAAATATGCTCTGGAGTCCGATGTGTACATATGCCCTCAAAAACATAAGCTTACTTATTCGACTACTGATCGAAACGGATACAGGATGTATAAGTCCAATAAAGAAATTTGTAAAACTTGTCCAAGGCTTACTGAGTGTACCCGATCTAAAAATCACCAAAAGGTGATAAGCAGGCACGTTTGGGAAGAGAGTAAGGAATGGGTTCGACAGAACCGTTTAAGTAAATCAGGGAAATATTTGTATAGATTAAGATACCAAACCATAGAGCGAAGCTTTGCAGATGCTAAAGAACTGCATGGGCTTCGCTATTGTAGGTTACGCGGACGTGAAAATGTCCAAGAGCAGGTATTGATGACAGCAACAGTTCAAAACATTAAAAAGATAGCACTACACCTAGCGAAAGCAAGTTAGGTGCAGGCTATCCTCTTTTTCAGCACTTCGTGCTGGAACAATACCAAAAAGAAATCCCCAAAATGGGGGTTTCTCTTCAGTCTGAACATCCCATAAATAGTGGGATGTTTTTAATATTGCTTCTTTGTGTTTATCATCCTATGTATGTGGAACTGGGGGATGCATTCCTGTTAGAATTTTACGAAACTTTTTTATTGATTAAGTATTAAATTCGAGCTATACTACCTGTATAAAGTAACTGGGTTAGCGGGTTGGGCTGTATCTGGTTGAGCTGCTTCCTCCTTCCGTGGTACGTCCACCACACCTCATGGAAGGGAGCTGCTCTCTGATATGGCCCTCTTTGTGTCCCTCGCCCCAGTTGGGAATGTTTGTTGTTCACTTTCTTTAATCCTTTTTTCGTTGATATACAATTAGAGACTTGTTTATAATGACTGTGCGAACTCATTTACGAAAGAAGGAATTGACTTGCCGTTTCTTCGGTTTAAAGGCTTTGCGAAGCAAGACATAGAGCCCATTTCTCAGATTCTTATAGAAGAGTTTTCCAAAATTGCTGAGGTAGCTCAAGAAAAGGTGAAATTGGAGCTGCTTCAGGTAGAGCAACTAACGAACAGTCCTTTGTCTGTAGAGATCATGATGTTTCCCCGTGAACAAAAGCAACATGATGCGATTGCAAACGCCGTCCACGGCATTTTGAAGAAGCAAGGCTTTTTGCAAGTCCATATTTTCTTCATCCTGTTATCGCCCACTCTCTATTATAAAGAAGGACTTCCGTTGCAAGTCGGAATGGCGAAATAAGCAAGAAAAAAAGGTCGAGATCCTCCAAAAGGATTTCGACCTTTTTCTATTTAATAATAGAGGCTTTCGGATTGCAGGCACTTGGAGCATGTACGCGTAAGTGGCGTTTCGATATAGACGTGACTGCAATCCTGTTGAATGAGTCGCAATTGTTGTTTAGAGTGCTCTAGCTCAGCCTCTAGTCGAAGGATTTTTTCGCGTAAACGACTGGCTTCCTCCATATGAATCCCCCTTCATTACGACTGATACAAACGGCTTCCCTGTTCGCGGAACTCACGCGATTTTTCCTGCATCCCTGCAAGAATGGCGGGATCTTGCGCACCCCCTTGTTCATTGGCGATGTGACGAATGTCGTGCGATATTTTCATGCTGCAAAATTTAGGACCGCACATGGAACAAAAATGGGCAGATTTGGCGGCTTCTGCTGGCAACGTTTCATCGTGATATTCGCGGGCGCGCTCCGGGTCCAGCGACAAATTGAATTGATCGTTCCAGCGAAAATCAAAACGAGCTTTGGATAAGGCATCGTCTCGCTGTTTTGCCCGCGGATGTCCTTTTGCGAGATCAGCGGCATGCGCAGCGATTTTGTATGCGATTAAACCGTTGCGGACATCCTCTTTATTCGGAAGGCCGAGATGTTCCTTGGGCGTTACGTAGCAGAGCATCGCTGTTCCGAACCATCCAATCATGGCAGCGCCAATCGCTGAAGTAATGTGATCATAGCCGGGGGCAATGTCTGTCGTGAGCGGCCCGAGTGTGTAAAAAGGAGCCTCATGGCAAATGGATAGCTGTTTATCCATATTTTCGCGAATGAGATGCATGGGGACGTGACCGGGGCCTTCTATCATGACTTGTACGTCGTGTTCCCACGCAATTTTTGTGAGTTCCCCCAATGTTTCAAGCTCCGCGAACTGTGCCTCGTCATTCGCATCCGCGATAGAGCCAGGACGTAGTCCATCTCCAAGGGATACACAAATGTCATAGGCCTTCAGAATTTCGCAAATTTCAGCGAAATGCGTATACAGAAAGTTTTCCTCGTGATGGGCCAGGCACCATGCCGCCAAAATCGATCCGCCGCGAGAGACGATACCGGTAACGCGGTTAGCTGTCATGGGGATGTAGCGCAAAAGAACACCAGCATGAATCGTGAAGTAATCGACGCCTTGCTCCGCTTGCTCAATCAAGGTGTCTCGGTAAACCTCCCATGTCAAATCCTCGGCTTTCCCATTTACTTTTTCAAGTGCTTGATAAATCGGGACAGTACCAACTGGAACGGGACTGTTGCGGATAATCCACTCCCGCGTGGTGTGTATATGTTTTCCCGTCGAGAGGTCCATAATGGTGTCGGCACCCCAACGGACAGACCAAATCATTTTTTCGACCTCTTCTTCCATGGAAGAGCTGACGGCTGATGTTCCGATGTTGGCATTGATTTTGACATGAAAGTTGCGGCCAATGATCATCGGCTCGCTCTCAGGATGATTGATGTTAGAAGGGAGGATCGCACGTCCAGCGGCGATTTCTGCCCGTACAAATTCAGGAGAGACCCCCTCGCGAATGGCAACGTATTCCATTTCCGGTGTGATGATATTTTTTCGGGCATAATGAAGCTGGGTAACATTTTTGCCTGGCTTTGCCCGTTTTGGTTTGTAGCCCTCTCGAGGGAAAGTGGGGAGGGTGACAGCCTTCTCTTCGTTTCGGATGCCGTCGTCGACTAGTTGTGGTTCGCGACCGACATACGTTTCCACATCATTTCGCTCATCAATCCATTGGTGGCGAATGGAGGGGAGTCCTGCTTGAATGTCAGGGACATAACCGGATGCAGTATACTCGCCACTCGTATCATACACGCGAATGGGAGGATTGGGTGTGGAGCCGGACAATCCTTCGGTAGGATGAAGAGAAATCTCGCGCATCGGGACACGGATGTCCGCACGACTACCTGTCTCGTATACTTTGCGACTACCTGGAAAAGATGACACCAATGACATAAGAAAAACCTCCTTGTTTTGGTTGCACGAAAGCGAGAACCGTTTAGGGAGGCGAAAGAAACATCCCGCGAAAAAGCGCCGCATAAACAACATGCGACGCCAACGCGAGAGTAGAGAAGAAACGGGTATCCTAAAAATACACGTATCTTTTCGTGTCGTATATGACATTCCTCCGCTGGCATTACCCAGTTCAGGTTCAACGGTCGATGGCACAGTACCATCCTCTCAGCCTGGTGAATTCCAAGCTCCCGTGCTTTTTTATTTTTGGATTGCAACAATAGGATAACGGGAAGTCAAGTTAATTTCAAGGATAATTTTCTAGTGAAAAATTGCAGGTGTGCAACACATTTTCCTCCCCCCTATTCTCATGAATCGGACTAAAACTGTTTCTGTAGACCCACATGATTCCTATCTGTTACGATGAAGTTCGAAAAAAAGCAACTGCTTCCAGCGCTTTGATTTTCCGCGTTGTCGAAGCAGATGGAGAAGTATTTTGAGGTGATGAGGTATGGATGTTTATTCGGATCTAAAACAAGGAGAACGTGGAGCGTGGGTGAGTATTTTCGCCTACATTTTCTGCTCTGTATTAAAAATAGGAGTTGCGTATGTCACAGCGTCGGAAGCTTTAATGGCCGACGGTCTTAACAACTCAACAGATGTGGTCGCATCAATTGCTGTTTTGATTGGGCTGCGTATTGCAAGGAAACCACCTGACAAAGATCACCCGTATGGCCATTTCCGGGCAGAGACGATTTCAGCACTTGTCGCATCATTTATTATGCTATTTGTCGGAGTTCAGGTCATTACGAATGCTGTACCATCCTTGTTTGATCCACAACATTCGGCTCCTGACCTGTTAGCAGGGTGGACAGCACTTGCAACTGCCGTTATTATGCTTTTCGTCTATCGCTACAATAAAAAGCTCGCCATCAAAACAAACAGCCAAGCACTGGATGCAGCGGCCGCTGACAACCGTTCAGATGCATTCGTCAGTATCGGGACGTTTATCGGGGTAGCTGGCGCACAGTTTCAATTGCATTGGCTCGATCCATTAGCTGCTTTTGTTGTTGGTCTCATCATCTTGAAGACTGCGTGGGACATTTTCAGAGAAGCAACCCACCGTTTAACAGATGGCTTCGACGAAAGCGAGCTTGCGGACCTGCGGGCAACGATTTCCTCGATTTCAGGAGTAAAGGATATCAGTGACATCAAAGCCCGCTACCATGGAAGCAGCGTGCTGGTTGATGTTGTGATCCATGTAGATCCAGGGCTGAATGTGGTGGAGAGCCACACCATCACCGAAAAAATTGAAGAACAGATGCGCAAGATTCACCGCATTAACGCCGTTCATATCCATATTGAACCGTGCAGGAAGATGGCGCCTAGTTAGATTCCATCATGGGAATACAAAAAACCTGTCCAATGTGGGCAGGTTTTTTTGTTATGTGCTGCTAACCAGAGGTAGCCTTCTTTTTGCGCAGTGTTTTGGTTGTAGAAGTAGTCGTAGTTTTTTGGGGATCGGCTGCGGTCGGCTTTTTTGATGCTTGCTCTTTTTCGGACGAGGAGGCAGCAGTGGTGCGTTTTCGCGCAGGCTTTGAAGGAGTCGGTTCCGGCTCGATTTTGATGGGTACTGCGGCTTGACCGGCTGTAGACTCCAAGCTTTCTTTTAGGGCTTGCATGAGATCAATAACATTGGTTCTTGCCACAGTAGGTGCAGTGGCGATTTCCTGACCCTCCAATTTTTTCTCAATCAGTTTTTGCAGGTCGGATCGATATTCATCCGTATATTTTGCCGGATCAAAAGGGAGCGTCATATTGCTAATGAGCTCAGTTGCCATTTTCAGTTCGTTTTCGGCCAACGTTACATTGGCCTCAGGCAAGGCGGGCACTTGATTGACGGGGCGTACCTCATCCGGATAGAAGATCGTCTCCAGCATGATGCAATGTTCATACAGTCGGATAACGGCCAGGCTTTGCCGATTGCGCATCGTTACCTGTGCAACGCCGATCTTTCCTGTTTGTTCCATAGCCGATCGCAGCAAGGCGTATGCTTTTTCGCCGGTGTCTTGTGGAGATAGGAAATAGCTCTTGTGAAAATAAACAGGATCAATCTCCGACAAGTCTACGAAGTCGATAATTTCAATGGCTCTGCGTGTTTCTGGCGTAATGGCTTCCAGATCATCATCGTCGATCATGACAAAATGTCCTTTTTCGTATTCGAAGCCACGGACGATTTCATTCGTATCGACCTCGCGCTGGCAGTGTGGGCACATTTTCGTGTACTTGATCGGGGTATTGCACTCTTTATGCAGTTGGCGAAAGCGAATATCGCGCTCTTCCGTTGCAGTAAACATGCGAACAGGTATATTGACGAGGCCGAAGCTGATTGAACCCTTCCACACCGTATGCATGCGGATACCTCCTTCACAGTCATTTTTGTATAGTATCTGTATCCGCTTAGAAGAAGTGCCGAGGGAATTGAAGGTGGAAAAGTAAAAAGCCAGCCGATTCGATGCGGCTGGCTACATATGCAACTATTGTCCATGTTTGACGATGTCCGATTGATCTGCACGCGATTGCATGTCACGCGCCAGTTCGACGTCTTTGCCTGTGCGGTCTGCAATGGACTGGGCTTTGGACGCCTTCAGCTTTTGTGCGGACGGTCGCTTTTCTGCCATGATTGACTCACTCCCTTCAGGCAATCTACATGTAGAGGGTTTTGCAGGTACATGTAGTATGCGCTGGACACAAAAAAATACCCCATCGCCAAATGACGAGGGGCAGCCGTTCAACTCCTCCCGATGAAGGGAGCGATGGCACGAAATGCTCCTATCAGACACGTCGTGCGCCAAAGTGAACAGCCTTTCAATTATGGGAGAGGAGAAACCGGAGGAAGAGCTTATGGGGAAACGTAAGTCTTCTCCGCGGTTGTCAGCGACACCGTTGCGTCGCTATTCATCATCTTTTCCAATAGAGTGGGGTTGTATACCTTCTTGCGCATAAATTTTTCCAGTTGCTAATTTTACGGGTGTATGCAGTTGTGATAGTATGATATCATTCTCAGTCTTAGAAAATCGCGTCTTAAAACATACATATCAGGAAAGCAGACAGGTGAAATGAGTATGCGAGTCATCGCTGGAGAACACAGAGGAAGACGGTTGGCAGCAGTTCCGGGCAAAGGAACCAGACCGACAACCGATAAAGTCAAAGAATCGATTTTTAATATGATTGGCCCCTATTTCGATGGTGGTTGGGCATTGGACCTATACGCAGGAACAGGTGGTCTCGGGATCGAGGCATTGAGTAGGGGAGTGGATCGAGCTGTTTTTGTGGAGCGAGATCCGAAAGCGTTTGCCGTGGTAAAACAAAACGTCAGCACTTGCAGGCTGGACGATTATGCCGAGCTATATCGCATGGATGCGGAGCGCGCCATTCGCACGCTGAGTACCCGCCATCAAAAATTTGATCTTGTCTTTTTGGACCCGCCATACGCCCAGCAAAAGATTGTTGAAGAAATTGCGATGTTACAAGAGCTGGGAATGTTGGCGGACGGAGCTTGGATCGTGGCTGAGCATGATATCGCAGACTCCTTTCCGGATGCGATTGGTCATTGTGTGAAGGATCGAGCAGCGAAGTATGGGGATACGGCCATTACCGTTTATTATTACGATTTGGAACCACAAGCCTAACTTTCAAATTAAGGTGCGTAAAGAGCATCAAGGGAGGATAACCCGCTATGGCAATCGCCGTATGTTCAGGAAGCTTCGACCCTGTTACTTATGGGCATCTCGACATTATTGCGCGGGGTGCCAACGTTTTTGATAAGGTCATTGTCGCCGTCTTGATCAATTCAAAGAAAAACTCATTATTCAGCGTAGAAGAGCGTGTCGAATTGCTTCGTCAGGCAACGGCTGACATGAAAAATGTAGAAGTGGACTCATTTGACGGCTTATTAATTGACTATATGAACAAAAAGGGCGCACAGGTGATCATTCGTGGCCTTCGTGCTGTTTCTGATTTTGAATATGAGATGCAAGTCGCCTCGATTAATAAAAAGCTCGATGAAAATATCGAAACGTTTTTCATGATGACGAACAATCAATATTCGTACTTGAGTTCAAGTATTGTGAAGGAAGTTGCGAAATACAAGGCGAGTGTCGCAGATTTGGTGCCGCCAATCGTAGAAGAGGCACTGAAGCGAAAAATGGCCGAGTAGATTATCACGTCTTACTGCGGTTCATGCGCGAAAGAGCCAGGCTGGTACACAAAAGAATTGCACCAACGCCTATGGCGAGTCCCCCTGATAATAGCAAGGTCTCCCACCAACTCGTCGCAGGGACCTCAGGTTTCGCATGCACAAATACAGGGACGGCTTGCTCCACGAACCAGGAGCTGACTGTGGCAAGTGGCCCCCAAAAGACGAAGGTCAAAATCGCAGCTAGCAAAGCATGCAGGGATCTGGCAATCAAGTAAGGGGCGACACGAATATCCGTTTCACTCAAGATACTTGCGACCTGCGCGTGAACACTCAAACCGCCCCAAGACAATATCGCACTGGCAATGGCTGCTTTCCAGACCAAGGAAACTTCATCAGGGACAATGCTCGCTGCCTGTGCGCCGAGGGTTACTTCGAACAATCCTGCCACAATTGCTTGGGAAAAGGCTGGCGGAAAACCAAAGGGACCGAGAAAAATCGAGAGAAGCGTACTGATGATTTGTGTCAGATGAATCGTGGAGAAAAGTTGGATTAATACCGAAAAAACAATGATGAAACCACCGATCATCAGCAAGGTATTCAGAGCGGATTGAACTGCTTCTCCCATTAATTTTCCGAACGGACGTCCATCACGGACACGTGCCCGATGCATCGCTTGCAAGGCGCGTAAAGGAAGAGGCAATGAATTTTTCTCCAATGGGGCTGAAGTTATGGCAAAAGGCGCATGAAAACGATAGACCACACCCATGAGTACAGCTGACAAATAATGAGTTAGAGCTAGAATGATGCCCATTTGCTCACTGTGGAAAAAGCCGATTGCCACTGCTCCCATGACGAATAAAGGGTCTCCCGTCGTTGTAAAAGAGACGAGTCGTTCACCCTCAGCCTTCGTCACATTGCCTTGCAGACGCAGGCGTGTTGTCAGCTTTGCTGCTACCGGATAGCCGGACGAGAAGCCCATTGCCAGCACGAACCCGCCAGTTCCCGGAACGTTAAACAGTGGGCGCATGAATGGCTCCAGTAACACGCCGACGAAATGAACGACGCCCAGACCCATCAACACCTCAGACAGCACAATAAAGGGAAGAGTAGAGGGAAAAACTACCTCCCACCATATTTTCAGACCGCGTACGGCAGCTTCAAAAGAAATCTGTGAGTATGCGATCAACGAAATAACAATGAAAACTGTCGAAATGGCGAGCAACAATGTAAGTACGGGTGAGTGGCGTGACATGGATTCCTCCTGAATCGAAGAAAAGTAGTAGTACATGTCTACGTGGCAAGCGGGAGAACTATGCGTAAGCTTGGTCGACGAATATCTCCCAAGTGTGAAAGGAACAGCGATTTACCACATAGGCTGGTTACAGGGAGGGGTTTTTCCATGCAGACAAGACGTAAACCAATCGTGGGTGTAGCCCTGGGTTCAGGAGGCGCTCGCGGTTTTGCGCATATTGGTGTATTGAATGCGCTAGAAACACATGGTATTCAGATTGACATGCTCGCTGGCTCCAGTATGGGCAGTTTGATTGGAGCTGTCTATGCCAACGGAATTGAACCGCACATGATGGGAAAGCTTGCCTTGAATTTAAAACGCAAGCATTGGCTCGATTTGACCGTACCCAGCATGGGCTTTGTTACGGGGGAAAAGATCAAACAATTGATTCGTCTGTTAACGCACGGAAAGCGCTTGGAAGAGCTGAACAAGCCGCTTGCCATTGTAGCGACGGATATTGAATCAGGGGAGCGCGTCGTATTTCGTGAAGGACCGATTGATCAAGCGGTGAGGGCGAGCATATCCATTCCAGGCATCTTCGTCCCTGAAAAAGTAGGGGGGCGGCTGTTGGTCGACGGAGGAGTAATTGATCGCGTGCCGGTGACGGTGCTGCGTGAAATGGGTGCCGATATCGTGATTGCGGTAGATGTCGCCCAATTCGACACTCGGATGGAAGTCAAAAGTATTTTTGATGTGATCGCCCAAACGATTGATGTCATGGAAAGGGAAATTCTGCGACATCGAATCATTGCGGCAGACATCGTAATCAGGCCTGATGTTGGACACTATAGCAGTATCGCGTACACGGGTGTCGAACAAATTATCGAGCTAGGCGAACGTGCGGGTACTGAACATATCGAACGCATACAGGAACTAATTGCAAATTGGGAGGCACAAGAATGAGTGAGGAACAGCTTTATGCCAACAGACGCAGATCTACAGGAACCAGAGGCTTTAGCTGGATACTTGCCTTGGTCTTTGTCTTGTTGGGCATTTCCTTTTTTGTACCGACGAATTATTACGTGAGTCGTCCAGGGTCAGCGATTGAGTTGGGGCCGATGATTCAAGTGGAAGGCGGCAAGAAAGACGAGACCGGCTCCTTCATGCTCACGACGGTACGAATGGGCGAAGCGAATTTGCCGTGGTATTGGTATGCAAAAATGACGCAGGATGTTGAGCTATTGCCCAAGGAGTTGGTTGTCAGCAAGGGAGAAGACAGCGAAGATTTTATCCGTCGAGAACAAGCGGTCATGGACAATTCACAAAAAATTGCGGAGGCAGTCGCATTCCGTCTTGCCGGCTTCGAAGTGAAAATCGAGAAGCAGGGTGTGTGGGTGATGGGTACCTTGGAAGGGTTTCCTGCCCATAAAGCATTGCAAATCGGAGATGTCATTACGTATGTAGACGGGGTTCGCACATCTGAGGCAAAAGATTTGCTGACAGCCCTCTCTGCAAAAAAAGCAGGCGACCAAGTCGAGATTACGTACACAAGAGATGGACAAGAGGCCAAAACGATGTTAACCTTGGAACCACTGCCTGAGTCCAAGTCAGTTGGAATTGGTGTACGCCCTGACAACAAACAGGAAATCATCATTCCAAAAGAAGTTACCATTGCCTCTCAAGGGATTGGTGGTCCTTCTGCTGGGTTAATGATGACCCTGGAGATTTATGACCAGTTAAATACGAAGACGGATTTGACAAAAGGCTATAAAATTGCAGGAACAGGCACGATTTCGTTAGACGGAAAAGTAGGCAGGATCGGTGGCATTAATCAAAAGGTAATCGCAGCGGACAAAGCGGGCGCAGAGATCTTCTTTGCTCCACAGGATACGCCAGATACGACCTCCAATTACGAGGAGGCGTTAGCGACTGCCAAGCGGATTGGAACTTCAATGAAAGTGGTTCCGGTCAAGACGGTGGAAGAAGCGATTACGTACTTGAATGGACAAAAACCGAAATCTACCTGAGCAAACTAGCTGTCAAGCAAAAATGGTTGACAAAGCTTTGGGCAGGGTCTATAATCATCTTTGTTGTGCATGAGGTGAAAATGCTATGAACATTAAGTTAGCAGAGTTAGAGCACCGAAAAGGAGAGCCGTTGCCATTCCAGGTAACCTTGGAAGCAGATGAGCTAAAGAAGCGTCATCATGAGATTCGCGGGATTAGTCCTGTGACTGCGAGTGGTGAAGCCGTTCAGCTGGGCAATCTCTATTACGTAAAAGGAAGCATGAAGGCAGACGTGAATTTTGTCTGCGCGAGATGCTTGAATCCTTTTGTCGATCAGGCAACAGTAGATTTCTCTGAGACATTTGCGCTTGCGGATGATCCAATCCTGCAAGATGACGAGGACAGCGATATCCTTCCTTTGGAAGGCGATGAAATCGAGCTGGACTCGCTGTTGCAAGAGGACTTCTTACTGGCAATGCCGACCTTCCCGCTTTGCGAGGAGGATTGCAAAGGTCTGTGCCCGACTTGCGGTGTGAACCGTAACGAAGTGGCATGCAGCTGCAAGAATGAGCGTGTTGACCCGCGTTTGGCTGGGTTGGCTGACTTTTTCAAAGACAGCAAATAAGTATTCTTACTGTATTCAAGATGATTCGCCGACCATTCGTGGCAGCGTCTCATTTTTGAAGGATGGCATAAGCATTTTGCCTATACTGTCCACCCAATAGAGCTTCTTAGCATTTGTCAGTTGAAGGAGGTGTAAGGAAGATGGCAGTACCTCAACGGAGAACTTCCAAAACCCGTAAAAGAATGCGTCGTACGCACTTCAAATTAGAGATTCCAGGCATGATCAAATGCGATAATTGCAGCGAATACAAGCTTGCGCATCGTGTTTGCCCAAGCTGCGGTCACTACAAAGGCGTGAAAGTAGCGAAGTAATATTCGCTGCTAAGAAAGCAAGGTGAGAAATCGCCTTGCTTTTTTTGTTCCTTCCTATTGCTTATCATTACTTACAAATGCTTATTATCACTTGTGTAAATAACTTAAATGACTTATAATGTAGTCAAGATAAGGATGGGGTTGAGGCTTCGTGTTTCAAGAGGAGAGGTTGGCTGCAATTCTTGCGTATCTGCAGGAGCACCAGCGAATCAGTGTGCAAGAAGTAGTTGAGCAGTTTGGGGTTTCCCGTGACACAGCGAGGCGTGATATCGTCAAGCTGGAGGAGCAGGGACAAATCCTGCGGACCAGGGGAGGAGCAGTACTGCCCAGCCTCAACAAAAAGAACTACTCCCATCAGGAACGAATGCAGCTTGATTTGACAGGAAAGCGCAGTATTGCGACAGCGGCGGCCCGTCTGATCAAAGATGGCGATTATTTGCTGCTCGATGCGTCCACAACTGTTCAGCTTACGGTGGAATCGTTGCAGACCCGCGATCATGTCATCATCACGAATTCATTAGCGACTGCCGCCAGTATGTCCCGAAAAGATGGCGTTCTTGTCAAGCTTTTGGGCGGAGACGTACATGCAGAGGATCAATGTGTGCTCGGTACACGCGTGATTCAAAACCTCGCTGATTTTCATGTTGATAAAGTGCTGGTTGGTGCATGCGGTCTTACAAAGGAAGGGCTCATGTCCACGCAGGAGGATCACGGCTTTCTGATCAAAGAAATGATCAAGCGGGCCGATCAAGCCATCATCCTCACTGACCATACCAAGTTTGGAAAAAGCATGTTGTATCGCGTTGCAGGTTTTGACCAGATCGATATTATCGTGACTGATAAGCTGCCTGAAAAGGAAATAGCTGAGGCTTTGCACGCTAACGATGTAGAGGTGATTGTAGCTTCCACATGAAGCTATTGATCCATAAAAAAGAGGATAAGTTCCATTTGGCTGGCGTGAATGGGTGACCAGCGTGACAGCAAATGGATTTATCAGAAAGAGTCCTTCAAATGGGAAGGACTCTTTCTTTTTTTCTTGCATTTGTGTACCGCCCCTGCTATTCTGGTAATCCTGACTTTTCCAAGAGGAGGGTTCTATGGTCTATTGGCGGATTATTCGCAAGAGCTATCGTCGAAATCTTCAGTATCGTTTATCGCATGTCGTCAACAATGTCGCAAGCTCGATTTTTGGGCTTGTTTTTATTGCCATTTGGACGGGTGTCCTTTCTGGAAAACAAGTATATGGCCCGTATGATGTCAAAACGATGGGGTATTACATCGCGATTTGCCAAAGCGTTCTCTGGATGACAACTTTTCTGTCCCCAGGTCTGAATGTGCAAATAGCGGTAAGGAGCGGGGCTGTCAGTCTGGATATGATCAAGCCTGTTCATTATCTCTGGTACATGCTCAGTCAGGAGTTTGGACGACTTTTGTACAATGCTTGTTACCGAAGTGTTCCGATTGGCTTGCTGCTAGGATTAGCGGTAGGCTTCTTTTTTCCCTCCCATCTGTTCACTTACTTCTGGTTTATCCTCTCGCTTCTGCTAGGAACGTACGTAGGCATGTTACTCTTTTATCTCGCGGGCATTTCTTCCTTCTGGACCACAGAAATCCGCTGGGTACATCTCATTCTTTTGTCGTTGATCTTTGGGTTAGGTGGACAAATGATTCCGATCGACTTGATGCCCGGGATGATTGGAAAGGTAGCGCCTTATTTGCCCTTTTCCGCGATGATTTATTATCCAGTCATGACCTTGCTAGAGCTTGCTCCTCCTTATGGCATGCTAGTCCAAGCTGGATGGGCGCTCGCTTTAACGGTAGTTGCTTTATTGGTGACGAACATGGCAAGAAGAAAGCTAGAAATTCAAGGAGGATAACCATATGTTTGCCCTCTATCGCAAACTGATTGCGGCCAGCATTCGCTCGCAAATGCAATACAAGATAAATTTTGTCACGAGCGCTGCCACGACCGGAATGATTATGGTGCTTGATTTTATTATTCTCTCTGCGATTTTGTACCGATTTCACGATGTGGTCGGGTGGAATATTTACGAGGTTGGGATGCTTTACGGGATTTCCTCGGCATCTGTCTCCTTGTATCGACTGTTTGCTCCGGAAATTAACGACTTTGAGAAGTACATCGTACAAGGGGAGCTCGATCAATTGCTCATCCGGCCTGTTTCACCTTTGCTTCTGCTATTGACACGTAATCTTGATTTATCGAGAGTGGGAGGGTTGGTGCAAGGGGTGTCTGTTTTGGTCATCTCCTTGTCGGGTCTTGCGGCGGAAGGGCAATCGATCATGGGGTTGGTGCTATTCTCACCGGTTGCCATTTTGTCTGGCGGAGTGATCTATTTCTCCATTGGTCTTGCTACGGCTGGGGTCGCCTTTTGGACGCATCAGATGAAAGACATGCTGACCTTTACCATTTATGCACCAGCCAATGCTTCCAATTATCCGATCGGGCTATATCCAAACTGGCTCAAATGGCTCTTTTTCTCAGCGATTCCGATTGCGTATATGAATTATTTGCCAATGTTGACGCTGTTGGGCAAAGGGGGCGAATGGTTTTATCCGATACTCACCCCAGTAGCTGCAGCGAGTGCTTTTTATTTCGCTCGTATGCTGTGGAATGTCGGGATTCGACACTACCATAGTACAGGGAGCTAAGGAGGGGTAACATGATAGAAGCAGAGCACATCGAAAAATCATTTTTCCTGAATCAAGCGAAGGAGGGGCGCTTTGCTTCTCTACGAACACTCTTTTCTCGTGAACGAAGGGAAGTCAAAGCCGTCCACGATATCTCCTTTTCCATTGACAGAGGCGAGTTCGTGGGATATATCGGGCCGAATGGCGCTGGAAAATCGACGACAATCAAAATGCTGGCGGGAATTCTTCATCCCAGTCAGGGGGAAATACGAATAGGTGGATATAGTCCGCAGCGGGAAAGAATTCAAGTAGCCTCGCAGATCGGAGTAGTATTCGGGCAGCGAACACAGCTATGGTGGGATTTGCCAGTCAGAGATTCCTTCGAAATTTTGCAAGCGATGTACAAAATTGACGACAGCGCGTATCGGCGATCGATGGAGGTGTATCAGGAACTGCTGGACCTCCATGAATTCCTTGATACGCCAGTGCGTAAATTGTCGTTAGGACAACGGATGAGAGCTGATTTGGCGGCGGCGCTGCTGCATGATCCGCCTGTCCTGTTTTTGGACGAGCCTACGATTGGGTTGGATGTGGTCGCGAAGACTCGCATCAGAGCTTTTTTGAAAGAAGTGAATCAGACCCAGAAGAAGACGATTCTTTTGACGACTCATGATATGGATGATATTGAACAACTCTGCAACCGGATTATCGTGATCAATCATGGCAAAAAGATGATGGATACGAGCTTGGCTGATTTGCGACACCAGATAGGGCTGCCAAGCCTCATACGAATCGAATTTCGACAACCGCCTGAAAAGCTTTACGAGCTAGAGGGAATTGAGCGGATGGAGCTATCTGAGAATGTGCTTTCGATTTACTTCGACAAAGGAAAAATTTCTTCGCCGCGAATCCTTGCCGAGGTGGCGAGTTGGGGTGAGCCTTTGGACATCCAGATGAAAGAACCGGGGATTGAGGAGATCATTCGTCTCATTTACCGTTAGGGATGGCTACCTAATTTCGTGATCGATACTTGTAATTCCACATCTTCTCCCGTATACTGTGTTTTGGTACCAGGTATTAAAAACAGATCGCAATCATACATAGTACAACTGAATCCTGCTTAAGGGGGTGTTCAGCATCGCCCGCTTGCCAAAAAAAGATCGCCAGTCCCGCTTAGTGCAGTATCTGGCGGATAACCCATTTGCGACGGACGAAGATCTGGCTGAGTTATTTCGTGTCAGTATTCAAACCATACGCTTAGACAGACTGGAATTAGGCATACCGGAGCTGCGTGAACGAATCAAGACAGTCGCAGAGAAAAGTCTTGATCCTGTAAAATCATTGGGCATCGATGAAATCATCGGTGAGATTATTGATCTACAGCTCGATTCACAGGCCATTTCCGTATTGGAAATTAAAGAAGAGCATGTTTTTTCGAAAACACAAATTGCCCGAGGGCATTATATATTTGCTCAGGCCAACTCATTGGCAGTTGCCGTAATCAACGCAGAGGTAGCGTTGACAGCTACAGCGAGAATCCGCTTTGTCCGTCCTGTACGAGCAGGGGAAAAGCTGGTTGCAAAAGCAGTGGTGAGGAGCCGTAACGGCGACGAATGCAAGGTGCGTGTAGAGACGAAGGTTCAGGGTGAATTGGTCTTTACGGCAACCTTCCGTGTAGTAGAAATGTCGAGCTACCATAACAGCATGGATGAGGAGTAAGGAGGAGTCACGGTTGCGAATTGCAGTGGATGCGATGGGCGGCGATCACGCACCGAAGAGTACAGTATTAGGGGCGCTTGCTGCCATCAAGGAAAACCCGGCCATTACAGTTGTATTGGTGGGAGATGAACAGGCTATTCGGAACCACTTGCCGCAGGATATTCCGGCAAATATTGAAATTGTTCCTGCAGCGGAAGTGATTTTGCCAGATGATGAACCGGTTCGAGCAGTTCGGCGTAAGAAAAATTCTTCGCTGGTTGTAGCTGTTGAGATGGCGCGCGAGAAAAAAGTTGACGCGATGATCTCGGCTGGGAATACGGGTGCTTTAATGACAGCGGGCTTGCTGTACGCAGGTCGCATGGATGGAATCGAGCGCCCGGCGCTTTGTGCCTATATCCCGAATACAAAAGGCCGTGTAACACTGACGCTGGACGTCGGAGCCAATATGGATGCCAAGCCGCATCAGCTTGTCCAGTACGCGCTGATGGGGAGCTTGTACGCTGAAAAAGTGTTGGGCTTCAAGCAGCCGACAGTAGGCTTGCTGAATGTCGGAACGGAAGAAGGAAAAGGGAATGAATTGACGAAAGCCGTTTTTCCTCTCCTTCAAGAAGCTGACTTGAACTTTGTAGGAAATGTGGAAGCACGCGATGTTATGCAAGGAGCCTGTGATGTGCTCGTATGCGACGGCTTTGTAGGAAATGTTTTGTTAAAGGCCGTAGAGGGTGCTGCCTCCACAATCTTTTCGCAGTTAAAGCAGGAGTTTACTTCCAGCCTGATTAATAAGCTAGGAGCTGCCATTCTGAAACCAGGATTGGTACGCTTTAAAAAGAAAATGGATTATGCGGAATACGGTGGTGCTCCCTTGCTGGGACTGAAATCCCCTGTGATCAAGGCCCACGGTTCCTCAAATGAGCGTGCGATGAAAAACGCGATTGTCAGTGCAACGCGGTTTATTCAGCAGGACGTGAACGAGATTATCCAGCAATCATTACAGAAAAATACTTTGGGAGAAAGCGAGTGAAGCAGATGAGTACAAAGCGTTCAGTAGGAATTTTGTCTACAGGCTCTTATACCCCGGAGCGGGTGTTGACGAACTTTGATCTGGAGAAAATGGTGGAAACCTCTGATGAGTGGATTGTTTCCCGTACCGGAATCAGAGAACGCCGCATTAGCTCACCGGAGCAAGCTTCCTCCGACTTGGCTTACGAGGCTGCCAAAGAAGCGCTCGAGAAAGCAAACATCAGCGCGGAACAGCTGGATATGATCATTGTCGCAACTGTAACGCCTGACATGTCGTTCCCGTCTACTGCTTGCTTGCTGCAAGAAAAGCTGGGTGCTACACGTGCGGCTGCCATGGATCTTTCCGCGGCTTGCACAGGCTTTTTGTACGGAATTACAACAGCGACTCAGTTCATCCAAAACGGTTTGTATAAAAAAGTATTGGTCGTAGGCGTTGAGACCTTGTCCAAAATTACGAATTACAAAGATCGAAATACATGCGTCTTGTTCGGAGACGGTGCAGGTGCGGCTGTTATCGGTGAAGTTACTGAGGGATACGGCTTCCAGTCCTTTGAGCTCGGTGCAGATGGATCAGGCGGGTCCCTCTTGTGCTTGCCAGCAGGTGGTTCCAGAACGCCTGCATCTGCTGAGTCTGTCGAACAAGGCCTGCATTATCTCTACATGGCAGGCGGAGAAGTTTTCAAATTCGCCGTTCGCGTCATGAATTCTGCAACAGAGGCTGTCTTGTCCAAAGCGGGCGTATCGAAGGATGAGATCGACCTGTTGGTACCGCATCAGGCAAACAAACGAATCATCGACTCTGCCGTACAGCGCTTTGGTTTGTCTGAGGATAAAGTAGCGATCAACCTGGATCGTTATGGAAACATGTCCTCTGCGTCTATTCCTGTAGCGTTGGATGAAGCAGTAAAGGCTGGTCGTGTAAAAGAAGGCGATAACCTGATCCTGGTTGGGTTTGGTGGCGGCTTGACTTGGGGAGCGACGCTCTTGAAGTGGTGCACGACTCCGGCAGAAGGGAGCAAGTAGGAATGGGAAAAGTAGCCTTTGTTTTTCCGGGGCAAGGTTCACAATTTGTAGGAATGGGGCAAGCTCTCTCCGAACAATCGGAAGCGGCCCGTCATATATTTGAGCAGGCTGATGAAGCACTCGGCTTTTCCTTGTCGGGACTGTGTTTTGCAGGACCAGAAGAGGAATTGAAGCTGACAGCAAACACACAGCCAGCTATTTTGACAGCAAGCATCACTGTTTTCGCAGCATTGAAAGAAAAGTTGCCTGACTATAAGCCTGCGTTCGTAGCAGGTCATAGCTTGGGTGAGTATTCTGCTTTGGTCGCGGCAGGGGCTTTGTCCTTTGCAGATGCAGTCAAAACTGTGCGAGCTCGTGGTCAGTTCATGGAAGAAGCGGTGCCAGCGGGACAAGGTGCTATGGCTGCTGTCTTGAACATGGATCGCGCGGCACTGCATGCGGTTTGCGAAGAGGTAACAGCAGCTGGACATCCTGTTCAATTAGCGAACATGAACTGCCCAGGGCAAATTGTCATCTCTGGTTCTGCTGAAGGTGTGAAGTTGGCCGGTGAAAAAGCGAAGGAAGCGGGCGCAAAGCGTGTCCTTCCATTGAATGTAAGCGGTCCGTTCCACTCGAGCTTGATGCAGCCGGCAGCAGAGAAGCTGCAAGCTGTCTTGGCTGGCGTTACGGTACAAGAAGCGACCGTGCCTGTTGTGGCAAACGTAACGGCTAGACCAGTATCTGAGGCTACAATCATTGTAGATCAATTGGTTCAACAAGTTTCCGCTCCAGTTTTGTGGGAGGATTCTGTACAATGGATGGTCGAAGCAGGGGTGACAACCTTTGTGGAAATCGGTCCAGGAAAAGTTTTGGCCGGTTTAATCAAGAAAATCGCACCAGCGGATACGACGATTATCTCTGTGCAGGACATGGATTCGCTTACTGAGCTTTTGAACGGAGGGGTACTATGTTAACAGGAAAAACAGCACTGGTCACAGGGGCTTCCCGTGGTATTGGGCGTGCAATTGCATTGAAGCTGGCAGAAGCTGGCGCGAATGTAGTTGTCAATTACGCAGGTAGTGAAGCGGCAGCGAGTGAGACTGTTTCCCTTATTAAAGAAATGGGCCGCGATGCCATCATGATTCGTGCGAACGTTTCTTCTACAGAAGATGTCAACGACATGTTCAAAGCTGCTTTGGATCATTTTGGTGCAATTGATATTCTCGTGAACAATGCGGGAATCACTCGCGACAACTTGATTATGCGCATGAAAGAAGACGAGTGGGATGATGTCATTGCGACGAATCTGAAGGGTGTATTCAACTGCGTAAAGGCAGCGACCCGCCCAATGATGAAGCAGCGTTCAGGCAAAATCATCAACATCACTTCTGTGGTAGGTGTTTTGGGGAACGCTGGACAAGCTAACTACGTAGCTGCAAAAGCTGGGGTTATTGGCTTGACGAAGACAGCTGCTCGTGAGCTCGCAAGTCGCAATATCACGGTGAATGCTGTTGCCCCAGGATTTATTGATACAGAAATGACTGCTGTATTGCCGGAGGATGTCAAAGCAGGACTCACAAGCCAAATTCCGCTTGCCCGCTTGGGACAAACAGATGATATCGCATCTGTCGTGTTGTTCCTGGCATCCGACGCAGCCAACTACATGACAGGGCAGACCCTGCACGTAGACGGCGGAATGTACATGTAGGAAGAAAACCATCGCGCGTTTTCTGAAAACTGGTTTTTTGAAAGCTCATCCACTATAATACGGGAGAGGGGGTGAAGCAAGATGGCAGATACTTTGGAGCGTGTGAAGAAAATCATCGTCGATCGTCTGGGTGTAGATGAGTCCAAAATTACTTTGGAAGCTTCTTTCAAAGAAGACCTGGGCGCTGACTCCCTGGATGTGGTTGAACTCGTAATGGAACTCGAAGATGAGTTTGATTTAGAGATTTCCGACGAAGATGCTGAAAAGATCACTTCTGTTGGTGAGGTTGTTAAATACATAGAATCTCACAAGTAGGTTGATCTGTTGGAAGTCCCGTACCATACGGGACTTCTCCTTCAATAGCCACCTGTACATAATTCAAATAAATACACGTTTTGCATGCAGTGAATGTAAGAAGCTGACTGCTGACTTTCATATAGAGGTGATTGTAATGAAACGCAGAGTGGTGATTACTGGCGTTGGTGTCGTTTCTCCAGTAGGGAATGACGCGCAGACTTTCTGGAACAGCTTGCTGGAAGGAAAATCAGGCATTGACCGTGTGGCTGCCTTTGACGCTTCTGATTATCCAACACAAATTGCAGGCGAAGTGAAAAACTTCGATCCTGAGCAGTATATGGACAAGAAAGATATCCGACGTACAGACCGATTCGTTCAGTTTGGATTAGCTGCTGCCAAAATGGCTGTAGAAGATGCAAAACTGGAGATCACGCCAGAAAATGCGGAACGAGTGGGTGTATACATCGGGTCCGGAATCGGTGGTCTGACTACATGGGAAGAACAGCATTCCGTCTTGTTGGAAAAAGGACCGCGTCGTGTGAGTCCATTCTTCATACCGATGCTGATTGCGAACATGGCGTCTGGTGCAGTATCTATTCAATACGGTGCAAAAGGACCAACATCCAGTGCGATTACCGCTTGTGCGACAGGTACAAATGCGATCGGTGATGCACTGCGTCTGATCCAGTTCGATCACGCAGATGTCATGATCGCAGGTGGAGCAGAAGCAACGGTGCGTCCAATGGCATTTGCAGGCTTTTGCTCGGCAAAAGCGATGTCCACCAGAAACGATGAGCCGCAAAAAGCGAGCCGTCCGTTTGACCAAGATCGCGATGGCTTCGTAATGGGCGAAGGTGCTGGTGTTCTGATTCTGGAAGAGCTTGAGCATGCGAAAAAACGTGGAGCAACGATCATCGCGGAAGTCATTGGCTACGGGATGAGTGCAGATGCTCACCATATTACTTCTCCATCTCCTGGTGGCGAAGGGGCAGCGCGTTGCATGGCGAGCGCACTGAAAGACGCTGGCGTTGATCCAACAGAAGTCCAATATATTAATGCACATGGTACTTCTACTGACCAAGGAGATATCGCAGAAACACAAGCGATCAAGCGTGTGTTTGGCGAGCACGCATACAAATTGGCTGTCAGCTCGACCAAATCGATGACAGGCCATTTGCTGGGTGCTACTGGTGGAGTCGAGGCAATCGCGACGGCATATGCGCTGCGTGATCAAGTACTGCCTCCAACAATCAACTTGGAAAACCCGGATCCAGAATGTGATCTGGATTATGTTCCGAACCATGCGCGCAAGGCGACCGTCCATGTGGCTGTTTCCAATACATTTGGATTCGGCGGTCACAACGCAACGATTGTCCTGAAGCGATACGAAGCATAAATGAGCCCTACTGATAGAAATAGTAGGCAGTCTCCTGGAATGGTGGTGAGGGTGATGAATTTTGCACAGCTGCAAGAAACGATAGGCTTTCGCTTTCGCGATGAAAGCGTTTTGCGGCAGGCATTCACCCATTCTTCCTACGTGAACGAGCAACGCGGCAAACGAATATCAGACAATGAGCGGCTAGAGTTTTTGGGGGATGCTGTGCTGGAGTTGACCGTCTCCCAGTTTTTGTATAAAACTTTTCCGAAGATGAGTGAAGGGGAAATGACGAAGCTGCGTGCAGCCATTGTCTGTGAACCTTCTCTCGTCAAGTTTGCTGAACTGTTGAATTTTGGCGATCTCGTATTGCTGGGAAAAGGGGAAGAGCTGACAGGTGGACGTCAGCGACCAGCCTTGCTAGCGGACGTTTTTGAGGCGTTTGTAGGTGCGCTTTACTTGGACCAGGGGTTGGACGCAGTCTTTTCCTTTATGGAAAAATACGTGTACCCGCGCATCGACAAGGGAGAGTTTGCCCAGGTAACCGACTTCAAGAGCCAGTTGCAGGAATTTGTTCAACAAGACAATCTGGGAGACATCCATTACCGAATTGTAGAAGAAAAAGGACCAGCTCATAATCGAGAATTCGTATCTGAGGTGCTTTTGAACAATCGTTCGCTTGGCATCGGCTCTGGCCGCTCCAAAAAAGAAGCGGAACAGCAAGCTGCTGCACGAGCGTTGGTCAAGCTGGGGGATAAATAATCACTCGTCAGCGAGAAGGGCTGCATCATCTGCTACAAGATGGTGCAGCTTTTTTCTTTCGGGTGGGAAACATAGGGAAAATACTGCGAGATGACCGCTATCTATGATACACTTACCTACAGATGACCATGTAGGCTCGTAGTAGGTAGCTCCTGTTCGATGCAGGGGCTTCTTTTCGGGTACCATCCGTTCCTTGCATGTTTGTAAGTCTGTCAATTTGACAGGCAGTCTTGGATGGTTTCTTAAGGAGGACCGTACGTATGTATTTGAAACGCCTGGAGCTGGCTGGATTCAAATCCTTTGCCGATCGCACGGAATTGGAATTTGTACCAGGGGTAACAGCCGTAGTGGGACCGAATGGAAGTGGGAAAAGTAACGTTTCTGATTCGATCCGCTGGGTGCTGGGGGAACAGAGCGCGAAGTCGTTGCGTGGAGCGAAAATGGAAGACATTATTTTTGCGGGCAGTGACAAGCGCAAGCCAGTGAATTTCGCAGAAGTGACACTCACCTTGGACAATACAGATCGTTCGCTCGATGTGGAATATTCGGAGGTATCCGTTACCCGCAGAGTGTATCGTTCTGGTGACAGTGAGTATTACATAAACAACAGATCCTGCCGTCTAAAAGACATTATGGAGCTGTTCATGGATACGGGGCTGGGTAAAGAAGCGTATTCCATTATCGGTCAAGGAAAAATTGAGGAAATTCTCAGTACCAAGTCCGAGGATCGCCGTGGAATATTTGAAGAAGCGGCCGGAATCGTCAAATACAAAACACGCAAGCGCGAGGCGGAGAAAAAGCTCGATGACACCGAGCAAAATCTGGTGCGTATTCACGATATCGTCAGTGAAATTACGGAGCAGATCGGGCCTTTGCAGGAGCAGGCAGAGACAGCCAAGACGTACAAGGAGCTTCATCGCCAGCTGGTTGAGCATGAAGTTGCTCTTTACGTGCAGCAAATTGAAGCAGCTCATACGAAGTGGGAAGCAGCCACCGGACGGGTAGAGGAACTCAAGCACCTGTTAATCGGACAAACGACCGAAGCATCCAAACAAGAAGCTGATCTGGAGCAAGCGCGTTTTCATGTCACCCAGATCGACCAATCTATCGAAGAACTGCAACAAGTACTTTTGACAGTCAGTGAAGAGACGGAAAAAGTCGAAGGACAACGTGAGGTATTGCGAGAGCGTATGCGCAATCTCAATGCCAATCGCCAGCAGACGATGGAGCAGATGCATCGGATTACCGAGAAGCAGCACGGGCTTGAGGCAGAATTGGCAGAAGAACAAGAGCGGGCCAAGGAAGCGGATCGCCGCATGACCGAAGCCCACGCTTCGCTGCAAGAAGCAGAAGGTCAATTTTTTTCCATGGTGCAATCACTGACAGATGACGTGGAGCGTTTGAAGAGTGATTACTTCGAAAAGCTCAACGAAATGGCGAATCTGCGCAACGAAAATCGTCATCAAGAGCAGCTACTCAAGACAAGCGAGGCCAGAGTCGAACGTCAATTGTCTGGAAAAAAACAGCTTGATGAAGAAGAAGAGCAGCGATTAGCTCAGTTGAGCCAACTCCAAGATCAGCTGGAGAACATCGTTTCTACCATTCAAGAAACTGGCGTCAGATACAAAGAGCTGGTCGAGGGTATGCGTGAAGGACAAGCCCGTCTTGAAACAGCCCGTCGGGAGCTGCGCAACTGGGAACAAAAGCGGGAAGCAGCGAAGTCTCGTTTTGACCTGTTAAAAGAAATGCAGTCGGAATTCGCAGGGTTTCAGCAAGGGGTAAAAGAAATTTTGAAAGCACGCGAGCGGGGCTTCAAAGGGATCCATGGAGCGGTCGCTGAGCTCGTTGTTGTGCCACAGCAATATGAGACAGCGATGGAGGTCGCATTGGGTGGCGCACTGCAAAACGTCGTCGTGGACAACGAAGCATCTGGTCGTGCAGCCATTGCTCACTTGAAGCAACACAATGCAGGTAGGGCAACATTTCTACCGCTCGATGTCATCCGTCCTCGTACCTTGCAGGCAAGCGATAAGCGCCAGCTTGAGGAGGAGAGTGGAGTCGTC
This sequence comes from Brevibacillus brevis, assembly GCF_022026395.1. Lineage (NCBI taxonomy): Bacteria > Bacillati > Bacillota > Bacilli > Caryophanales > Paenibacillaceae > Brevibacillus > Brevibacillus brevis. The sequence continues at coordinate 3,687,646 of NZ_CP041767.1, read as the reverse complement.
GGAATCGCGAGTGAGCTCGTGACTTTTGAAGAAGCGTACCGACCCATCCTCGAAAGTCTTTTGGGGAATGTCATTATTACGGAAAAGCTGGAGCAGGCAAACCGTGTAGCCCGTACGCTTGGCTACCGCTATCGCGTCGTGACGCTGGAAGGTGATATCGTAAATGCTGGCGGTTCCATGACAGGGGGGGCATTGAAAAAGAACAGCACGAACCTGCTTGGGCGCAACCGTCAATCAGAAGAGCTGGAAGCGCAGCTGGTAGAAATCGACCAGGCAATTTCTGGGCATACTACCCTTATGGAGCAGCTGACGAAAGAACTGGCGCAAATGCAGCAGGAGCAAGAAGCTCTGCGGACAGAGGGCGAAAGTCTGCGACTGAAAGAACAGGAAGTAAAAGGACTCTTGCAGCAAAAGGAATCGGAAGGCAGATCCTTAGGCGAGCGAGCAAAGCTTGTTGAACAAGATATTGAGAGCTATCGCCGCGAGATGGAAGAAGCCAAACGCAAGCAAGAGCAGCTGCAAGCCTCTTTGACTGCCATGGAGCAAGAGGAAAAAGAGCTCAGTGCACAGATCGCAGAAGCAGAGGCGAAACGTCAAGAGCAGCTCGAATCCAAAGAAGAAATGAATCAAAAAATAACAAGTCTCAAAGTATTGAATGCGCAGGTCAAGCAAGAGTATCAATCACGCTTGGAGCAAACAGAACGATTGCTGGAGCAAAAAAGCCAATTGCAGCGAGAATGGGAAGAACAAAACGCGAATTTGGCATCTCTTGATGAGCTGGAGCGTACGAACGAATCGTCCGGGCTAGAGCTGGATCAGCGCATTAGCGAATTGCGCCAGGATAAAGACCGTGTAGCTGGTTTGATTCAAGAGCGGAGAAGTGAGCGGGCGACTCTCTTTTACAAACAGGAGCAAGTAGAACAGCAGGTGAAAGAAATCCGCCGCGAGGTTAAATCGCTCGAGGAAAAGCTTCATCAGGAAGAAGTAAAAGTCAACCGCAACGAGGTAGAGCTCGACCATCTGTTGAATAAACTCTCCGAAGAATACGAAATGAGCTACGACCTTGCGAAGCAAAAATACCCGGCACGTGGCGAGATTCAGGAAGAGACACAAGTGGTCAATCGTCTCAAAAAGCAAATTGGGGCACTTGGCACTGTGAACCTTGGTGCGATTGAGGAATATGAGCGCTTGGCCGAGCGTCAGCAGTTCTTAAGCTCGCAGGAAGCTGATTTGAATGAAGCAAAAGATATGCTCTATCAAGTGATCCAAGAAATGGACGCAGAGATGTCGCGCCGTTTCAAAGAAACATTTGATGCGATCTCGGAGCAGTTCCGCGACGTGTTTGTCCAACTGTTTGGAGGAGGACGCGCAGATCTTGTACTCTCCAACCCAGATAACCTGCTTGAGACGGGCATCGATATCGTGGCGCAGCCACCTGGCAAGAAGCTGCAAAATCTTGCGCTCTTGTCCGGGGGCGAACGTGCTTTGACTGCGATGGCCTTGCTATTTGCCATCCTGCGTGTGAAGCCAGTGCCATTCTGTGTATTGGATGAGGTAGAAGCCGCTTTGGATGAGGCGAACGTTAACCGTTTCGCCGAGTACATGCACCATTTCAGCAACCAGACGCAGTTTATTTGCGTCACACACAGAAAAGGCACCATGGAGAGCGCAGACGTGCTATACGGTATCACGATGCAGGAGGGCGGCGTGTCCAAACTCGTCTCCGTCAAGCTAGAGGACAGTGACAAGTTTGTTGAATCTGCCTCTTAAAGGGATCTGCTATTCAATCGATATTACCCGCAAAGGAAGATGAACATGAGTTTTTTCAAGCGCCTTCGTGATGCTATTGTCCAAAAGTCCGAAGAGGTCACCCAGAAGTTTACGGATGGTTTGGCTAAGACGAGAGACCTGCTAGTAGAAAAAGTCGAGGATCTGGTACGTCGCTACAAAAAGATCGACGATGACTTTTTCGATGAATTAGAAGAAATTTTGATTACGTCCGATGTGGGCGTCAATACCGTCATGGAGCTCATTGACGACCTGCGGACAGAAGTGCGCAAGCAAAAAATCGAGAATGCGATCGACCTGCAGCCCATTCTCTCAGAAAAACTGGTTGCCCTTTTGAAAAATGATGATGCGGCGGATACGTCTCTGAATGTAGAGGACGGTCGTCTGAACGTCATTTTGTTCGTAGGGGTAAATGGAGTAGGGAAAACGACTACGATCGGTAAAATGGCGCATATGTTCAAGCAGCAAAACAAAAAAGTGCTGCTGGCAGCAGGTGACACGTTCCGCGCAGCAGCGATTGAACAGCTGGAGGTTTGGGGAGAGCGTGTAGGAGTTGATGTAATCAAGCAGCAACAAGGCTCTGATCCGGCTGCAGTGATTTACGATGCGATTCAGGCAGCGAAATCCCGACAGGTTGATGTGCTGTTGTGCGATACCGCAGGCCGCTTGCAAAACAAAGTCAATCTGATGGAAGAGCTGGCGAAGGTACACCGCGTATTGCAGCGCGAATTGCCAGGAGCTCCGCACGAGGTTTTGCTTGTTTTGGACGCTACGACTGGGCAAAATGCGCTTTCACAGGCGAAAACGTTTGGACAGTCTGCTGGAGTAACAGGTTTAGTCCTGACCAAGCTGGATGGTACAGCAAAGGGTGGTATCGTCATTGCGATTCGCAACGAGCTGAACATTCCGGTGAAATACGTCGGGTTGGGTGAAAGAATGGATGACTTGCAGCAGTTTGATCCTGAGCAATTTGTTCATGCGCTATTTGCTGGATTGATCCAAAAAGATGAAACAGAAGAGCAGGAAAATGCGTAAAAACATAGTGTTTCAAAGATAAAAAAATGATGTCAATAAAAAACCTTGACACTAGGTGTGGAATTAGGTACTATAATCTACGTGCTGTAAAGAAAAAGTCTTTACAGTTTGAAACGAGTACCTCATAGCAAAGGATTGGTTTCATGTTAGAAAAGACCAATCAAGTCAATCTCTTGTTTGACTTTTACGCGCCGCTACTCAAGGGCAAGCAGCGAGAATATCTTGAGCTGTATTATCTGGACGATTTATCGCTCGGAGAAATTGCCGAGATGCATGAGGTCAGCCGCCAAGCTGTTTATGATCATATCAAGCGAGCAGAGAAGCAACTGTTTGAATACGATCAGAAGCTTCGCCTCGCTGAGCGTCATGAAAAACGCATGGACGTGTTGAATCGCATGAATGAACTTGTAAATGAGCTTTCGGAGAGCGAGACAAGAGACGAGCTGAACACTTTGCTCCACCAACTGTCAGAGATGGATTAGGAGGGCTCGCATGGCGTTTGAGAGCTTAGCCAATCGGCTGCAAAACGCGTTTGACAAACTGCGCGGCAGAGGGAAAATAGACGAGACCATCGTGAATGAAGCGATGCGTGAAGTTCGTCTGGCCTTGCTGGAAGCAGACGTTAACTTTAAAGTAGTAAAAGACTTCGTTGCTCGTGTCAAGGAGCGCGCAGTCGGTCAGGAAGTCATGAAAAGCTTGACGCCTGGTCAAATGGTGATAAAGATCGTGAATGAAGAACTGGTCGCTCTGATGGGTGGCAACGTCGCTCAGCTCACGATGGCTCACCGCCCGCCGACCGTCATTATGATGGCAGGTCTGCAAGGGGCAGGTAAAACAACCACAACCGGTAAGCTGGCCAAGTATTTGCAAAAGCAAAACCGCAAGCCGCTTCTGGTAGCGGGCGACATTTACCGTCCTGCTGCGATCAAGCAGCTTCAGGTTTTAGGGGACCAACTCAATGTTCCCGTCTTCACTCTCGGTGATCAAGTCAGTCCTGTCGATATCGCTCGCCAAGCGATTGAACACGCGAAGACGAATCATCTCGACGTAGTCCTCATCGATACTGCAGGTCGCCTGCATATTGACGAAGCGCTGATGGACGAGTTGAAGCAGATTCGCGAGGTAACCAAGCCCGATGAGATTTTACTCGTCGTGGACGCGATGACAGGTCAAGATGCCGTCAATGTAGCAGAGAGCTTCAATAGCCAGCTCGAACTGACTGGTGTGGTTCTCACGAAGCTCGATGGTGATACTCGAGGCGGTGCGGCACTGTCCGTCAAGGCTGTCACTGGCAAGCCGATCAAATTCGCGGCGATGGGTGAAAAGCTAGATGCGCTCGAACCGTTCCATCCGGATCGTATGGCTTCTCGTATTTTGGGTATGGGGGACGTACTCAGCCTGATTGAAAAAGCACAGGCATCCGTGGATGAAGACAAAGCACGCGATATGGAACGCCAAATGCGCCAAGGTGAGTTTACCTTCGACATGTTCCTGGATTCCATGCAGCAGCTTCGCAACCTGGGTCCTTTTGAAGACATTCTCGGCATGCTGCCAGGAATGAACAAGATGAAGGGCAAGATGAACGTGGATGAAAAGCAGATTGCCCGCGTTGAAGCGATCGCCAAATCCATGACCAAACAAGAGCGCGCGAATCCTGATTTATTGAATGCCAGCCGTCGCAAGCGCATCGCAAGCGGAAGCGGAACGAGTATTCAAGAAGTCAATCGTTTCCTCAAGCAGTTCGAGGAAATGAAAAAGATGATGAAGCAATTCTCAGGCGCTGCTGACAAAATGGTCAAGAAGTCGAAGAAAAAAGGCTTCGGATTACCTTTCATGGGAAAAGGCGGAGGCAACAACCAGGGCGGGATGAACTTCCCCTTTAACTTCAAGCCGCCGTTCAAGTAAGTAGGCATGATCTCTTCGCGACACTGACTTGTCAGCTGGCCGCGATGGTTCAGATATAGTAGCACCAACGCAGATGCTCTTCTAGCGTTGATTAATACAGGAGGTGACACAACATGGCAGTAAAAATCCGTCTGAAGCGTATGGGTTCCAAGAAAGCTCCTTTCTACCGTGTAGTAGTAGCTGACTCCCGTTCCCCACGCGATGGCCGTTTCATTGAAGAAATCGGTTACTACAATCCGGTTGCACAACCGGCAGTGGTGAAAATTGATACCGACAAAGCGGTACAATGGATCCTGAATGGTGCAGCTCCAACTGACACCGTTCGTAACCTTCTCTCCAAAGAAGGCGTACTCGCAAAAGTACACGAAACCAAATACGGCAAATAAGTCGGTCTTCTGGAGGTTTGATGATGAAAGCGCTGGTCGAAACGATCGCTAAAGCTCTCGTCGATCATCCGAATGAGGTTCGTGTTAACGCAGTGGACAAAGAGCGAACTCTCGTCTTTGAATTGTCGGTACACCCTGATGATATGGGGAAGATTATTGGCAAGCAAGGTCGAATCGCGAAAGCCCTGCGCACGGTCGTGATCGCCGCATCCGTGGAAACGGACAAGCGTGTCACGGTTGAAATTGTATGAAAAAAGACTGGGAGCTTTCCCAGTCTTTTTTCTAGTATCCAAGATGCTCATAGACCATGATGATTTTTCCGAAAGGAGTGGCGAAGGTGCTTACTATATTTCGGACGGTACAGGTTAAACTGATCATTACGGAAGCATCACGGGCTGCTCTCATTGATCAGTATAGCCAGCGACTTCGTTTGCAGCGTAAAGAATGGGAGCAGTGGCAGTTTCAATCCAAAAAGTTATTAACCGAGGCGAAGAAAAAGTCTGCGGATACATATGCGTTGGCCCAAGAAAAAATCGCGCAGGAAGAGCGTCGACGCAAGGAAAAGATAGATCACCTGACATATACCCTCCAGCAGGTAGAAAATCTTCCAGAGGGAAGCGAGGTCGATTACCAGACAGTTCAAAGCCCTGTCTCGATTCAAGAGGGCGATGTCTGGGATGAAATGATGTCCGGAACGGAAATCATGATAAAAGATGGCCTGGTACATGAGATTCGGCTACAAACAAAAAATGGGAACAAGGAAAAGGAGGAATGAACACGTTGAGCCAAAATAGTTTTTACGGAGTAGGCAAACTGGTTAATACGCATGGCCTGCGTGGTGAAGTGCGCGTAACACCAACGACTGACTTTCCAGATCAGCGTTTTCGCAAAGGAAATGAGCTGTACTTGTTCCACCCGACACTTAGTGAGCCGCTAAAATTGAAAATCGCTTCTCGTCGCCCGCATAAAAATTTTGAGATTGTGAGCTTTCAAGGCTATGAGCATATTAACGATATCGAAAAGTACAAGGGCGGAGAATTGAAAATTCCAGAGGAAGCCCTGATGGAATTAGAAGAGGACGAGTTCTACATTCATCAGCTCGTCGGCTGCGTTGTAGTAACCGACGAGGGCGAAGAACTGGGCAAAATCGTGGATGTTATGCAGCCAGGAGCAAACGATGTGTGGGTAGTGAAGGGAAAACGCGGAGAAATCCTGTTGCCGTATATCGACGAATGCATCAAGGAAGTGGATATCGCGAACAAACGTGTGGTCTGCCATCTAATGGAAGGCTTGCTGTAGGAGGAACTTCAGATGCGGATCGATATTTTTACGCTCTTTCCCGAAATGTTTACAGGTGTTTTATCCAGCAGCATTTTGGGCAAGGCAAGCGAAAAAGAACTGGTTGATTTTCACGTCACCAATTTTCGCGATTTCTCTGAGAGCAAGCACGGTACGGTAGATGACACCCCTTATGGCGGTGGCGGAGGAATGGTCCTGAAGCCCGAGCCGTTGTTCCGGGCTGTAGAAGCCTTGACTGGAGAGAAAAAACCACGAGTGATTCTGATGTGTCCACAGGGTGTGCCTTATCATCAGAAGCTGGCAGAAGAGTTAGCGCAAGAAGAGCATCTTGTCTTCATCTGCGGTCATTATGAAGGGTACGACGAGCGAATTCGGGAGCATCTCGTCACGGATGAAATCTCGATTGGCGATTACGTTCTGACCGGGGGAGAGCTTGCGGCGATGGTGGTCATTGACAGTGTCGTTCGTCTGCAACCAGGAGCGTTGGGAAACCAAACGTCAGCCGTTGAGGACTCCTTTTCAACGGGACTGCTCGAATACCCACATTACACACGACCGGCTGAGTTTCGCGGCTGGAAAGTGCCAGACGTACTGTTGTCAGGCCATCACGCCAATATTGAAAGCTGGCGGTTAAAAGAATCGCTGCGTCGAACAAAAGCACGGCGTCCAGATTTGTTGGAGAAGCTCGCGCTGACAGATGAAATGAAAAAGCTATTGGCTGAATTAGAGCAGGAAAAAAAGTAGGGAACAAATAGGGGAAGAGTCTTGTAGTTTTGTGCCCGCTATGTTAATATACTTCTTGTGGCAATTTTGCCCGCTGACTAAGGCGGTCCGCTACTCGTAACGCAGCCCAAGCGGCTGGACCTATGGGTTAGACGAGTAAGAACGTCTATCGGAAGGAGGAAATTCAAATGAACCAAATTATCCGTGAACTGGAAAAAGCGCAATTGAAACAGGACATTCCTGCGTTCCGACCTGGTGACACTGTTCGTGTACACGTTAAGGTTATCGAGGGTCAGCGTGAGCGTATCCAGCTGTTCGAAGGCGTATGCATTCGCCGTCGCGGTACAGGTATCAGCGAAACATTTACAGCTCGTAAGATTTCTTACGGCGTAGGTGTTGAGCGTACATTCCCAGTACACACGCCTAAGATCGACAAGATCGAAATCGTGCGTCATGGTAAAGTACGTCGTGCGAAACTGTACTATCTGCGCGATCGCGTAGGTAAAGCAGCTCGTATTAAAGAAATTCGTCGATAAGCGTAACGCTTAGAAAGAGGACTGGCCTGCTTGCCAGGCCTCTTTTTTCCATTTAGCGATCTTGAAATAAAATAGTTCATCTTGACATATGTTACAGCTAAGGTTGGACGAGCTTTCATGGGAGGATCGTAAGTCATGAGCGAAGAAATTACCTCCAGTCATAAGAAGAAAAATGAACTATGGGAATGGATAAAGGCACTTGGGATCGCCTTAATCTTGGCGTTTCTCATTCGTACCTTTTTGTTCGCCCCGTTTATTGTAGAAGGCGAATCCATGGAAAGTACATTACATAACAGCGAAAAATTAGTGGTGAACAAGGCGCTTTACTTTTTGCAAGATCCGAAACCTGGTGAAATCATCGTGTTCCATGCTGAAAAGGAGCGAGATTACATCAAAAGAGTCATTGCTGTTGAGGGTGATACAGTAGAGGTCAAAAACGATCAGCTGCTTGTCAATGGCAAAGTGGTAGAGGAACCGTATCTTGCACAATCGAAAGAACAAGCGAAGCAGCAGGGAGAGCCGTTCTTTACCCACGATTTTCCCCCGGTCCAAATACCAGCAGACCATATCTTTGTGATGGGCGACAACAGGTTGAACAGTCATGACAGCAGAGCGATCGGTCCTGTTGCCGTCAGTACGGTTGTTGGCAGAGCTGAATTTACTTTTTGGCCGGTTGCGGGAATTCGCTTGACAAGATAACGCAAAGCTTCAAGGTAGGTGAGACATCATGACGATCCAATGGTTTCCTGGCCATATGGCTAAAGCACGTCGTCAAGTAACGGAAAAGCTGAAATTAATCGATGTAGTCATCGAGCTTCTCGATGCACGTCTGCCGCTTTCCAGCCGAAATCCGATGATTGACGAGATTGTCAGTGATAAACCACGTTTGATATTACTAAACAAAGCAGATTTGGCAGATGAACGGGCAACAGATGAGTGGATTGCTTATTTTCGCAAGCAAGGCATTCGTACGTTGCCGATTGATGCCCTGAGTGGAAAAGGTGTCAGCAAGCTGCCAGAAATGTGTAAGGAGCTAGCAGCTGACATGCTGGCAAAGCGCAGTGAGCGTGGGATGCAAGGTCGTGCCATCCGTATCATGATCTTGGGTATCCCGAATGTCGGCAAGTCTTCCCTCATTAACCGCTTGTCCAAGCGCTCGGTAGCAGCCACTGGTGATCGACCAGCGGTAACCAAGGCGCAACAATGGGTAAAAATGGGCGATACACTGGAGCTTCTCGATACGCCTGGTATTCTTTGGCCGAAATTTGAAGATCAGATGGTAGGCCTGCGATTGGCGGCAAGTGGGGCAATTAAAGATGAGCTCATCGATTTTACGGAGGTAGCATTATTTGTCATCAGCTACATGATGCATTACTATCCGGAACGCCTGATCGAACGCTTCAAGCTAAAAGAATTGCCTGAGGATCGAGTAGAGATGCTCGAAGAAATCGGGAAGAAGCGCGGATGTCTCGTTTCTGGCGGAAATATCGATTACGACAAGGCAGCGGAAATTTTCCTGCGTGAGCTGCGTTCCGGTAAGCTGGGAACGATCTCTGTCGAGCGCCCGATTGACTGGGAAATGGACGAACCGATTGGTAAGCCAGTGTCTTTTCCAGAATAAGCTTCCCAGCCATCAAAAACCTGTCTATCGACATATACGGTAGGCAGGTTTTTTACTATGAGGATCGATAAGGAGAAATGAGTCAATGAATCTAGCGGATATGTCGATAAAAGAAATACGAGTGACGATGGAAAAGTTGGACGAGGTACCCAAAGATTTTTTACAATTGCTGAAAGAAGATAAAAGAGCGGGTGTACAGGCTCTGGCGAAGCAGGCAGAAGCAGCGCTTGCACGCCAAGAAAAGCTCGCGCAGATGTGGGCTGACATGACCGTCTATGAAAAAGCGATGTTTGATAAAGGCCATCAATACATATTCGGGGTAGATGAGGTCGGACGAGGACCATTGGCTGGACCAGTTGTCGCGTGTGCCGTGTGCCTGCCCAAGGATTTTTACTTGCCAGGCCTGAATGACTCGAAGAAGATACCTGTATCCACTCGAGAGGCTTTTTGCGAAATCATTCAAAGAGATGCACTTGCTGTGGGTATCGGAATTGTCGATGCAGCAAGAATCGATGCGATCAATATATTAGCTGCTACAAAAGAGGCGATGAAGCTGGCAATCCAGCAGGCAGGGAAATCTCCAGATGCATTACTGATTGACGCCGTACAGCTAACCGGAATGGATTGCGAGCAGGTTCCGATTATCGGTGGAGATGCCAAGAGTGTCTCGATTGCGGCCGCATCGATTGTAGCGAAGGTCACCCGTGATCGATTGATGGCCCAGTATGCCGAACAATATCCAGCCTATGGCTTTGACAAACACGCAGGCTACGGCACTCCTGAGCATCTGGCAGCAATCGCCCGATTTGGACCTACGCCGATTCATCGCAAGACATTTACTGGTGTAAAAGAACACGCATAAAAAGGGCTAGTAACATACCGCCCACAGGAGGAGGATCTGCATGTTTTCCCCGTCGCAACTTATTCAATCATTCGTGCAAAAAGCACCCATATCCGCTCCGAAGCCGGTTGAGCTTACTCCCGGACAAGTGTTTAAAGGCACGGTAATCAAGCATTACCCGGACAATATGGCGCTCGTACAAGTCGGGGGAATGCAGGTTCAGGCTAAAATGGAAGCAAGTTTGGAAGCGGGCCAAAAAGCTTGGCTGCAAGTCCAGCCATCAACAGGTGTCGTCACGCTGAAGGTTTTGGAAAGCGTCGGGGAAGGAGCAGGCAAAGAAGCATCTCTAGAAGGGCTAATGCGCTCACTGGGGATTGCCGATACAAAAGAGAACAAAGCGATCGTGCAAGCGCTGCTTGGTGCCAATCTGCCTGTGAATAAGGAGACAATACAAGCTTTTTCAGCTGTTGCGCAGCGATTAGGTGTAGACAATGCCACTATTGAGGCATTCATGACTGCCATGAAACGAAATTTGCCACTGTCTCCCGATACAATCGCAGGGCTCAAAGCTTTTTTATCGGACAAGCCAATGGGTCAACTCATTCAGAACCTGCTGCAGCAAGCCTCGCTCTTTTTAGAAGGAGAGGGCCAGCCTTCGCAGATGACGGGTCAAGTTCCTCAAAGCCAATCACAGCAAGTCCCCGGACAAGCTAATGCGGCAACGGGAGATGTCAAACAGCTTGTTAGTCAGTTAAAAGATAAGTTGACGGGACTCTCTATACTTATCGCGGGCAACGATGGTGCAGACGAGGGACTGGCGGTCAAACAAATGCCACAAGGAAATCAGCCCAATCAAGGTGCTTCGCAGAATGCGACTGGAGGAAACCAGACACAGCCCCTGCTTGCGCAGAGCGGTCAGCCTTCATCGCAAATGCAGACATCTCCCCAACCATCAACGGTGGTTTCCAGTAACACGCCAACGCCATCACAACCTGTTTCGCCTAATGCTTCTACTGCTACAGGGACAGTACCTGCACCAAACACCGCCGGTAAACAGGTAGACTCGTTGCAAAACGCTATGACCGGAAAGAGTAATCAATTGATGTCTAACCAGACCAGTAGTCCAAGCATCGATTCAAAGATTGCTCGAAACGAGCCATTGCCTACTCCTCAGTCAATACAGATGAATCAGGAGCCGGTCCAAAACAAGCAGATGGCGGAGCAAAGGGCAGTAGTGAACGACGCGGGGCAAAAAGTCATGCCACAAATGGTGTCGCAAGCATCTGGTGCAGTGAATGGCGCCACAGCTGCTAACCCGATTGCTGAATTGTTTCGTCATTTAGGCGTAACCCACGAGAGAGAATTGATGGGACAGGCATTTTCACAAGGGGCAAACGATTCGCATTCATTAAAGCAGATGGATACAGTCAAATCCCTCTTGCTGCAAATCAGTCAAGCGCCAGCTCAGGCAATCCCAACCGCCTTGCGTGAAGCAGCAGATCAACTGCTGCAACAAGTGACCGGACAACAGTTGATGATGGTACAACCCTCTAACCTGGCTTTGTCTCAAATCGTTATGCAAATTCCGATTCGCAAAGATGAGGGGGATGAGACCGCTTTCGTCCAAATTGAATCGAAAAAGAAAGGCTCTGGACAGCTTGATCCGGAGAACTGCCGTCTTTTCTTTCATTTGGAACTCCAAAGTATGGGGACAACCATGATTGATGTAAGTATCGTGAATCGAATCGTTAACTTGCAAATATTTAACGATACGCCATGGGTGGAAGCACTCATTCAAGGGTCCAAGGATCGTTTTGCTGATCAATTACAGGATGTTGGTTACCATCTATCGGCTATGCGTGTGCAGCCAGTCCCGGCCGATCGCGGGAAGTCGACAAGTCCGATCCAAACCAAAGGCCCCATTCTGGCTGACTATAAAGGGGTGGACCTTCGCGTATGAAGCCGCCATCCTCATCAGAGCAAAAACGAAAACAGGCAGTTGCACTAAAATATCAGGCGGGTACCATGGAAGCGCCAAAGGTTGTGGCAAAAGGCAAGGGGTACGTGGCTGATAATATCCTGAAGACAGCGAAGGAGCATGATATACCGGTACAGGAGGATCCATCACTTGTAGAGGTTTTGGGCAAGCTGGATTTGGATCAACAAATACCCCCGGAGCTGTATCAAGTTGTGGCAGAAATCCTTGCTTTTGTCTATCGCATCGATAAAGGCGGAGGAACCAAATCATGAGTGATCGCCGCCGTCTTCTTGGTCAAAGAGGAGAACAGCTTGCTGAAGGATATTTAGTGAACAAGGGTTTCCTCATTGTTGATCGAAATGTTCGAACAAAACGTGGGGAAATGGATTTGATTGCTCGAGACGGTAATTGCTTGGTTTTCATTGAGGTTCGAACGAGAAGCAGCCAATTTTTTGGAACAGCGGGCGAGTCCATTACGTGGAAGAAGAAACAGAAGCTGCGTGAGCTTGCCATCGAATACTTGCAAAAAGCCTCACAGCCAATCCCGGTCTTTCGTTTTGATGTCATTGCGATTTACACCGGTACATCAACGCAAGGTGGAGACTTCACGAACCCAGTCATTGAGCATTATGAGAGTGCTTTCTAAGAAAAACGGGCTCTTGACCGCGGATATATTGGGGATACGTCTACAGCATCAGTCGCAGAGCCAGCGTACTATGTACTGTACTCGACGCGATGAAACTCCTCCAAGCATCAATATCCGCTTTCCGGCTCAAAAGCTGGGAAGCATTTTTTTTGATGAAACGGATTGATTCGCACGGACAAGCCCATCACTAGTATCACTGTTGCTTTTGAATCCCGGGATACCAACAATTATTTAAAAGAAAAACAAATGTTTTTCAAAAAAATATCCAATTTGGTGTGACATTTTTCCATCTCATTCGTCAATAGAAGTATAGGAAATAATTTGGAGGTAAAAAACATGAAAAAGATTAAGAACAGTTTAATGAAAAACGTCTCCTTAGCGGTAGCAACTATTTGTACTGTTCAGTTTTCAGTTGCAGGCATTGCTTCTGCCCAAGTCACGACACCACAACCTATTGCTTATAGTATGGTAGCAAGCACTACAGGCCTGAAAGCAAACGTAGGCTCAGTGAATGTTACGATTGGGGATACAGAAACCATTCGCCTTACTTATAATGGCAGCCCTATCGATAACGCATTGGTTGATTGGGAAATTGGCAGCTCCAGCATCGCTTCTGTCAGCAATGGGGTTGTTTACGGTAAGAAAGTAGGAACGACTGTTGTTACTGCTAGATACAACGGTTATCGTGCTACCGTTAGAGTGACTGTTGATAGAGCACAGACTCTCGAAGCTACGAAAACAGAGGTTTCTGTTAAAAAAGGTAAAAAAACAAACGTTAGTTTGAAATTTGCGGGCAGCAGTCTCCCTGGATCAAGAGCAACTTGGAAAACCGCAGATAAATATGTCGCAACTGTTGATGATGGTGAAATTAAAGGTGTAGGCGAAGGAAGCACAGTCATTACTGCGAGCTACAAAGACCAAGAGGTAGAAATCCGCGTTGATGTTGAAGGCGGCGGAAATTCAGACGGTAAGCTAGAAGCAGATGTTACCAAACTGAAAATGGAAAAAGGCGATAAAGAAACAATTAAGTTGACGTATGACGACGATAAACTTTCTGGATCAAAAGCAACCTGGAAAACTTCGAAGTCCTCTGTAGCAACTGTAAATGATGATGGTGTCGTTACGGCAAAAGGCAAAGGTACAGCAACGATCACTGCAAAATACAAAGGCTACGAAGTAGAAGTTGATGTTTATGTAGATACTGACAGTTCCGGTAAACTGGAAGCAGATGAAACCAGCATCTCCCTGAAAAAAGGCGACAGAGACACGATTCAGCTAAGATATGATGATGAAAAATTGTCTGGATCAAAAGCAACCTGGAAAACATCCAACTCCAGCGTGGCAACAGTTGACGATGGTGTCGTTACGGCAAAAGGCCAAGGAACAGCTACTATTACAGCATCATATAAAGGCGATAAGGTTGAAATTCGTGTAAAGGTCGATTACAACAACTCTGGTAAACTGGAAGTAAACGACAGCACTATCTCCTTGAAAAAAGGGGAAAGAGAAACATTAACATTGAAATATGATGGTTCCACCATTAGCAACTCGAATGCATCTTGGTCCACATCCCGATCCTCAGTTGCAACAGTAAGCAGCTCTGGTACGATTACAGCAACAGGTAAAGGTACAGCGACCATTACTGCTCAATACAAAGGCGAAAAAGTAGAAATTGAAGTGACTGTTGATGGCTCCTCCTCAGGAAGCCTGGAAGCAGACGATACGAGCATCACCTTGAAAAAAGGCGAGAGAGAAACTGTAAAACTGAGATATGATGGCGACACAATTAGCAATTCAAAAGCATCATGGAAAACCTCTAAATCTTCTGTAGCAACCGTTACCAGCAGTGGTACGATTACAGCAAAAGGTAAAGGTACAGCAACCATTACAGCTACGTATAAAGGCGAAAAAGTAGAAATTGAAGTAAAAGTAGACAGCAAAAGCTCAGGCAAGCTGGAAGCAGATGACACAAGCATTACCATTAAAAAGGGTGACTCCGAAAAAATCAAACTCACCTATGATGGCGATGACATCAGCAGCTCTAAAGCAAAATGGAAGTCCTCCAAGTCGTCCGTAGCATCAGTATCCAGCAGCGGTTCGGTAAAAGGTAAAAAGAAAGGTAAGGCCACTATTACTGCTGAATATAAAGGCTATGAAGTGGAAATCGAAGTAACGGTAAAATAATAGTTGACAAGAAACTCGCTGAATCGTTATTGGTTCAGCGAGTTTTTTTCCCAGAGAAGGGGTACCTTGTTATTTGTTGTAGGAGGAGGAATGAATCTTGAGAGAGATCATCTTGGAAAAGTTAAAAGAAATCGAGCAAGCGCACGAGTTGAAAATATTGTTCGCTGTTGAATCAGGAAGCCGGGCATGGGGATTTCCGTCCAAAGATAGCGATTATGATGTACGTTTTGTCTATGTGAAGAAGCCGGAATGGTATTTGTCCATTGACGACAAACGGGATGTTGTGGAAGTACCGATCAACGACCTATTAGATATAAACGGCTGGGATATTCGAAAAGCACTCAAGCTATTTCGAAAATCGAATCCGCCCCTACAAGAATGGCTTGTATCAGACATTGTTTATCTCGATACACTTGGCTTTCGGAATGAGCTGCTAAGGTTGCAAGGGGAAGTATTCTCGCCAAAGGCTTCCTTGCATCATTACCTCAGTATGGCCAAAGGGAATTTTCGGGACTATCTGCAAGGTGAGCAAGTCAAAATCAAAAAATACTTTTATGTGTTACGCCCGATCCTCGCATGCATCTGGATCGAAACGTATCATACGAATCCTCCCATTGGATTTGATCAGCTAGTTGGAGAGCTAGTAACAGATTCTATACTAAAAAGTAAAATTTCTGAGCTGCTCCAAAGAAAAATGGCTGGGAATGAGTTGAATTTGGAGCCAAGAATCGAAGAGCTTCACCGTTTTATTGAGGAACAAATAGGGCGTCTGACTGCACTGGCGAGCCAATATACAAATGATTTGGAGGACCCAACTGACAAGCTGGATGAGATATTTCGGAATTATTTACAGAAGGCGTGGATTATCAGTTAGTCATGATGGAAACGTTACGATATATAGGGAGGTACAAATTTTCATGCAGGATCATATCCGAAAACATATACAGCAACCTCTCGAAATTCATTTTGACCAGCCAGACAAACCTTACGGCTGCTTCTCCAACTTCTCCTATCATCCAATAGAGTTGGAAGGGGAAATATGGACAACCTTGGAACACTATCTGCAAGCCAAAAAAGTTTTAGGGACTGCCCTAGAAAAAGAAATCATGCGCAAGGCATTACAAGCAAAAGTGGAACAGTATCCTGTCATTCGTGAAATTCTGCTCTCTACCGGGGATGCAGCCTTAATCGATCGTTCGAGTAACGATCCAAACTTACTCGGAAAATTGTGGATGGAAGTACGTGAAAGCTTAGATGGGTATCAACCGCATTTCTATTTGCCGCCATGGATTGAGTTTCCAGAAGAGCATCCATATAGTTTGTTTTGGCGGATGGGATTTGGTGAGGACTATGTCATGCATTATTGGCCGTGGCTAGAGGAAATGAGTGTGGATGCTAGGAATGAGTATGACGCTTATTTTCCGGTACCAGAGGAATGGCAGTTTGAAGATTTCGATGAGGAGGAAGAATGAAGCTATTGTTTATTTGTAGCAGAAATAAATGGAGCTTGACGGCAGAAAAGATTTTTCACGGGATCAATGAATATGAAGTTAGATCAGCAGGTACTTAACCGGTACCTAATGAAGCCATTAATGCAATAGTTTTATCTTTCTGTGGTGTTAGTTTCATATAAGCTGGTGATACTGCGATTGCATTCACCAATGCCGATGAACCTAGTTCAGAGATTATAGCCCCTGTAACAGCCTCTGTAAAAGATTGCGAAATCGATTTATTACTCTCAAACTTGGTATCACCTTTAGAGAGATTAGCTGCGGCATCGTAATAAACATCTGCAGTTGACGTACCTACTGCAACGATTTTCCCCGCTGTTCCTGGAAGAGTTGAATCACAAATAATGCTGCTTAACATTTTTTCAGCTGCATTATTTGTAAGTGTTGAAAGCGAAGCACTAACTGAGGCTTCACTACTTGCCTCACCCCATGTCTTTTCCGTTTTAGCAGGAATTGGTGGACCATGCATTGCTCCCGTGTTATTTGATGTTTGGGTACTACTAGTTTTCGGTGGGATCGGTGGACCGTGCATTACTCCTGTGTTATTTGATGTTTGAGCTTGTTTAGGCACCGTAGCTGCTAAATTTCTTGCCGCTTCGCTAATGTCAACTCTATCTACACTAGCTTTTTGGACGGATGATTTCGATAAGTTTGTATTGCTTTGTTGAGCGCGGCTAGAAGCTATAGACGATTTTTTTGCTTCTGCTTGGGCTTTTGCCTCTAAAGCTTGACGGCGTTCTAATCTTGCATCTCTTCTGTCCTCATTACGTTCGCTTCGAGATAACCCCATAAATACTACTCCAAATACTTACAATTTAGCTTCAATATATTACTATCAACCTTATATCTTGATAAAGTTTAATGTTTCGACATTTTTTCACTTTTTTGACAATGCGTTTCCTAGTATTACTATTTCATTTGACATTTACTCACTCGCACGATTCGACAAAACATGTAAAATGGTATTTCAAATTACGAAAACTATGTGACAGATATACTATTTTCGTGAATTTTTCATCTTGTTTTTTTAGTAAAGAGACCAGATATGCTATCGTTACTTAAGCAGATAATAGTTGAATACCAGTCTCTTTAAAAGAGACGGGTTAGTTAAATTCTAAGGCTAGAAAATATAAAGGGATTTTCTTTAACTATTTTGTCAATTAGAGAGTCTCTTACTGTAGCGTCCACGCCTAGATGAACATTGTGTTCAACATTCATAATTTATTTAGCGTCAAAAAAGTAATCCACGATCCAATGCTCGGTAACGAATCGCTTCAGCTACATGTGCTACCTCTACGTTGGAAGCTCCATCTAAATCAGCGATAGTTCTTGCTACTTTGACTATCCTGTCGTAAGCTCGGGCACTTAAACCGAGAGTCTCGAAAGCTAACTGCAGCATCTCCTGTCCTTCCTTATCTAGTTGAGCAAATTGACGGAGCTCTTCACCATTCATCACACTATTAAAAGGACATCCCGGACGATAGTGGTATCTTTCACATTGGACAGCCCTCGCTTGTTCTACTCGCTGCTGAATGTCTTTTGAGGACTCCTCTGCTGTTCTGTTGTGAAGAAGTTGAACGGGTACTCTCGGCACCTCGATGTGCAGATCGATGCGGTCTAGCAAGGGACCTGAGAGCTTTGAGCGGTATTTGTAGATTTGCTGGGGGGAGCATGAGCAGGTTTGCTTCTCTCGAGTACCGAAGAATCCACAAGGACAAGGATTGCACGAACCGATTAACAGAAACCGAGCAGGAAAGGTAAAAACCTGCTTAGATCGTCCAATTGTAACAACTCCTGATTCAAGCGGCTGACGCAGTACCTCTAATACATGCCGAGAAAACTCTGGCATCTCATCCAGAAAGAGAATCCCACCGTGAGACAAGCTACACTCTCCGGGACGCGGGATTTGCGCACCGCCGCCAATTAGGGCAGTAGCTGTAATCGTATGGTGCGGGGAACGAAAAGGTCTCTCCTCGACAAGCCCACTCTCCCGCTTTAATTGACCAGCAATACTGTATATTTTCGTCACTTCGTATGATTCATGAATAGTCATGTTCGGCATGATACCAGGTAGGCAAGTGGCTAAAAGAGTTTTCCCTGAACCTGGGGGCCCCACCAATATCACATTATGAAACCCAGCTGCTGCAATCTCCAAGCCACGTTTTACAAATTGCTGTCCGTAAACATTGGCAAAGTCCGGAGGCAGCTGGTTTGCCGTTGTCTTGCCTATCTCTGATTCGAGAAAAATCAAGTTTGAGTTTTTACTATGAAGTCCTTTTTTCCAATAGTTCACGGCCTCTTCCAGATTACTCGCAGCCAATACGGTAATGTCGACGAGCCGTGCTTCAGCTGCATTTTGTTTGGGGAGAATCACGTGAGTAAATCCTGCATTTTTAGCTTCTAGCAGGATGGGGAGTACACCCGTTACAGGGCGAAGAGAACCATCTAATGCCAACTCTCCTAGAACAAGGATTCTCTCTGGTCTAGGGAGCATTTGCTTCGAGGCTAGTAAAATTCCAAAGGCAATAGCAAGGTCAAAGCCTGAACCTTCCTTGCGCTGGTCTGCTGGTGCCAGGTTGACGGTGATCCGCTGCATTGGGTAGTCGTAGCCTGCGTTGCGCAAGGCAGCACGAACACGATCTCTCGCTTCTTTTACTGCTGAACCGCCCAGTCCGACCAAATCGAATTGAGGCAAACCATTTGCTATGTCTGTTTCTACAGTGACGACCATTCCGTCTATGCCGAGCACCGTGCCTGAATAACTGCATGCGTACATGTTCTCTCCCCCTCTGGTTATAGGGTAGGAAAAGATAGAGGGGGTGGGCAAGTAATTTGGAGCTTTTGCCTAAACGTTTATGTCGAGAGCAATTCTTTAATGGCTTCTTTGTAAAGCAACAACCGCTCATGGTCTTTTGGTTTTGGATCTGGAATACGGCTCAAGTCACAATTATCTTCCAGATCTGCCAATTTAACAAGCCTTGCTATCGGGTTACGTTTTGCTCTTTTGACAAATTCCATATAAGTTTCGTCTTCATCTCTGGTAACAGCTAATACAGCCTCGACAATCTCATTTGAAAACCCCGCTTGAAATAAATCTTCTTTCGTTACCTCTGTGTCTTCCAGTACATCATGGAGGACAGCAACGATCATCGATTCCTTGCTTGGCATCTTCATCATTATCCTTAATGGATGAAGTATGTAAGGATTTCCACCTTTATCAAGTTGTCCAGTATGTGCATTGGTTGCAATTACAATCGCTTTTTCTAACGTACTCATCAACACTTCCCCTTTTCTAATGAACTGCCGATTTTATTGAACATTATTAAAAAGCCCACTAGACACTCACCACTTAATAACTTAGTTCCACCAGCTCCCCACACCTTTCTGGAAAACTTTCACTCCAGCAGTTATACTTCAATTAAACAGCTAAGGAGTTGATTCTATTTGAATTTCAAGGTTGATCCCCATCAAATTTCCATCCACTACGAACATGCTGAGCCTGTTCATATCGACTGGGACGAAGTGTACAGTGTCTCTTACTATAAAATCGATTGCATTGAGTATGAAATGGGTTATCTCGTTTTTGACTTGGTATTCGGCGAGTTCATCGAGATTAATGATAGTGATAAAAATTGGGAAAAAATCGTAAATGACCTCGAAAAATACTTACCTTCGCAAACAAGCGATTGGAGGCATTCATTATGTAGTTGGTCGATCGACGACGGTATTCTTTATCTTTATGAAAAAGCGTAAAATCGAAGGTGAACTGGATTGAAAATTTTTGAACGCATTTCCTTTTACAGCGACCTGGACCTTATCACTTTATCCAACGATTTAGAACGGGTATGATTGCTGAAACCCTTTGAATACGATGGGGAAAACGATAACTTATGATCAAGACCACATATTGACTACGAACAAGACAAATACAATACGGTTTTTGTTATCTCCGTCCTGATTCCAAAATATCTAGCCGCCTTACCATGGATACCTCCATCGTGACAACTACGCACTCACTCTCATTCACCCTTTACCTCACTGCTTTCTCTTCAATTCATTCAGGAGTTCAATGATCCGTTGGTTTTGATCCACTTGCGTTACGATGTTCTGGTTCAGCCTCCGAATCGCGTCGTAGATTGCAAAAAGTCCTGTCAACAGTAGAAAAGCAAACAACAAATCCATACCACTTTCACCTCCTTACTATGCTCATTGGTACAAAAAAGACCCGCGTTCGACTGCGAGTCTTTCCCATGCTGTGTGCTTCCTCTCGAGCAAGTCGAGCTACTTCTGATAGACAGAGATATACTCTTTTTGCACATGATCTGCTAACCAAACGAGCTCATTTCCATGGTAAAACCTCACACCATCTTGCCAAGCTTGCCTCGCATCGATTCGTAAAAGTACGGGATGATCGTCTCGTCTTTTCCCAACCTGCTGTGCTGTTTGGACGTCTTCAGACAGATGCACATACTGTCTTCCTTTGGGAACAAGTCCGCTTGCCAAAATAGAATCAAGGAATCTTTGTGGCGTGCCGTGAAAAAGATATTCAGGCGGTTCTTTTTCTTCCTTTTGAACCTTTTGCGGCACTGAATGCCCATAGAGTGCGCGAATTTTACCTTGATTGATCTCATGGCGCTTTTTTTCTGATAACGCAATCATCGTATGTAGATCTTCTTCGGTAACCGCTCGCCACTTGCGCTGTTCATGAAGGGCCATAAGCAATTGCTTGATAGGTACCCATCCTTGTTCGTCTAATTCAAGTTCATATTCATGTGGGGCATGACGAAGCGCATAGGACAGTTCTTTACTCAATTTTTGATAATCCATACACTCATCTCCCATTACAGGTCATAGCCACTTCTTTACACAAAAAAGTAACCAAGACTCACGATTGAAGCAATAAATAGGTGAACGATGAAATTTCCTGTTAGTCGAATCCAGAGCTGTTGGCTTTTCATCGTCCAAAATCCATAAAGGAGAGCAACGATCAAGTAAGCCAGAACATAAACGAGAAACACCAGACTGTTCTCCTTTTTAGGCCATTTCTTTTTTTATGTTCGCAATTAGCTTGTCAGCGTTGTTTTCATCGTTATCAAACATAACCAGATCCTGCAAGGCAATCCCTTCCACGGATTGAATTGCTGTGGACATCGAATCGGCCAGTTGCTGCATATCAGCTTTGTCTGCTATTTCAACATCTAGAACCAGTACAAGTTTTTTCTTCATGGTGAAAATCCTCGCTTTACGATAAGTATGGATAGTGCGATCGAGCCATATCATCCCCATTATACAAAATAATCCGGCATACATGTACTTTCGCTTGCAGATTCAAAGATTGGAGTATCACCAGGAGTAGCCGAGTTTGTTGAGAGAGAGAAAGGCCGAGTTAAAGAGTCAGGTAAAAAAATTAATGAATATATAACTCAAAGTAATAAAAAAACTTATCGTGACTTTACATATAAGGAAAAACAAGCGATTGATAAGTATATGAATAATGTAACGTATCAAAATGATCGTATACTAAAAGCAAAGGTAGATTGGGAAGCCGCTAACCGAATAGGTGATAAAGATGGAAAGGAAAAAGCAAAAGCAGTTGCTAAAGATGCACGAGAAAAAGGCGGTATGTTAAGTAGAGAGACAAGTATAGATCGTATTAAAGAATTGAATGAAAAAATACAAAAAGAAAAAGAAAAATATAGAGAGGCAGAAAAAATCAAAGACAAAGCAAAACGAGAAAAGACTCAAGACGAAGCGCATGAACGAGCTAACGCATATAGAACCCAAGGTGGTACTTTAAAATAAATGAATGGTAATTGCCAGCTTTCATTTCAAGTGAAGTTGTTAATATAATTATCATAGTAAACGAATACTGACTTTCTGGAGGATATTAAATGAAAATGCCACATCATCTAAGAATCATGATTCAATGTTTTTTTGTGGTGAGTTTTCTGTTAGGTTGCTCCCAAACTAACGAATCAGTTGAGGCAACTGAATTCAAAGAATATAAAAATAATAAGTTTTCGATATCTTACCCAGTAGATTGGGCGGTTGTTGAGAATCCAAAGGACGGCAGTGTTGCGTTTAAATCCCCAAAGGAGAGCAATGAAGATTTACATACAGAAAATATTATGGTGATGTCGACCACATTGCCTGTTGAAGCTCGGTCGCCTATGGAAAACTATAAAAATGGAATTATTGAGAAGATGAAGAAACAGTCTCCTGGGTTTGAAGTTCAAAATACTTCTAATCTAACTATTAATGAACTTTCAGCTCTTGAGATCCTATTTAAAGGAAAACGAGATAATGTAAATATAGCCTATAGACTAACTTTTTTGGTGAAAAGTAAAACGGGCTTTGCAATAGGATTTGCATGCCAGGATGGAGATCTTGCCAAATACGCTTCGACAATCGATAAAGTGACAAACTCCTTTAAAATATTGGAATAATTTATGGTTTTATAACAAATAGTAAAATGTCCCTTCAAAAGTAAGGGATATTTTCTTTTTAAACTTCAAACGATTTTATAGAAGTAACAATTATTCAGGCTGAAAATTCGAAATCAAAATTTCCCTTTTGTAAGTGTACTCTAAAAAATCTCTACATTAATGTATCTAAGTATCTCTCGATAATGACTCTTTGTTCTTCGGGTGGGATCCTGCGCCCATGTTCCCATTCGTATAGAGTGCGCTCACTTATTCCTAAAAGCGCAGCAAATTCTCTCTTTGTGTACCCATTGTACAAGCGCGCTTTAATAATACGTTCCCTTAAAGTTGATTCAAGATCGACCAAGTACATCTGTTTTGCTGTACGTGCTGCTCTAAGACGGCCACCAGGACTATCATCTTTCATGTCCATAAAAGGGGAGAATAGTTTTCCTTTTTGAGTGATATTTCAAGGGTGTTATCTTCAACCTTGTCCTTCTGGATTCTTCGGTACTCGAGAGAAGCAAACCTGCCCATGCTTTCCTCAACAAATCTACAAATACCGCTCAAAACTCTCAGGTCCTTTGCTAGACCGCATCGATCTGCACATCGAGGTGCCGAAAGTACCCGTTCAACTTCTTCACAAAGAAAAGCAGAGGAGTCCTCAAAAGACATTCAGCAGCGAGTAGGACAAGCGAGGGCTGTCCAATGCGAAAGATACCACTATCCTCCGGGATGTCCTTTTATAAGTGTGATGAATGGTGAAGAGCTCCGTCAATTTGCCCTACTAGATAAGGAAGGACAAGAGATGCTGCACATGTAGCAGAAGCAATTGGCTACAGAGCCTTGGATCGAGGGCTACTTTTTTAAACGTGAGGGATTTTAAAATGCTAGATAGAATGGAAAATCCAATTCCTTTAGCAGTAACTACCTTGCGATAGCGAGCAATCCATAAGAAAAAAAGATCCATACGATCAGCAATGATCCAATAACGGCATTTCGCCTATAATCCTTGTTATTGACAATTTTCTTCATAATAAATGTAAAGTTAACAAAGAACAAAATAGCCAGAATAGGGTTAAGGTACAAAGCAGTTAAAACAATGAATCCCATATTATTCACCTCATCCAAATTATACCATATCCCGCTGGATGATTATCAATATATGCAGTTTAAATCAGTATCCAGATCATGCTCCTTCTTTGTTCCTCGACTATTTTGCCTTTGATGCACACAGTTTGCTTTGCTGCATGGTCACGTCTGCAAAGATGTCAACGCCTGTCCAAATGTAAATAGTCAAGTTTTAGAACAGAATCGTTTAGTCTGTATGTGCCTCATAAATGAAAACCTAACACATACAGACTAACCGCTTCACTTTCAATTCAGTAACAGTAAGTAATTTTGAAACATAACCCTACACAATCGTAACTACATAAAACGCAAACTCCCCGCATTCACCACTATCCCAAGGCCGACAATACTTCACTGATATCGACGTCATTCCACGCCGCAAAGCTTGAAAAGATATCACCTGATGCCCCTCTTGCCCAATACGAGCAGGCGAAGATGGGGGAACAAAATGATTCGCATGCAACGATAAAAAGCGAGCATCCACTGGATTAGACAAGTCCCACTGGTAACCGGTTGAGGGATTTGCCGCTAGCGTAATCGTGAACAAGTGGCCTTCCTGCACTTGCAGTGTAAACGTTGAAATCTTGACCACTGCCTACCTTCCTCCCTTTGGATGAGGACGATACCCATTTTTCATACGATATGAAAAAAGCTCTATAGCTGCTAACGACGGAACAAGCAGTAAAATTTTAATTTTTTATTTATATAACGCGTAACGCGATTCAGAACAGTTTACAAGTTGTGGAATTACTTGATACATCTATCATTTTACGGAAATATAACGATAGAAAATAGGCATTGTACATACAATGTTCCTAATTAATTTGAAACAATTAGTATGATCTGGAAAGGAATATGCAAGATGCTGGCGAATAAGTAGGGACAAAGACATAAATTGTCGAAATGTCTGCTGATATTTGTAATCTTTATTACCTAGTTATTGTTATGACTAGAAATATCCACAGAGAGTAGAATTTCTTTTGCTCGTGCATGTAGGTACATTTCCCGGCACTTCCATGGTTCAGAATATCTCGCATGGAAGAAGCTTTTTCTTTGTGTTCATACTTGCTAGGAAAGGGAAAGGAAAATTGATGGAGAGCATTGCAGAATTATTTAAGAAAAAAGAATACTACCACGCATTTCAGCCAATATGTCAACTTCCTGAGAAAAGTAGGATAGGGTATGAAGTATTACTTCGCAGTAAAGCGGGGATCCATCCAGAGGCATTGTTTTCTTTGGCGAAGGAAAACAAAATGCTGCCAGAACTCGACTCCCATTCCCTGCATTATGCGCTCTTGACTTTTTTTCATTCGTCGACTGAACACAAAAACGAGCTTTTATTTGTGAATATTTTTCCTTCTACCATAATAGAAGACACATTTCCTGGGTTCATTCAAAAGATCGCTCGTACCTTCCGTCCCTATTTAACCCAAATCGTATTGGAGATCAACGAATCGATTATGGAAGGGGAATGCTGGAGCGAACCCATTTTTACGCGACGCATAGCTGAATTGAAAAAGCTGGGTTTCTTAATTGCGTTGGATGATGTCGGAGATGGCGCAAACATATTCAGTAAAATTGAAGATATCTCGCCAGATTACATCAAGATTGATCGTTTTTTTTCGCAAAAGCTCTCGAGTTCATTAGAAAAGCAAAAGACTGTAAAACTGTTTGTCGATTTTTGCAAAGATGCACCTCAACTCATTCTCGAAGGAGTTGAAGAAGAAGAGGATTTTGCTTGTGCTTCTTTATTGGGCGTTGCAATCGGCCAGGGATACTTGTTTGGTAAACCAGGCAGTTTGCCGGACGAATAAGAAGGCAATGCAGAATTGGAGGAATTTTTATGGCTAGTGATAACAACGTATATTCTCGGAAAGCAACGCTTTCCTTAAAAATATCCGAGTTTGAAGTCCCTCCGATGCAGGATTTGTTGATCATCGGACGGAAAGCACCAATTGGTCCTGAGGCTGTAAGGAGAATGGCGGATGCACTTTCTCCAGAGCAATTTACATTACTAAAGATGAATCATCCGAAGATTGAGGCAGTCTTGTTAAGAAATACTCTTTTGCAAATGATTGATGAAAAATTATTGATGAAAATTATTCTGGAAGAGGCAGAGCGTATGATTAGCGACTCTATGGTTCTGCGATCTGAATTGAAAATAGCACTGTCTGTCCAACGAGAGGTGGATCTATTATGAACATCTCCGACATCATGACGACGACGATTTGTACCATCACCTCTGACAAAAGTGTCTCTTATGCGGCGGAGCGAATGAACGAATCTCATGTTGATTCGTTAGTTGTCATGGATCACGGAGAGGTGCTGGGAATGGTTACGACAAGAGACGTGCTGTCCGCTCATCCTAACCGAATCGTTGCCGATGCCATGAGCAGTCACCCGTTCTACCTGTCTGCCAACCACAATGTTTGGGAGGCTTATCACGCGCTTCATCAAGAACAAAGTGGTCTGGCTTTGATCAAGGAAGAGGATCAACTAATCGGATTCATCACAAAAGAAATCGTAGAGATGAAAATAGCAGAATATCGAGACCCATTATCGGGTTTGTATCGCGCTCCCTACATTCAGTTTATTGGGGAAAATTTTTTAAAGGAGCGTAAACCGTTCCATTTGCTTTTTATCGATTTGAACGACTTTGGCCGAATTAATAAGCTGCATGGCCATCCATTCGGGGATGATGTCATCCGCACCTATTCATCGGTTCTTTCTTCTCTGGCTGAAGAACAGGGGGATTACTTATGTCGTTATGCAGGGGACGAGTTTGTTTTGATCTCTACGATTTCCGATGAACAGATTCAGGAATACATTTCGCTTATTACACGTCCAACAAACGTTCTTGAGATCTTTGTATCTGCAGCTGTTGGGCATGTAAACGGGTTTCAAACCCCAGACTTTTTCGATAAATCTTGGCGGGAATTAATCGCTGAAGCAAGTTTAGGCTCCTCAGCTGCCAAATTATCCAAAACAATTACTTCCACAGTAGGATAGGAAAAGTATAGTTTGTTAGCAATGCGCATACACTTTTGGACAGGTTTAGATCCTTCTTTGCAACCGATTATTTTATGGTACGTAATATATATTGTGAAAAGATCGATATGAGGAGGAAATGACATGATCGTAACTACTACCAGCATGATCCAAGGAAAAGAAGTGGTGGAGTATTTGGATATCGTCAGCGGAGAGGTAATCATGGGCGCAAACGTAGTCCGTGACTTTCTTGCAGGAATTACGGACATCATCGGAGGCAGAAGTGGCTCGTATGAGAGCAAGCTCTCAGAAGGGCGTGAACTGGCCTTGCGTGAAATGAAAGAAAAAGCACGGGCATTGGGTGCAAACGCAGTGATTGGGGTTGATCTCGACTTCGAAACATTGCGGGAAGGTATGATGATGGTTATTGCCACAGGCACAGCTGTCCGTGCAAAGTAAGCCGGTAAACACCCGGCTTTCTTTTTTTACGGAAAAGCGGTCCACATACATAGCAAGCAAGGAGCAGTGAGCATGCAGGTACAAAAAACTCTTCAGGATTTATCGAATAGAATAAACACCCAACCACAAGGGATCACTGGATTACATGCTGTGTACCATTTTGTCCTAAGTGGAGAAGAGGGTGGCACCTACGAGGTGGTTTTATCCGATAATCAAGCGGACTATTCAATGGGTGTGACAAGGGAAGCGGGCTGCAAACTGGAGTTGTCTGACCAAGATTTTGTTAAGCTCGTAGAGGGACGCTTGAATCCCACCGTTGCTTTTGTAACGGGTAAGCTAAAAATTAGCGGAGAAATGGGACTTTCGTTTAAATTGCAAACAATCTTGCATCACTATCAATCACGAAAATAACGAAAAAACTAGTCAATTCTTAAAAGGTTGCGTTAAAATATGACCAAACAATGACACCTACTCTAACACAAAACGAGGGGAAACATGCGCCATATTTGTTCATTGATTGCGATGGTAAGCCAACTGGAAGAACAATCTGTGCGTTTTGATTTTTATCAAGAAATCAGACGACCCAAGCCAGAACGTCAGTTATTAAAGCATCATGTACAATTACCGCGTCATTATTTCGATTATTTAATTCATTCAGGAGTATTGGAAGTGGAAACAGATGCCCCATATCAGCCGGGGAAGACTATGCCTGCTTCCATTGGTATGAACATACGCTCGCTCGGTGGAAACGTATTGTTTGACATGTGCTTTGCTCCGCAAACATATAAATTGTGGCAAAACACAGATGCAAGCATAGAAGACCTTTCCCTACCTGCTGATATATTTGAAGAATATGTCTATCGCTTAGGCGCCATCAGTCGTTTTCGCTATTTAGGCCGAATTGACGATCCTGTAACAGCAACAAAACTTGGTGAGAACGACATGATTGAATTCAAACGCGACTTTCTTTATTCAAAGACGGGGATTATTAAGTCTATTGTGGCGTTTGCGAATTCAAACAACGGAAATTTATTTTTAGGCATTACAGATGAGGGGACAGTGTGCGGGATTGATCATGAGATCGAGCAGTACGGAGACCCGGACAAATACATCCTGGCCATTACGCAATACATCCAAGATAAGACGTCACCGTTTGTAACCCCATTTCCAAAAATTTCGTTGAAAAAAATAGATGGGAAAACAGTGGTAGCTATCTTTGTCGAAGCCTCGTCTGATTTGATCTGTGGTTTGGACAAAAACAATGAAAAGTATGTGGTGATTCGTACGAACAATCGCTCCGTTGTCGTGAAAGATCCGCACCAAATTGGTGAAATTTACGTGAAACGAAAGCTAGGCAGTGAGATCAGCCGTCGATTGGGACTTCTGTAGCGTTATCTTACAGGAATACACGAGGAGGGTTACTGCGTGATAGCGTCTTTACGTACGTGTCTACTGGTTATGATGGTGAGTAGTTTGTTCGTCACTGGCTGTGCACAGTCAGGCAAGGTTTCTGACGACATGAAAGATCATATCGAGAAAGAGCTTGGTGCGGTTGAAAAAGTAACGGTGATGTCAACGGATGGACAGGAAGTATTATTGGACTTGCGCTTGTTTTTGCAAGAACTGTCCGGACAAGGACAAGATTTACAAGTATCATCGGAGGCTTTAAAGCAAGAAGATGTACGTTTCACGCTCGTCCTTTATCGAACACAGCAGGCGCCACTCGTCGTGACAGTGGGTGAGTCGGCAAGTGAGTTTGGGGGACACACGTATCGTGGAGCGGGGGCCAGCTATTTTTATCAGTGGGTAAACAAGTTAACTGGAAAAGGAGTGCTCTCACAAAAAATTCAGAGCGTGCGTTTATCGGCAGAGGACCTTGGGCAGGCGCGCGTGTTGAACGAATCAGAAGCAGAATACATCAGGAAAGTAATGGGATCGGCAGTCCCGGAGGTGGACACGCGCAGCAAGCAGTATCCACTCTACCCGAACTATCAGATGAGAATGAATTCTGCTGACAGGCCAGTTGAAGTGGCCATTTTAACGCCGACGCTGATTGCGGTTCCTTTTGGGAGAGAAACGTTTTTCTTTCACGTGGAAGGTAGTCTCTTTTCGCGGTTAACGGAATGGATGCCGCCAAGCAATCGTAAGGACGACAAGATTGACCCGTTATTTAAATCTACACGGATTCGCGTCACAGCAAATGGCGAAATGAATGTCCAAGACACAAAGTTGGATGTCACCCAAACGACAATCGAGCAAGGAATTGCCCATCAATCTGTCCGATTGCTAAAAAATGCCGATCCACTAAATGTTCCACCCAAAAATCCGGGACAAAAACAATACGAACTTCATTTTTTGGTGAATGATATCGATCAGAGAATGGAAGTATATCCACGTTACTTTAAGTATGACCAAACTTGGTATATTCAGGATGAACTCGCTGAAAACGTGTGGAAATTGTTTCAATCTCTACGAAAATGAGGGATTTCCTCATGAAGTTTCGCATTTCTGGTCACGATAAAAAGAACATATTACTACCACTTTTGCAGTTTTTGTCGTAGAATAGTTACGTTGCACTGATAGTGGAGGTTATGACCGGAAAAAGACAGACGTCTTTGAACCGGTCTAAAAGCCTGCCGATCTTTATCTGCCATAGGAGGATGGAGAATGAACATTCATGAGTATCAAGGTAAAGAGATACTTAAGCAGTACGGTGTAAAAGTTCCTGAAGGACGCGTAGCTTTCACAGTGGAAGAAGCTGTAGAAGCAGCAAAAGAACTGGGCACCCAAGTAAACGTAGTAAAAGCGCAAATTCACGCTGGTGGCCGTGGTAAGGCTGGCGGTGTAAAGGTTGCAAAAAATCTTGATGAAGTTCGTACATATGCCAGCGAAATTCTTGGCAAAGTACTGGTTACTCATCAAACAGGTCCAGAAGGTAAAGAAGTTAAGCGCCTTCTGATCGAGCAAGGCTGCGACATCAAGAAAGAATACTACGTTGGTGTAGTTGTTGACCGTGCTACTGGAAGTGTTGTAATGATGGCTTCCGAAGAGGGCGGTATGGACATCGAGGAAGTAGCAGCAAACACTCCAGAAAAAATCTTCAAAGAAGTAGTTGATCCAGTAACAGGTCTGAATGGCTTCCAAGCTCGTCGCCTGGCTTACGCAATCAACATTCCAAAAGAATTGATTAACAAAGCTGCCAAGTTCATGATGAGCTTGTACCAAGCTTTTGTTGATAAAGATGCTTCTATCGCTGAAATCAACCCACTGGTTGTTACTGGCGACGGTGAAGTAATGGCACTGGATGCGAAACTGAACTTCGACAGCAACGCTCTCTATCGTCACCCTGACATCGTAGCTCTGCGCGATCTGGATGAAGAAGATGAGAAAGAAATCGAAGCTTCCAAGTTCGATCTGTCCTACATCGCACTTGATGGTAACATCGGTTGCATGGTAAACGGTGCAGGTCTGGCGATGGCAACAATGGACATCGTGAAATTCTACGGTGGAGACCCAGCTAACTTCCTTGACGTTGGTGGCGGAGCTACTGAAGAGAAAGTAACGGAAGCGTTTAAAATTATTCTCCGTGACGAAAAAGTAAAAGGTATTTTCGTCAACATTTTCGGCGGCATTATGAAATGCGACGTTATCGCAAACGGCGTAGTGAATGCAGCAAAACAAATCAAATTGGACAAACCTCTCGTTGTACGTCTCGAAGGTACAAACGTAGATTTGGGTAAGAAAATCCTCAATGAGTCCGGTTTGAACATCGTAGCTGCAGAATCTATGGCGGATGGCGCTGAGAAAATCGTATCCTTGGTGAAGTAAGATATTTCGAGTAGATACGTAAAAAAAGGTGGGAAAATTACGCGATGAGTATTCTCGTTAATAAAAATACAAAAGTAATTACGCAAGGGATTACGGGTGCAACTGGTCTGTTCCACACTCGCGGAGCCGTTGAATACGGTACACAAATGGTGGGCGGTGTAACACCTGGTAAAGGTGGAACCGAAGTTGACGGTATTCCAATTTTCAACACAGTTAAAGAAGCGGTTGAAGCAACTGGTGCAACTGCATCCGTTATCTACGTTGCTCCTCCTTTCGCTGCTGACGCGATCATGGAAGCAGTTGACGCTGAACTGGATCTGGTAATCTGCATTACAGAAGGTATCCCAGTTCTGGACATGGTGAAAGTTAAGCGTTACATGGAAGGCAAGAAAACCCTTCTCGTAGGTCCTAACTGCCCTGGCGTAATCACTCCAGGTGAGTGCAAAATCGGTATCATGCCTGGTTACATCCACGTTCCAGGTAAAGTGGGTATTGTTTCTCGCTCCGGTACCTTGACTTATGAAGCAGTTCACCAAACTTCTACTCGCGGCCTTGGTCAATCCACAGCTGTAGGTATCGGTGGAGACCCAGTAAAAGGTATGGAGTTCATCGATGTACTGAAAATGTTCAACGAAGATCCAGACACTGAAGCAGTTATCATGCTGGGAGAAATCGGTGGTACTGCGGAAGAGGAAGCAGCAGAGTGGATCGCTGCTAACATGAAAAAACCAGTTGTAGGCTTCATCGGCGGACAAACTGCTCCTGAAGGAAAACGTATGGGCCACGCTGGTGCGATCATCTCTGGCGGTAAAGGTACAGCTGCTGAGAAAATCGCGAAGCTCGAAGAATGCGGTATTCGCGTAGCGAAAACACCTGCTGTTATCGGTGAAACACTTGTTGAATTGCTGAAAGAGCGCGGTATGCTCGAGAAAGTAATGGGCAAGTAATCAGATAAGACAGAAGTGGACAGGCTTAGGCTTGTCCACTTTTTTATTTTTGAAGCAGCCTCTTTCTTTCGATAGAATAACTTTCAAATGCTATCCGCTGTGACAATTGTGGTCGGGATGAAGGAGGATTTTGGTGTGGAAAAGGCGAAGCTCGACGAGAGAGACTGGTTGTATGTGTTAACGATGATCTCGGGTTTGGGAAGAAAGAAAATCCGAGAGATGTTTGAAATCACAGGTTCTTTTCAGATTGCCATCGAAAATTGGCAGGAACTGGCTCGTGAGCTCAGATTGACTCCTTTGATCACTGGGCAGGTTGACAAGCAAAGCAATGAAGCTTCAGCTATGGCATTATTGGAAAAGCGTGAGGAAGAGGGAACGCGCTTTTTATGTCCTTTGGACGATGCTTATCCTGTTTCGCTCCGCAATATTCCCGATTCTCCGTTGATGTTGTTTTATCGTGGCGATCACACATTATTGGATAAATTGTCGATTGGCGTTGTTGGTTCGCGCAATCCGACACCATATGGAAGAGCGAGCTGTAGCTTTTTTGTCCGAGAGCTGGTACAAGCAGGTCTTGTCATTGTCTCTGGGGTAGCATATGGAATTGATGCAGAGGCTCACCAAGCTACCTTGAAAGCAGGTGGTAAGACTATAGGCGTACTCGGTTGCGGAATGAATCATGTTTATCCTTCTCGACATCGAGAGCTTTATCGTGAAATTGAATCTTTTGGCCTACTCCTCAGCGAATATCCTCCACATATTCCCCCTGTTTCTGGATTATTTCCAGAGAGAAATCGCATCATAAGTGGACTTTCTATCGGTGTATTAGTGGTGGAAGCAGCAGAAAAAAGCGGATCGTTGATTACGGCAGACTGTGCACTTGAGCAGGGCAAGGAAGTTTTTGCAATTCCTGGACCGATTTTTTCATTGATGAGTGCGGGGCCGCATAACTTGATCAAACAAGGAGCAAAGTTAGTAACGTGCAGTAGCGATATATGGGAGGAAATCAAGCATCATCTTCCCGAAGCAGAGCAGATGCAGCAGGTGGAAAAAAGCAAGGCAACCGATGATGTTCCCTTATCTAATGAAGAAAAAGCGATTGTGGAAGCCGTAACCTATGATGGGATTCATCTGGATGAGTTAATGAGCAGCTTAGAAAAAGACCAACGCAGGATGCTCCATCAGCTGGTCATTCGTTTGGAAGCAAAAGGAGCCATCGTGGCACTTCCTGGCGGTTATTTTGCACGGCGATAGCATATCCGCTAGCTTTTTGGCAATGCCTAGAGGCACAAGTGTTTGACAAACCGGATGAGGGTATTTAATAATAGGGAAGATTCCTTACTAAAAGGGGAGGAAAAAAATGGCTGATACGCTAGTAATCGTAGAATCCCCTACGAAGGCCAAAACCATTGGAAAATACCTGGGTAGTAAATATATCGTGAAAGCGTCTATCGGGCATGTGCGCGATTTGCCGAAAAGTCAAATGGGTGTAGACGTTGCACATAATTTTGAACCCAAATACATAACCATTCGCGGCAAAGGCGATGTATTGAAGGGCTTAAAAGATGCCGCTAAAAAAGTAAAAAAAGTATATCTCGCAGCCGACCCGGATCGCGAAGGGGAGGCAATTGCTTGGCATTTGGCACAATACTTGGGGCTCGATTTGAATCAGCCACTTCGTGTGGTGTTTAATGAGATTACCAAAGATGCTATCAAAGAAGCGTTCAAGCATCCACGACACATAAATATGGACTTGGTAAATGCTCAACAGGCACGTCGCATTCTCGACAGACTCGTGGGGTACAATATCAGTCCAATTTTATGGAAAAAGGTTCGAAAAGGCTTGAGTGCCGGACGTGTACAATCTGTTGCGGTAAAGCTTATCATGGATCGTGAGCGTGAGATCCAAGAGTTTATCCCGGAAGAGTATTGGACGATTGCAAGTACATTGATTAGCGACGGTAAAGTAATTAACGCGAAATTCTATGGTTATGGCGATGAAAAGGTGGAACTTCATTCGGAAGATGATGTAGCAGCGGTATTAAAACGAATGAAGAACAAACCATACGTGGTACAAAAGGTAACGAAACGTGAGCGTAAGCGCAACCCTGCACCTCCTTTTATCACGAGCTCTTTACAGCAAGAGGCAGCGCGTAAGCTGAACTTCCGCACGTCTAAGACCATGCGGATTGCTCAAGAGCTCTATGAGGGGATCGACGTTGGCAATAAAGAAGGCGCAGTTGGTTTGATCACCTATATGCGTACAGACTCTACTCGCCTATCTGTAACGGCGCAGAACGAAGCAAGGGAATACATACTTGAGAAATATGGTCCAGACTATGTGTTAACTGAGCCACGCAATCAAGTGAAAAACGAGAATGCTCAAGATGCTCACGAAGCGATTCGTCCAACAGGTGTGATGCGTACACCGGATGAAATCAAGGAATACTTGTCGAGAGATCAGTTGCGCTTGTATCGATTAATCTGGGAGCGTTTCCTTGCCAGTCAAATGTCATCTGCTGTTCTTGATACGATGAGCGTAGATATTGACGCAGGTGGAGTTACCTTCAGAGCAACAGGATCAAAAGTGAAGTTCCCTGGATTTATGAAGGTATATATTGAAGGAAACGATGATGGTGCAGAAGAAGAGAGCTTTCTTCCACCTATTGAAGAAGGACAAATCCTGGAACAAAAAGAAATCGAGCCGAGTCAGCACTTTACACAGCCACCACCTCGATTCTCCGAAGCACGCATGCTTAAAACGATGGAAGAGATGGGGATTGGACGCCCGTCTACCTATGCGCCTACATTAGAAACCATTCAAAAGCGTGGCTACGTGTCATTAGAGGAGAAAAGGTTTGTCCCGACCGAGTTGGGCGAGATTGTGATCACGCTTGTCGAAGAGTTCTTCCCGGAAATTCTCAACGTAGAATTCACTGCCCATATGGAATCGGGCTTGGATAACATCGAAGCAGGAACCACCAATTGGGTGCAAGTGCTGGACAATTTTTATCAAGACTTTGCAAAGCGCGTAGTTGTTGCAGAAGAAGAAATGAAAGAAGTAGAGCTGAAAGTCGAAGAATCGGATGAATCATGTGAGCTTTGCGGCCGTGTGATGGTTTATAAGCTTGGTCGATTTGGCAAGTTTTTAGCTTGTTCCGGATTCCCGGATTGCCGTAATACGAAGCCGATTGTAAAAGAAATCGGCGTAAAATGTCCGCAGTGTGAAACCGGAGAGATTATTGAACGTAAATCTAAGAAGAGTCGTATTTTTTACGGCTGCAATCAATATCCGGAATGCGATTTTGTATCGTGGGACAAACCGATTGCCAGACCTTGTCCAAAATGCTCCAGCATGCTCGTGGAGAAAAAGCGCAAAAAGCAAGGAGTTAGCATTGTTTGCACCAAGTGTGATTATCAAGAAGAAGCAGACTCCTAGACAGCCTGATTCGATTTTGTAGTTTGGAGGATTAACAGCATGTCACAACCAACAATTACAGTAGTGGGCGCTGGTCTCGCTGGTAGTGAGGCAGCATGGCAAATCGCGCAGGCGGGTGTAAAAGTAAAGCTGTATGAGATGAGACCGAAGACACAAACGCCTGCACACCATACCGATAAATTTGCAGAGTTGGTATGCAGTAATTCATTGCGTGCTAACACGTTAACGAATGCAGTGGGTGTATTAAAAGAAGAAATGCGTCGACTGAACTCTGTCATTATCGATGCGGCAGATCGTTGCGCGGTTCCAGCTGGAGGCGCGCTTGCCGTAGACAGACACGAGTTCGCGGCTCATGTTACAGATGCCGTTCGAAATCATCCATTGGTTGAGGTCATTTCGGATGAAATTACCGAAATTCCGGATGGGATTGTCGTAATTGCGACGGGGCCACTTACTTCTCCAGCTTTGTCTACAAAGTTAAAAGAGCTGACGGGTGAAGAGTATCTGTACTTCTATGATGCAGCAGCGCCCATTATAGAAAAAGACTCGATTGATATGAACAAGGTATTCGTTGCCTCCAGATATGATAAGGGTGAAGCAGCTTATCTGAACTGCCCGATGACTGAAGAGGAGTTCAATCGTTTCTATGATGCGCTGATCTCTGCGGAAACAGTTCCATTGAAGGAATTTGAAAAGGAAATCTTCTTTGAAGGCTGCATGCCGATTGAAGTATTGGCAAAACGTGGTCACAAGACCATGACATTTGGTCCCATGAAGCCAGTAGGTTTGGTTGATCCGCGGACGGGCAAAAAGTCTTATGCTGTTGTACAGCTTCGTCAGGACAATAGTGCTGCCACATTGTATAACATCGTAGGTTTCCAGACCCATCTGAAATGGCCGGATCAAAAAAGAGTCTTTTCACTCATTCCTGGGTTGGAAAACTGCGAAATCGTTCGTTATGGTGTGATGCATCGCAACACCTTTATCAACTCGCCAAAACTGTTGAAGCCTACGTATCAGTATAAAGACCGGGAAACACTTTTCTTTGCTGGTCAAATGACTGGTGTCGAAGGATATGTAGAGTCAGCAGCATCTGGTTTGCTTGCGGGGATAAATGCAGCACGACTCGCAAAAGGGGAAGAATTAATCGAGCTCCCACCAGAAACAATTATGGGTAGTATGGCTCGTTATATTACAACGGCAGATCCAAAGCATTTCCAACCGATGAACGCAAACTTC
The DNA here is from genome assembly GCF_022026395.1 of Brevibacillus brevis. Taxonomy (NCBI): domain Bacteria; kingdom Bacillati; phylum Bacillota; class Bacilli; order Caryophanales; family Paenibacillaceae; genus Brevibacillus; species Brevibacillus brevis. The sequence continues at coordinate 3,650,740 of NZ_CP041767.1, read as the reverse complement.
GGGCTTGTACCGGAATGGCCAGAACGAATCCGAGACAAGCGGTTGAAAAATGAAAAGCTCGCTGAGCGGGCGCTAGATACAATTCAGAATTTTACACAAGAACGACACAATTAACATTGATATCCGATTTTCGTCTGTGTTACTATATAGGTGCTTCGAGGAGGGTGCATCCCGTATGGACATTTCGCAACAAAATTCTGCGGATATTGAGATGTTTACCCGCTATTTGCGAGTTGAAAAAAACGCCTCTCCTCATACGGTGAAGCAGTATGTGGCAGATATCAGCGAATTTGTCTCCTTTATGGAACAGCACCAAATCACCGTATTTGCTGCTGTTTCTTATTTGCATGGTCGCTCCTTTCTCGCGCAATTGGCTGGCAGGGGGCTTTCCCGGCGAAGTATTGCCCGCAAGCTATCCAGCTTGCGTAGCTTGTACCGATTTCTGTTGCGTGAAGGTCAACTGGAACAGAACCCATTTCAACTAGTCTCCACTCCCAAAATGGAGAAGAAACTTCCTTCCTTTTTATATCCGCAAGAAGTTCAAGCTTTTTTCGATCTGCCTGATACAACCACTCCATTGGGAATTCGTGATCGGCTGATTTTTGAACTGTTGTATGCTAGCGGCATGCGCGTTACGGAGCTCACCACTTTATCTGTGAGTGATGTGAATCCGAGCATGGGAGTCGCCTTGGTTTATGGAAAAGGAGCGAAAGAACGATATGTGCCGGTTGGAAGTTATGCCTGCGACGTTCTTCGGCAATACCTAGAATATGGAAGAGAAAAACTGTTGGCTGGAAAAGTAGAACACGGCAATTTGCTGGTTAACTATCGGGGAGAACCGTTATCCGACCGCAGTGTTCGGCGGATTGTAGACAAATACGTAGAAACGTACGCTCTTCAATTGCGGGTTTCACCACATACCTTTCGTCATACGTTTGCGACCCATATGTTGAATGGCGGTGCTGATCTGCGTACCGTGCAAGAATTATTGGGACACGTTAATGTATCGACGACACAGGTGTACACGCATGTGACCAAAGAGCGACTTCGGCATGTATATGACACCGCTCACCCACGAGCAAACCCGGGCAATACAGGTTCCGCCAATCGGACATAACGGGAGGAATCAGTGATGGAACAGTTTCACGCAACAACCATATTTGCTGTACAGCACAATGGGTCTGTAGCGATGGCCGGAGATGGTCAGGTTACTTTTGGCAACAGCATGGTAATGAAGCACGGTGCCAAAAAAGTAAGACGTCTATATCGCGGCGAAGTTTTAGCAGGATTCGCTGGCTCTGTTGCTGATGCCATTACGCTTTTTGAGAAGTTTGAAGGAAAGCTGGAGGAGTACCACGGCAATCTGCAGCGAGCTGCTGTAGAGCTGGCGAAAGAGTGGCGCATGGATAAAATTTTGCGTCGTTTGGAAGCAATGATGATTGTTGCCAATAAGGAGCATTTGCTGCTTATTTCCGGAAATGGTGAAATCATTGAGCCTGATGACGGGATTCTTGCAATTGGTTCTGGCGGTAGCTTTGCCCTTGCAGCAGGTCGTGCATTGAAAACATATGCGCCTCACCTCGGCGCACGTGAAATTGCGGAAGCATCGCTTCGTACCGCTGCTGAAATTTGCGTGTTCACAAACAACAATCTTGTTGTGGATGAGTTGAATTGAGCGAAAGGGAGGAACCTACTGTGCTGAATCTTGAGCAATTAACCCCGCGTAAGATCGTAGAGCATTTGGATAAATACATTGTCGGGCAGGCACAAGCCAAGAAAGCCATTGCTGTGGCGCTTCGCAACCGCTATCGTCGCAGTCGTTTGCCAGAGCAAATGATTGAAGAGGTTGTTCCAAAAAACATCTTGATGATCGGACCTACTGGTGTTGGAAAAACGGAAATTGCACGTCGGATTGCAAAACTGACTGGTGCTCCTTTTATTAAAGTAGAAGCAACGAAGTTTACGGAAGTCGGTTATGTAGGACGAGACGTAGAATCGATGGTCCGTGATCTAGTGGAAGCTTCTATCCGTACGGTCAAACAAGAAAAAGTAGAGTCGGTGAAAGAGAAAGCCGAGAAGCTTGCGAATGAAGCGATTGTGAACGTACTTGTTCCATCTCGCAAGCAGGCGAACTCATTCAAAAATCCGTTGGAGATGTTCTTCGGTGGACAGCAGCAACAGCAGCAGGATACCTCTGATCAAGAAGAAGTGTCGATTCAGCAGCAACGCCGGCAAGTTATGTGGCAATTGACGAATGGCCAGTTGGAAGAGCAAATGATTGAGATTGAAGTCGAAGATCAATCACCTTCGATGTTTGACATGTTCCAGGTTCCGGGTACAGAACAAATGGGGATGCAAATGCAAGATATGCTCGGTAGCCTGATGCCTAAGCGGATGAAGAAACGAAAATTGCGAATAAAAGATGCGCGAAAGGTATTAATTCAGCAGGAAGCGCAAAAACTGGTGGATATGGACGAAGTCACGCAGGAGTCAATTCGTCGAGCTGAACAACACGGGATTATCTTCATTGACGAAATTGATAAGATTGCGGGTAAGGATGGGCGTGGCCCGGATGTATCCCGTGAAGGGGTCCAGCGTGATATTTTACCGATTGTGGAAGGCTCAACCGTCATGACCAAGTATGGTCCTGTCAAAACAGATTATGTTCTGTTTATTGCAGCTGGTGCTTTTCACATGGCAAAACCATCAGATTTAATTCCTGAATTGCAAGGTCGTTTTCCGATTCGGGTGGAGTTGACTAGCTTGCGCGTTGAAGATTTTGTCCGAATTCTGACAGAGCCTAAAAATGCGTTGCTTAAGCAGTACGTGGCCCTATTGGAAACAGAAGGTGTGCGTGTTGACTTTACCCCGGAAGCCATTCAGGAACTCGCTCGCCTCGCTGCTGAGGTCAATCAGAGCACAGATAACATTGGTGCTAGACGATTGCACACCATATTGGAGAAGCTACTGGAGGATCTCTCTTTTGAAGCCCCAGAAATTCACCTAGAAGTTGTACAGATTACCCCCGATTACGTTAATCAGAAATTAGGTACAATCGCGGGGAACAAAGACTTGAGTCAATATATTTTATAAACATTGGATAGGCAGCACATATAATTAGGAGGAAATACAGATGGATCTACTGTCAAAAACAAGAAGAATTAACCGCATGTTGCAAAAATCCGCGGGTCATGCCGTGAACTTCAATGAAATGTCCCAAGTTTTGAGTGACGTGATTGAAGCAAACACTTATGTGGTAAGCCGCAAAGGAAAACTTCTCGGCTTTGCGATTCATCAAGAAATGGATAACAGCCGTATGCGCAAAATGCTGGAAGAGCGCCGTTTTCCAGAAGAATACAGCATGGGGTTGCTAAAAGTAGACGAAACATCTGCGAACCTGGATGTAGATAGCCCATACACGATTTTCCCTGTTGAAATGAAAGAAGTATTCCGCACAGGTTGGACGACGCTTGTTCCAATTATGGGTGGAGGAGATCGTCTCGGTACGTTGATTTTGGGTCGTATTAACGATCAATTTGTCGATGACGACCTGATTCTTGCAGAAGTAGGGGCAACGGTAGTAGGCATGGAAATCTTGCGTGAGCGTTCTGAAGCAATCGAAGAAGAAGCACGCAGCAAAGCGGTTGTACAAATGGCAATTGGTTCCCTCTCCTATAGTGAGTTGGAAGCAGTTGAACATATTTTTGAAGAACTCGAAGGCAAAGAAGGCTTGCTCGTAGCCTCCAAAATCGCGGATCGCGTAGGAATTACTCGCTCTGTTATTGTAAACGCGCTCCGTAAGCTGGAGAGTGCGGGTGTTATCGAATCCCGTTCCCTGGGGATGAAAGGTACCTTCATTAAAGTGCTGAATGAAAAGCTGTTGCCTGAGCTTGAGAAGCTCAAAACTTCGTAATTTACCTTGTCAAAAGTTACAAGAAAGTAAACAAAAAGGTGTAGCAACTCAAGTTGCTGCACCTTTTCTCATGGGACTTTGGTCCTAGTTGTAGTAAAAAACGACACATTATTACCATAAAATATATATTGATTTTTTATGCATGCCTCGACATTTGCAATGGTTTGAATATGGTTTCCTTGTAAAATGCAGTAAAAAAACAGGAAAGATAAGGGATTTAGTCCCATTGAATCATTTTGAAAAACGTCATGAAAAGGGGCTTTTTTGTCCAAATTGATTTTGCTATGATTGAATCGTATTAGGGTGTCGAAAATACAGGAAATATAGGTGGTTTTAGGGAAAAGAATTGACTCATATTGGGGGAGAAGGAAAAATGCTGGATAGTTACCATCTGCAGGTCTTGGAGAGATCACTGGACGCTGCAACATTGCGACATAGAACGATCGCAAACAACCTTGCCAACATAGACACCCCTCAATTCAAAAGTCAACAAGTCATCTTCGAGAGCTTTTTGCAAGATGAGTTGAACGCAAGAGCGGGAAATGGCAAGTTAGAAGCGTATCGGACCAATCAAAGACACCTCCCGTTTGGAAATGCAGGTGTTGCAGTCCCACAGGTTGTGTCCAATCCGAATAACTTCATTCAGAACAGTGGCAATGATGTTGACTTGGAATCAGAAACAACAGAATTGGCCAAAAACCAAATTTGGTACAGCGGTTTAACGCAATTGACAGCAGGACATTTTCAAAAACTACGCAGTGTAATTGAGGGTGGAGGTAAATAAAGATGAGCTTGTTTCAGGGAATTAACACAAGTGCTTCTGCCTTAACAGCTAACCGCTTGCGATTGGATACGATTGCTTCCAATATTGCGAATGCGGAAACCACTCGAGCGAACTTCGTAGATGGCGCCTGGCAGCCATATAGGAGGAAAATGGTGGAGTTGTCACCTCAAACAAATGGAACATTTGATAACTTCCTGCAAGCTGCGGTAGGGACGGTCTCAGGAAGTCGGGGTGGACAAGGTGTGAAGGTCACAGCGATTCAAGAAGACAATACTCCGTTTAAGCGAGTATTTGATCCATCTCATCCAGATGCAGATCAAGACGGGTATCTCTTGATGCCGAATGTCGACCCGATGAAAGAGATGGTGGACATGATCTCCGCATCAAGATCATACGAAGCCAACGTGACAGCATTGAATGCTTCCAAATCGATGATGCTAAAAGCATTGGAAATCAAGTAAGGCGGGTGACAGTAAGGAATGGAAATGAGTGCAATCTCCCAACTAACGCCAATTCGTACACCGAGTGTGAACAAGCCAACCCCAGCTGAAGTTTCCCAAGAATTCTCATCGTTTCTATCGGATGCCATGAATAAAGTGAATCAGGCGCAAGTAGAATCGTCGAATCTTGCCGACAGGTTTGCAGCGGGAGAAATTACCGACTTGCACCAATTGACTGTTGCAGGTCAAAAAGCTTCCGTGATGCTACAAATGACCATGCAGGTCAGGAACAAGATGATTGAGTCTTATCAAGAAATCATGCGCATGTCGATTTGATCGTTGTTGGTATCCTTTGAGAGGTGAAACATGAACGAACGTTTAGCAGTATACAAAGACCAGATTACGTCAAAATGGAACCAATTTTCCAAGAAACAAAAATGGATGATTCTCGGTATTTCGCTCTTCCTCTTGATTTCTCTAGGTCTATACATATACATCGCTTCTCAGCCGGTGTACAAACCACTTTACAACCAAAGATTAAGTGAACAGGAAATCGGGACTATCAAGCAAGAGTTGGAAGCTTCACAAATCCCATACCGTATCACGGGGAATGGTACAAGTATCGAGGTTCCAGAAAAAATGGCACAAGATGTCATTGTCGATTTGGCTGCACAAGGTATTCCGAGCCAAGCAGGAATTAATGCGGAAATATTCTCCAGTACTCTAGGAGTTACAGATCGCCAATTTGATGTCATGAAGAAAGAGGCTTTACAACAAGAGCTACGCAAGATGCTGGAACGTGTAAAAGGTGTACGCTCCGCACAAGTGATGATTACGTTGCCGCAGGAAAGCGTTTGGGTAACGGAGACTCCGGATACAGCGACGGCTTCCGTTATCGTCGATGTAGAACCTGGAACAACGCTTGATCAAAAGCAAATTAACTCGCTTTATCTGCTTGTTTCCCGAAGCGTTCCCAAATTGCCGATGGAAGCGATTGCGATTACAGACCAGTATTCCAATCCACTGGAACGTTCCGAAGGCAATGAAAACGAAGGAACATTGAGTAGCTTTAAGCAACAGGAAACAATCAAAGCAGATGTTGAAAAGAAAATTCAACAAAACCTGTACAACTTGTTGGGTACAATCATGGGACGCGATAAAGTCATCGTACATACGTTCATCAAAATGAACTTTGACAAAGAAAATCGCGTAGAGAACATCGTCGAGGCACCTGACAAAGAGAATAACGAAGGACTTATCATTTCTTCTCAAAAATTATCAAAAGCCTTTTCTGGACAAGGTCAACCTCCAGGGGGAATTGCAGGAACCAATAACAATGCAGTTCCGAACTACCCGGGAGCTAACCCACAAGGAAGTAACAGTCAATACGAAGAGTTGAATGATACGATTAACCGTGAAGTAAATCGCATCACACGAAATGTTACATCAAGCCCGTACAAGATCGAAGACATCACAATCAACGTTGGGGTAGAACCGCCAGCTGGTGGAACACTGGATGCTGCTACACTCGAGAGCATTAAACAAGTGTTGCGCAATGTTGTTCGTGTCACATTAAGTGAGCAGGCTTCTGATTTGACGGATACTGAGTTGGACAAGCATATTTCTGTACTCCCTCGTCAGTTCTCAGGAAAAGCTGAGATTGAGGATTCCAGTGCACTAAGTCCTGCTGTTCTTTGGACAGTTGGTGGTATTGCAGTCTTGGCACTTGCTGCTGTTGCCTTCCTCGTTTATCGCAGACGCAGTCAAGCGAAGCAACAACAAGAAGAAGAGGAATTGCCAGACTTGCTGACACCGTTAAACGCGGCCGAAATACCAGACTTGATTTACCAAGAAGATGGAGACCAGGTAGTGGTTAGAAAGCAACTTGAAAAATTGGCGCGAAGCAAACCAGATGAGTTTGTTGTTCTGCTTCGTACATGGTTAGCAGAAGATTAAGGAGTGAATGGTATGGCTCGCGGCGCTAAAGAGTTGTCAGGACGACAAAAAGCAGCTATCCTCCTCATCTCACTCGGGCCGGAAGTTTCTGCCCAAGTGTTCAAGCATTTGCGTGAGGATGAGATCGAGCAACTGACATTAGAAATCGCCAATGTGCGAAAAGTGGATACGGATGAAAAAGATAAAATTTTATCTGAATTTCACCAGATAGCAGTTGCCAAAGAGGTAATTGCACAAGGCGGGATTACATACGCCAAAGAAATCTTGCAAAAAGCTTTGGGTGAGACCAAAGCGATGGATATTATCAATCGCTTGACGGCAAACCTTCAAGTTCGACCGTTTGACTTTGCTAGAAAGGCTGACCCAGGTCAAATCCTAAACTTTATCCAAAATGAGCATCCGCAGACGATAGCCCTGGTGCTTTCTTATCTGGAGGCTCAACAAGCTGCCATGATCCTGTCGGCACTTCCACAAGAACGTCAAGCGGAGGTTGCAAAACGTATTGCGACTATGGACAGTACTTCACCGGAAGTAATCGCCCAAGTAGAACAGGTATTGGAGCAAAAGCTCTCTGCCACTGTTACCCAAGATTACACGCAGGCAGGCGGGATCGAAGCGATCGTGGCTGTACTCAACGGTGTCGATCGTGGAACCGAACGCACGATTCTGGATTCCCTCGAAATTCAAGATCCAGAGTTGGCAGAAGAAATCAAGAAGCGTATGTTCGTCTTCGAGGACATTGCTACACTCGACAACCGTTCGATTCAGCGCGTTATCCGCGACGTGGAAAATGCCGATCTGCAACTTTCCCTCAAGGTATCCAGCGAAGAAGTTCGGGAAGTTATTTTCCGGAACATGTCCAAGCGGATGGCGGATACCTTCAAAGAAGAAATGGAGTTTATGGGCCCAGTTCGCCTTCGCGACGTCGAAGAGGCACAATCTCGTATCGTTGCAATTATCCGTCGCTTAGAGGAGGCTGGTGAGATCATCATCGCCCGCGGTGGAGGAGATGATATCATTGTCTAGGATCATCAAAAGCGCCAATTATCGGCCTTCTGAGGAATCTTTTCTTCTCTCGGTAACGCCTGTACCACTTAAGACGGAGGAAGTTGCCGAAAGGTTGCAAGAAAACCAAGAAATTTTTAATCAAGCTGAGATCGAGGCGAAAACGATCATCTCAGATGCAGAAGAAACCGCACAAAACATCTTGCAGCAAGCTGCGGAGCAAGCAGAGCAGGTAAGACAAGAGACGCTTGCACAGATGGAAGAATGGTGGGAACAAAAGCGTCAGGAAGCTGCGCAACTTTTTCAGCAAGTGCAGGAGCAGGCTATGACGGAAGGGCAAGAGGCTGGTTTCGAAGCGGGTAAACGTGAGGCGTACGAAGAGCAAACAGATACACTCAGCCAAGCAAAAACCATTCTGGAACAAGCGTTTGCCGAGAAAAAACAAATTATCGCTGAGGCGGAGCCCTTTCTAGTGGAACTCAGCATAGAAATTGCCAAAAAAATCATTGGACAGGAATTGCAACAGCATCCCGAGCAGGTTCTGGAAATGACCAAAAAAGCACTCCGCCGCTCCCGGGTTCATGGCGAGATTACGGTGTGCGTCAACCATAAGTACTTCGATTATGTGCTCGAGCATCGTGCTGGTTTTCTGGAATTGTTAGATGGACAAGCAGAGCTCTCCATTTACCCTGACTATACAGTACAAGACGGTGGATGTGTCATCCGTACCGCTTTGGGAAGTGTCGATGCCCGCATCGATACACAAATGGAAGAGATTAAGCAGGCACTGCTTACGATTGCCAGAGGAAGTGAGGCTCCATGAGCATCCTAGATCTCTCGAAGTACAAGCACATGCTGCATGGCTTAGATCCGATGCGTGTGAATGGCAAAGTGACACAGGTCGTTGGACTCACCATTGAGTCGCAAGGGCCAGAAGTGAAATTAGGCGAGATATGCCATCTATATCCGGCTAACACAAAGGAACCGATCATCGCAGAAGTGGTTGGCTTTCGCGAAAATAAAGTGCTGTTAATGCCATTAGGCGAATTGACCGAAATTGGTCCAGGTTGTGACGTCGTCGCGACAGGACGGTCGCTAGATGTAAAAGTTGGACCTGAAATATTGGGTTCGATCCTCGATGGCCTTGGGCGGCCCTATCAAGGTTCACTGCCATTTGGACTGACGTCCTATCCTACCAACAATATGCCGCCAAATCCTATCCTTCGACCGCGCATTCAAGAACCATTGAGTGTGGGAGTGAGAGCGATAGACGGACTCCTTACCATCGGGAAAGGTCAGCGGGTCGGCATTTTCGCTGGATCGGGGGTAGGGAAAAGTACATTGATGGGAATGATTGCCCGAAATACGACGGCAGATATCAATGTGATTGGTCTCATTGGAGAACGTGGCCGTGAAGTCATGGAGTTTATCGAGCGCGATCTTGGGGAAGAAGGACTAAAGCGGTCTGTTGTTGTCGTAGCTACTTCCGATCAACCTGCCATGATTCGAATCAAGGGAGCGATGATTGCGACTTCCATAGCGGAATATTTCCGCGATCGTGGAATGAATGTCATGCTCATGATGGATTCTGTCACGCGCTTTGCCATGGCACAACGTGAAGTGGGCTTGGCAATCGGTGAACCTCCGGCTACGCGTGGTTATACGCCATCGGTGTTTGCGATGCTGCCAAAGCTGATGGAGCGTGCAGGAACAGCGGATAAGGGAAGTATTACGGCATTTTATACCGTATTGGTTGACTCTGACGACATGAACGATCCGATTGCGGATGCGGCGCGGGGGATTTTGGACGGTCACATCGTTCTTGACCGGAAAATTGCTCACAAAGGTCATTTTCCTGCCATTGATGTGATGGCGAGTGTAAGTCGTGTCATGAATGAAATCGTCGATAGTAACCATTTGGATGCTGCTCGTCAGCTGAAAAAACATTTGGCTACGTATCGTGAAGCGGAGGACCTCATAAACATCGGGGCGTACAAGCCGGGAAGCAATCGGGAAATCGATGCAGCCATTCGCTATCGTGATATCATTTCTGGTTTTACGGCACAAGGAACGCATGAACCGTCTACTTTGCAGGGTGCTATCCAAGCGTTGACAGCTCATTTCGGAGGAGTGAACTAACGTGCGTGTGTTTCAGTTTCATCTCCAAAAGGTTCTTGATTTAAAGGAAAAAGAAAAAGAACAAGCAGAGTGGGCTTTCGGAAAGTCCATCCAGCGTAAAAACGAAGAAGAGTGGAAGCTCTCTCAACTAACTGAGCATCATGACGAGATGACGATGAAGCTCCAGGAAGTACAGATGCAGACATGCAGTGCTGCGCAGCTCATTTCCATTACGCAATATCAGCAATCTGTTGCGAAATCCATTCAGAATCAGCAACGTACCTTGCATGGTTGTGAACAGGATGTGGAACGCTGTCAGTCACGATTGACGGAACGTATGAAAGAGTCCCAACTATGGCAACGCCTTCGGGAAAAGTCGCTCCACCAATTTCTGGACGACCAGAAGCAAAGAGAGCAAAAAGAGTTGGATGAGATCGGTACGCAGCTCTATCTTCGCCGAAGCTACTGAGGGAGGTTCCAAATGGAAGAAATCCAAGAAGAACGGGAATACGGCAGGTGGGAATGGTTCTTTTATATGATTGTCATTCCTGCTCTGTTTGCCAGCCTCCTTGGCGGTGTGCTCCTGAGCTTGCTCGGAGTAAACGTGTTAGGGACTGTTCTCCACTGGGCTAACTCCATACCGTACGTGGAAAAATTAGTCCCGGACGACTATGCAGCAACTCCCGGCTCAGAAGAACAACCTGACATGGACAAACAAGTGGCAACCCTACAGCAAGATCAAGCAAAAAACCAGCAGCAGATTACCACTTTAAAAGAAGAGTCAGCAAAGAAAGATGCCACGATTGCGGCACTGGAAAAACAAATCGATGATGTAAACAAGGCAATGGAAGACAAGCGTGCAACTGAGGAAGAGCGTCAGAAGCAGTTTACAGATTTGGCGAAAGTGTACACAACCATGTCTCCAAAGAATGCTGCGGCCATCATTGAAAATTTAAAACTGCAAGAGTCAGTTGCCGTCATGACGAAAATGAAGCCTGCACAACAGGCAGACATTTTGGCCAAGATGGAACCAAAGAAAGCTGCCGATATTTCCATCTTGTTAAAAGATTCAGTTGTGAACAAAGATGATGACATTGCTGCTCTGCAACAACGAGTTGATGTTCTGACTAAGGCGTTGAGCAATACGCGTGAGGGGTCTGAGTCGAACGAGGAACTAATGAAGACATTTACTCAATTGCCGCCTGCGGATGCTGCTGCTATCATTCGTTCACTCATGGATACTAACAGAGGTCAAGCTATTGCCTTAATGAAAGACTTGCCTGCGGATAAACGGGCACAAACTCTCTCAGCGATCGCCAATGACGACAAGAAACAGAAAGAACCAGATAATCTGGCGGCTCGCATTACAGCAGAGTTGCTTCGAAAATAGAATGAGCAATCATCTGTTTTCGTTCTTATAAGCAACAAATATCAAATGGAGGAGGTGAACGAGATGAATGTGGCCAATTTGACCCCTGCAGTAGGATCAGCAGGATCTGTTACAGCAACCCCTACCGTTAATGCAGGTGGAACTGGTCTAGGTCAAATGTTTTCCATGCAATTGATTCAGGTGTTGGATCAGGTGGGGAACCCAGAAGAGACAATGGTGGATCCAGAGGGTTTAAGTGAAGAGGACATGCTCGCATTAGCTGATCTCATGGCATTATTTGCCCAACTGCTTGGCTCTGGTCAAACTGCGCAAGACGAATTACCGCCTGACGCCCAAGAAAAATTTGCAACTGCAATGGAACAACTATTGGGTAAAGCGCAAGGGAATGCTGGTCAAGTGAGTGAGGATTTAAAGCAGCTTCTAGCTAACCTGAAAAAAGGGGAAGCAACTCCAAACGAACTAGACAAGCTGGCAGCTCTTCTCGAATCCCTGAAGAATCAAAAAGGAAATGCTGAGGAGTCAAAACGAAGTGGACTGAACTTGCGATCCGATGTGATGGCAAACATGAACACAACCCAACAGGATACGTTTAAGACGATTTCTCCACTGCGGTTGAATCAAGGACTCTCGGCTTACAAGCTAGAGGCAGGGATTCAATCCCAAACAGTACAGTCAACCCTTCAAAGCGGCCTTTTGAATCAGGATGGCAATGCAGAAGAGGGCATGTTGAATGGAAATGGTCAGACACCGATTATTGCTTCATCTAATACACAGACACAATCTGTACAGACCTTTCAGCAACAGTCTGTTCCAACACATCACGTGAACGCCAACCAACTGACACAGCAAGTCACACAGCTTTTCGTGTCCAAGATGCAGTTGACCCAACATAATGGCGTACATGAGGCAAGGCTGATTCTGAATCCACAATCTTTGGGCCAAGTAGATGTAACGATTACTTCCCAAAATGGAGTGATTACAGCACAGTTCCATGCTGAAACACAGGCTGGAAAGGATATGCTGGACAATCAGCTTCCACAGCTTCGAGCTGCTTTGACCCAACAAGGCTTGCAGGTTGATCGCTTGGAGGTAAACCAACAGCAGGATACAGCTTTTAACTTCCAACAGCAGCGTGAACAAGCACGACAGCAACAAGAAAATCGAAAACAGCAAGATAAAGACGAGCAAGAATTTGCTCTCGATGCCCTGGTAGACAGTAATGAATCATCAGAAGTGCTATGGAATCGATTGCGGGAAACGGCTCGCGGCATTGACGACATCGTCTAGGATTGGATGTAAGGAGGAAGTGCCATGAACCATATTCGTGTGGGGCAACCCTATTTTCCTCCGAAAACGAATCACGTCGCAAAAGCTACTGCCCAAACTGCTCCGGGAAACAACACGTTATTTCAGCAGTATTTGACGGAATCGATTGGCGCTGTAACAAAGGCGGAGCCACTTAGTTTTAGCCAGCATGCCGTCAATCGCTTGCAGGAACGGGGCATAACGCTAGAAAGACAACAGATGGAGCGTTTGGAATCCGCTGTGGAAAAAGCAGCCGCCAAAGGCGCCAGAGAGTCTCTCATTATGATGGATAATGTGGCCTACGTCGTGAGCATCGTAAATCGGAAAATTATTACCGCTGTAGACGATGGCAGCATGAAAGACAACGTATTTACTAACATTGACAGTGCCATATTCGTGTAGGTGGCTGTTTACTGGGCTGGACCTCCTTTTGAGGAAGCCCATTCGGCTACCGACTGACAGAGGTAGCCGCTGTAAATGAGAAGGTAAAGGAGGAAGCAGGTATGCTTCGATCTATGTATTCAGGTATTTCAGGCTTGCGTGGATTTCAAACTAAGTTGGACGTTATTGGTAATAATATCGCGAACGTAAACACCGTGGGCTTCAAAAAGGGTCGTGTGATGTTCCAAGATATTTTGAGCCAAAACGTTCAAGGGGCTGGGGCACCTACAGCTGGTGGGAAGGGCGGAACTAACCCAACTCAGATTGGTCTAGGAGCTTCAATCGCATCCGTTGATACCGTCTTCAATGCTGGTAGTCCAATGACAACCAACCTGCCAACAGACCTTTCTATCGAGGGCGATGGATTCTTTATGGTAAGCCCGGATGAAGGGGCAACGATCTATTATACGCGTGCAGGCAACTTTACACGTGATGCAGACGGATACCTGGTGAACTCCCAAGGGATGAAGCTCATGAACACTGATCCAGGTGCCATTCAGATCAGCCAAAATGATGGGATTGTTTCTTACTCTATCGGAAAAGACGGAGTCATCACAACGGTGGATGAAACAGGTGCATTAGACTCTACGAATACCATTGGGATAATGACCTTCAATAACCCAGGTGGTTTGAAGAAGATTGGGAACAATCTTTACGAAAACACAGTAAACGCTGGTGCGAATGATAATGACCCCTTGACACCAGTAACGCCAGCTGATGCAAAAGTAAGCATCATCGCAGGACAACTGGAAATGTCCAACGTTGACCTTTCTGAAGAATTTACAGAAATGATCGTGGCACAACGCGGTTTCCAAGCAAACTCACGGATCATCACGACATCTGACACAGTATTGGAAGAACTGGTGAACCTGAAACGATAATTTCGTTTAACGGAAAAGCCGGGGAAGTGTTCTAAGCCTTCCCCAGCTTGATCCGGAAAGGAGCAGCCAATGATTAAGTTAACGCGGTTTAACGGTTCTACTTTTTATCTGAACATCACTCACATTGAAACTGTTGAAGGAACTCCGGATAGCGTAATTACGCTGTTCAACGACAGAAAGTACATCGTGAAGGATTCGGTGGAATCCATCGCTGAACGTGTTCAGGCTTTTTATCATAATGTTCCTCCGGCAACATCTGTACCGAAAATGCCGGGTGATTCAAATGAATAGCGGGAGGCATTAGCGATGTTTCAAAATCGATTGTTTAACATGGCTCTAATCATTATCATCGCGATATCGCTACTGGGAGTGATCTCGTTTGTTCTCTGGCAAACCTATCTCTCTCCGGCAGCCCAAACAGCCACGACGGAAGAGCAAGAAGTGAAGCCGCTCACGGCAGAGGAAATGAAAGAGTTCTCTGTTGATACTGGCGAAATTACTACGAACTTGCTAACGAATAATTACATGATTGTACGCTTTAGCATTACGGCTGACAGTAGTGCTGCCAAAACAGAGTTGGAGCAGCGCTTGCCGCAAGTCAATCAGGTGATTATTAAAACATTGGCGGGGTTGACACCAGAAGACATAAAAGGGACTGAAGGTGTGAACAAGCTAGAAGCAAAAATCATGAATGAAATCAGCTCCCTGATGCAAGAAGGTAAGATTGTTCAAGTAGTGACAACCAAACGCGTCTTGTCATAGGAAGCGATTATGGTATACATAGCAAGGAGGTGACGACATATGGCCGAGGTTCTCTCACAGAGTGAGATTGATGCGCTGTTGGCCGCCCTATCTTCGGGTGAAATGGATGCCAACGAGCTGAAAAAGGAAGAAACTGAGCGTAAAGTCAAAGTATATGATTTCAAACGCGCCCTGCGATTCTCGAAAGATCAGATCCGTGGTTTAACGCGAATCCATGAAAACTACGCGAGGCTGTTGACTACGTATTTTTCAGCTCAGCTCCGTACCTTCGTGCAAATTACGGTTGCCTCCGTCGATCAATTGCCGTATGACGAATTTATACGTTCTATTCCCAAGATGACTATCTTGAACATCTTTGAAGCTCCTCCGCTGGAAGGACGAATGGTTTTGGAAGTAAATCCAAACATCGCCTATACCATGTTGGATCGACTTCTGGGAGGACAGGGGGCGATTCCGGAAAAAATGGGCGCCCTTACGGAAATTGAAACAACGGTGATGGAACGCGTATTCGGCAAAGCGCTGGATACTTTCCACGAGGCATGGAAGCAAATCATTGAACTGGACCCGTATCAGGAAGGCTTGGAAATGAATCCACAGTTCATGCAGATCGTCTCACCTAATGAGATTGTCGTGGTAATCTCTTTTAGTACCAAAATCGGCGATACAACAGGAATGATCAATCTCTGTTTGCCTCACGTGGTACTGGAGCCAATCATGACAAAGCTGTCTGGACAATACTGGTTCTCCAAACAGAAGAAAACGCGGGATGAAGAAGAGCGCCTGCGTGTAGAAGAGCGAGTAAAAGTTGCAAAATTGCCGATTGTTGCTGAAATGGGAACAGCTACGATTACAGTAGGAGATTTCCTACAGCTACAAAAAGGCGATGTCATTCAATTAGATCAATCGATCGACAACAAGCTGAAAGTCAAAGTGGGCGACCACTTAAAGTTCTTGGGTCAGCCAGGAACACATAAAGGAAGAGTCGCCGTACAGATTGATGAAGTCATAGAGGAGGGGGAGGAACAAAATGAGTAGAGATATGCTTTCTCAAGACGAGATTGACGCGCTGTTACGTGCGAACAACTTGGTTGAGGACGAAGAGGAAGCTGTATCGGCAGTGACCCAGGATGTTGCCGATTTTCTGTCCCCGTTTGAACAGGATGCACTCGGAGAAATTGGTAATATCTCCTTTGGGAGCGCAGCTACTGCGTTATCTACTTTGTTAAGTCAAAAGGTAGATATTACAACCCCTACTGTTTCGGTAGTCAATGTCGATGAATTGGAAAGTGAATTTCCGATTCCTCACGTGGCTGTCCACGTGGAATATACAGATGGATTCAAAGGAATTAACCTGCTCGTCATTCGCATGGAAGATGCTGCCGTTATCGCGGATCTGATGATGGGCGGTGATGGTAGACCAGCGAGCACTGAAATGTCTGAGCTTCATATCAGCGCGGTTCAGGAAGCAATGAATCAAATGATGGGCTCCGCTGCTACGTCCATGTCGACGATTTTCAACCAGTTCATTAATATTACGCCACCAGGCATCGATGTAATGGATCTAGCGCAAGGCAAGGGTGGAGACAGCTTCTCTGATGATGACAGTCCTCTGGTGAAAGTATCTTTCCGCTTAAAGGTAGGAGAACATGGCGAACTTATTGATTCCAATATTATGCAGCTTCTCCCTCTTTCCTTTGCGAAAAAGATGATTGATCGACTGGTTGGAGGTGCAGGGGATGAAGAAGCAGCAGCGGCCCTCATAGATGAGATAGAGATGCCTTCTCTGCCTGCTATGGGTCTGTCGGCTCCTTCTATCCAGCCAAGTGCGCAAGAACAGCCACAGAGCGATGTACCGCCTGTAGCGCAGCCGTCACAGGCACAGCAACAGCCAATGTATCAGCAGCCGCCGGGCTACGCACCGCCAATGGGCTACCCAGGACAGCCGCCGATGTATCCTGACGCGTATGGACAACCAATGATGCCACCTGGCTACGCTCCGTACCCAGGAATGTATCAGCAGCCTCCAATGGCTCCGCCAACACCACAGCATTTCGGAGGTCCTGCCGCTAGTCAGGCGAATGTAGTACCAGCACAATTTGCTCCGCTTGGAGGTGCTCCTATGTATACAGGAGACATACAGAATTTGAACTTGCTTCACGATATTCCATTACAAGTAACAGTTGAGTTAGGACGTACGAAAAAGCTTATTAGAGAAATCCTTGACTTGTCCGCTGGATCGATTATACAGTTGGACAAGCTGGCAGGTGAGCATGTAGACATTTTGGTGAACAACAAACTAATTGCCAAGGGCGAGGTAGTCGTCATTGATGAGAACTTTGGGGTTCGTGTTACAGACATCATCAGTCAGATAGATCGTGTTCAAAAATTACAATAAACCAATCAAGTGGGAAGCATTAGGGAGGAGCTATTCATGTCTAACAAAGTTTTAATCGTCGACGATGCAGCATTCATGCGTATGATGATCAAGGAAATTCTTTCGAAAAACGGGTACAGCGTCGTAGGGGAAGCAAGTGACGGTGCACAAGCAGTTGAAAAGTACAAAGAATTGGGACCTGATCTGGTAACCATGGATATTACCATGCCAGAGATGGATGGAATTTCTGCATTGAAAGAAATTAAAAAGTTGGATCCTAACGCGCGCGTGATCATGTGCTCTGCGATGGGACAACAAGCGATGGTAATCGATGCGATCCAGGCGGGCGCAAAAGACTTCATCGTAAAACCATTCCAGGCAGATCGCGTTCTGGAAGCGATCAAAAAGACAATGAGCTAATGATGATGATCCGGAATGCAGGGGCAAGACTCATTTTAGCCTTCAGTCTGATCCTGTTGCTTTTCGTCTCCTCCCTGCCGAGTACCGTTTTTGCGGAAGGTTCAGTAGCGGATGCGTACAACCAGGGAAAAGTGCCAACTAGCAATGCGCCCGCCGGCAGTGAACAGCCGGCGGCCATTCCGGGCAGCGGAACAGGAAGTATGATCGGGTATCTGGTTCAAGTCATTTTTTCGCTTGGCTTTATTGCAGTATTGATCTTTTTATTGCTTCGTTTTCTTGGTCGACGTCAAGGGGCTCAAAGTCATGGACCGATTAAAGTGATTAGCGCTACTGCGCTTGGCAATGGCAAAACACTGCAGGTTGTTATGATCGGCGAGTCATTGTACATCGTGGGAGTAGGAGAAAACGTTCAATTGCTTCGTAGGATCGAACCGGGTGAAGAGGTAGATGTGATCTTGGCTGACGCTGAGATCAAACCGATGAAAAGCCCATTCTCGCTAGAATGGCTCCCGTTCGGTAAGAAAAAGCAGGCGGAAGAAGAAATCTTGTTTTCTTCTGACATGGACGGGAAAAGCTTTCAAGATCTGTTGCAAGGTCAATGGAACGACTTGAGAAATCGTCCAAACCAAACAGAACATTGGAAGAAAGAGCAAGCTCAGGACAGAGGGGACCAAAAATGAAATATTTTTTGCAGGTGCTGATGCTTGTCGCAGTGTTGCTATCCGTACCTGATATGGTCATGGCGGCGCCAGCGGGGACACCGCTTGTTCCGAGTATTGATTTGAAGATAGGCGGCGGAACAGGAACTCCGCAGGAGACATCGACGGCCATTCAGCTGTTACTGATTTTGACAGTATTATCTGTAGCTCCAGCGATTTTGCTTTTAATGACCAGTTTTGCGCGAATTATCATTGTCTTGTCTTTTGTGCGAAATGCATTGGCAACTCAGCAAATGCCACCGAATCAGGTATTGATTGCCCTTGCGTTATTTATGACATTTTTCATAATGGCTCCGACACTCGGACAAGTAAACGAAACAGCCGTGCAGCCATTTATGCAAGGAAAGCTAACGCAACAGCAGGCATTAGACGCAGCGGTCATACCCTTTAAGGAATTTATGGCAAAGCAGACGCGTGAAAAAGATTTAGCACTTTTTCTGGAATACACAAAAGCCGAACGACCAAAATCAATCCAAGATATTCCGTTGAATGCATTGGTACCTGCTTTTGCCATTAGTGAATTGAAGACGGCTTTTCAGATCGGCTTTATGATATTCATTCCATTTCTCGTAATTGATATGATCGTCTCCAGTATTTTGATGGGGATGGGGATGATGATGTTACCGCCGGTTATGATTTCATTGCCGTTTAAGATTCTATTGTTCATCATGGTGGACGGCTGGTATCTCATTGTGAAATCACTTTTGACCAGTTTTTAGCGACATTCCGAATGCCTCAGGAGGTAGAGCATGACACAAGAATTACTTATGCAAATTGCCCAGAGCTCTGTTTATACCATCCTGCTGATTTCGGCACCCGCACTTGGGGTCGCCTTGCTGGTCGGTTTGATGGTCAGTGTCTTTCAGGCAACGACACAAATTCAGGAGCAGACACTCGCTTTCATTCCAAAGATCGTGGCCGTATTTGTCGTGATCTTGGCTGCTGGTCCATGGATGCTCCGGGTACTGCTTGATTTTACGATGGGGATTTTCGGTAACCTTCATCGTTTTGTTGGGTAGCGTATGAATCTTTTTCTAATGTATCTGCCCGTATTCTTGCTTGTTTTTGTCCGAATGAGTGCCTTTTTTGTAACGGCTCCGTTCTTTTCCATTCGTGGTGTACCGAATCAGTTTAAAATCGGTCTCGCATTTATCATTGCCGTCATTAGTTTTCAATCCTTGCCGGTACAAGGCGAGATTCCAATGGATTTGACTTTTATTCTGTATATCATGAAGGAAGCGCTTGTTGGTGTCATTCTTGGATACATATGTGAAATGATGTTTGTCGCCATTCAGGTTGCCGGCGGACTGATGGACATGCAGATGGGTCTCGCAATGGCAAACGTGATTGATCCCAAAACGGGTGCATATATCCCGATAACAGGTAACTTCAAAAACATTCTCGCTGTCCTGTACTTTTTCAGTATTGACGGACATCACATGCTGATACGAGGTGTGATAAGCAGTTACCAGGTTATACCCGTGGACATCATGTGGGCGGCTTTCGGAAGCGAAAACGTCATGATGACAGCAGTAAAAACATTTCAAACGATGTTTACGAGTGCGTTTATGATTGCGGCACCGATCGTCGTTGCATTGTTTCTGGTTGATCTCTCTCTTGGTATTATCGCCAAATCTGTCCCGCAGTTTAATATCTTTGTGGTGGGTTTGCCCATTAAACTGCTTGCCGGCTTTTTACTGCTTATTGTGGTGATGCCTGCGTTCTTGCTGACCCTGAACGGATTGTTTGGAAACATGTTCCGGGCACTTGCAGAAATGATGAAATCGCTCGGAGGATCACCATGAATCAATTGAGGCTTTCCTATCAAGTAGATCTTCAATTTTTTAATGGGGAAAAGACAGAAAAAGCTACGCCCAAGAAAAAGCAAGATGCACGAAAAAAAGGGCAAGTCGCGAAAAGTCAGGATCTTTCCCCAGCCCTATCTTTGACAGCATTTTTCTTTCTGCTAATGATGCTTGGCTCTACCATGCTAGGCACCTTTCAAGATTTGATGCGGGAGTCATTGATTACATATACCACGTGGCAAGTAAATGAAGAAAATTTAAAAGTCATCGTAATGCAGCTTGCATTTGAAGCGATAAAAATTGTAGGACCTATCTTGGGCTTGAGTTTTCTTATCGCATTTGCGGTGAACTACATGCAGGTAGGCTGGCTAATTAGTACAGAACCCCTTCAAATGAAGCTGGAAAAGATCGATCCGATTAAAGGGGCAAAACGAATTTTTTCCTTACGCTCGCTCGTAGAGCTACTGAAATCTTTATTAAAAATAAGCGCAGGCATTTACGTCGCGTACGTCATTTTGTGGAATGCAAAGGAACAAGTTGTACAGCTTTCCTTATTGTCTCTCGGAGCAGTCTTATCGTTTACTGCCGAAGAGGTGACAAAGCTGGGAATCTATCTCGGGTTATTGCTTTTCATTCTTGCGGTCCTGGACTACGCCTATCAGCGCTATGAGCATGAAAAGAATCTGCGGATGTCTAAGCAGGATCTCAAGGACGAGCATAAGCAAGCGGAAGGTGATCCGCTCATCAAAGGGAAGATTCGTGAACGGCAAAGAAGCATGGCCATTCGCCGTATGATGCAGGAGCTTCCCAAAGCGGATGTCATTATTACGAACCCGACTCACTTTGCTGTTGCCGTTCGCTATGACGCGAGTGCGATGAGTGCACCGACGGTAATCGCCAAAGGGCAAGACTATCTAGCGTTAAAAATAAGGGAAGTAGCGAAAAAGCATCGTATCGTTACCATGGAAAACAAGCCCTTGGCCCGGGCTCTCTATAGTCAAGTTGAAGTTGGGCAACAAATTCCCGAAGAGATGTTTAAAGCGGTCGCGGAAGTTCTCGCGTACGTCTACAAGCTGCAAGGGAAAGTGAAATAAATGGAAGGAGGATAACCAGTGGGATTCAAATTTAAAGAAGTTGGTACGATCCTTTTTGTCATAAGCATTGTTGTCATGATGGTAATCCCACTTCCTTCAGCGCTTCTTGATTTGCTGTTGATTTTGAATATCTCCCTTGCATTGACCATCTTGCTTGTGTCGATGTATACAAAAGAAACTTTGGAATTCTCGATCTTTCCGACGGTTTTGCTTATTACAACACTTTTTCGACTGGCCTTGAACGTGTCGACGACGAGAAATATTCTATCGCACGGTGAAGGCGGTAAAGTTATTGAAACGTTCGGTAGCTTTGTAGTCGGTGGTAATCAAGTCGTCGGTTTCGTTGTGTTTTTGATCTTGATCATCATTCAGTTTATCGTAATCACCAAAGGTTCTGAGCGTGTCGCTGAGGTAGCAGCACGTTTTACGCTCGATGCGATGCCTGGTAAACAGATGAGTATCGACGCGGATCTAAATGCAGGAATGATCACAGAAGCAGAAGCACGTGTACGAAGAAAAAAGATTGAAAACGAAGCTGACTTTTATGGAGCAATGGATGGTGCCAGCAAATTCGTAAAAGGGGACGCCATCGCGGGTATTATCATTTTTATCGTAAATATTATCGGTGGTTTTATCATCGGGATGCTCATTCACGATATGAGCTTTGCCGAGTCTGCCTCTCGTTTCACTACCATGTCTGTCGGTGATGCATTGGTGAGCCAAATTCCTGCGCTCTTAATCTCGACTGCAGCGGGTATTATTGTAACGCGTTCCACTTCTGGTGAAGGTTTGGGAGAAGACATCGTCAAGCAAATGTTCAGCTTCCCACGTCTTCTCTATATCGTATCGGGATGCATGTTGTTGCTGGGTCTTTTTACTCCGATTGGAATTTTGCCTGTGCTCCCAGTAAGCGGGATAATGGCATTTGCCGCCTGGAAAATGGAAAAGAACCAGAAGATGCAGATACAAGAATCCGCCGATAAGGTGGAAGAACAGCAAATGGAAGAAGTACGCAGTCCAGAAAGCGTCGTGAACCTGTTACAGGTCGATCCGATCGAGTTCGAATTCGGTTATGGCTTAATCCCGCTTGCTGATGTGAAGCAGGGGGGAGATCTGCTAGATCGAGTCATCATGATCCGAAGACAAATCGCACTCGAGATGGGGATCGTTGTACCGGTCATTCGTATACGTGACAACATCCAGCTTCGGCCGAATGAATACATGATCAAAATAAAAGGCAACCAGGTCGCAAAAGGGGAAATCATGCTGGATCACTATCTGGCAATGAGCCCGGGGATTGAAGATGATTCCATTGTTGGGATAGAAACCGTAGAACCTGCGTTTGGATTGCCCGCATTATGGGTAACAGAAGAGAATAAGGAGATTGCTGAGCTGTCTGGCTATACAGTTGTCGATCCGCCATCTGTTGTGGCTACACATCTGACAGAGGTCATCAAGCGACATGCCCACGAATTGTTAGGTCGCCAGGAAACAAGGGCCCTGATCGACAATGTAAGGGAGACAGCACCAGTTCTCGTAGACGAGTTGATTCCAAGTTTGCTCGCCATCGGGGACGTACAAAAAGTATTGCAAAAGCTGTTGCGTGAAAAAGTGTCTGTTCGAAATCTCCATGTCATTCTTGAAGCGCTCGCGGATCATGCCTTGTATACAAAAGATCCGGATGTACTGACAGAATATGTGAGACAGGCGATGGCGAGACAGATCACACTCCAATTTACGGAGCCAGGACAACCACTTCGCGTGCTGACAGCTGGAGCAGGATTGGAAAAAGCAATCTCTGAACGTGTGGAACAGTCTGAGCAAGGAAGCTATCTGGCGATGGATCCGGAAACGTCTCAGCGAATTTTCCAAAACATGTCGACTGAAGTGAGCAAAATGATCAACTCGGGTCAACAGCCGATCATTCTTTCATCACCAGCGGTCCGAATGTACTTGCGTCAATTAGTAGATCGCATGATGCCAGACGTTCCCGTTTTGTCGTACAGCGAGCTCGAACCACATGTTGAAGTGCAAAGCGTAGGGATGGTGAACATTTCGTGAGGGTAAAACGTTACATTGTCGATTCGATGCCAGAAGCAATGGAAAAAATCAGGACGGACTTAGGAATGGATGCAGTGATTCTTAATTCCAAGCCGATCAAAACAGGTGGATTGTTCGGGATGTTTGGCAAACAACGAATCGAAGTAATCGCTGCTGTCGATGAAAAGGCATCCGAGCGAGAAAATCCCACAGTAGCAGCTGAACATCGAACCAGCAACGTTTTGCCCAAATCGCAGACGGGTACGTACACTGCTGCTCAAGCGTATCGAAGACCGACTGTGGCAAAAACATCGGAGAATCAACAAGTTCAATCAACAGGGAGGGAGCAGCTCGTAGCCGCGATGACACAAACTGCGGTTGCGACGCCTCCTCAAGAAGAGATCTCAGATACGAGAGCTGTGCCAAAGCAAGGAGAGCCAGCTGAGCAGCATGCTCCTGTCACGACATCCCAAGAAAGAGCTATACCCGTAAGCAATCATGACGCGATTGCCACTGAAATGCGAGATATGCGTCAAATGTTTCAAAAGCTGTTGGTGCATGACTTAAGTGAACAACTTCCTCCGGCGATACAATCTATTCGTGCAAAGTTATTGAAGCAAGAAGTGACGGAAGAGCTAACTGCAGAAATCATTCGAAAAGTAATGGATATGTCGCAACCGGGTGAAAAATGGACGGAGGAAGAAGCGTTTACGGTAAGCCGAACGATTATCACTTCCATGATCGAGCCATATACAGCATCTTCGCCAAAGCTGGGTAAGAACGTACGGTATGCTTTCTTTTTCGGTCCGACAGGGGTTGGAAAAACAACGACCATTGCGAAGCTTGCGGCGAACAGCATGTTGAAGGAAAAGCGAAAAATCGGCTTTATCACGGCTGATACGTATCGAATGGCGGCTGTAGAACAATTGAAGACGTACGCAAACATCTTGAATGTCCCACTGGAGGTTGTCTTTTCGCCGAAAGAAATGGCGGCAGCGATGGAGCGCTTAAGTGATTGTGACCTCATTTTTGTAGATACGGCTGGACGAAATTTTCGCAACGATGAATACGTCGAAGGCATTCGTGAATTGTTGGAGCATGGCAAAGACAGCGTGAACTACCTGGTACTTAGCTTGAGCTCCAAATTCAATGATATGAAAGCGATCGTCCAAAATTTTGCGGAAGTTCAAGTGAAGCAAGTCATTTTTACAAAAGCGGATGAAACGAAGAGCTTTGGCACGATGTTGAATGTTTGTCAGGAGATGAATCTACAGCTCTCCTATGTAACGACAGGTCAAAATGTACCAGATGATATCGTTGTAGCTACACCCGAGCTGGTTTCAACGATGATTATGGGAGAGTAAACAGATGCGTGACCAAGCAGAGCAACTCCGTGAGCGGATGCTACAAAACAAGAAGACACGACCAACTAGACTGGTCACAGTGACGAGTGGAAAAGGTGGTGTCGGCAAGTCCAATTTCAGCTTGAATTTTGGACTTGGTTTGATTGAGAAAGGTCATAAGACGGTTTTGTTTGACTTGGATCTGGGTCTGGCAAATCTGGATGTATTAATGGGAATTACCCCAAAAAAGCATCTGTTTCATTTGTTAGAGCCAGATACGACTGTTTGGGACATTATCGAGCACGGGCCAGGAGGCTTAGAATTCATTGCGGGTGGATCTGGATTTACGCAGATCATGCAGTTAGATGATGAGAAGCTTGATCGCTTATTCTCACATCTGGACCCATTGCAGGGCTATGCCGACACCATCATTTTTGATACGGGAGCAGGTTTTTCAAAAGAATCCATGCGATTCATGCTCTCCTCAGACGAGGTTATCCTTGTTACCACTCCTGAACCACCAGCGATAACAGATGCATATGCAGTCATGAAGATGCTACACGCACGCAATCCTGCTGTATCCATTCGATTGGTGATAAATCGAGCGTCGTCGGAGAGAGAAGGGAAAATGACGGCAGACAAGCTTGCGATGGTTTCCAAACGTTTTTTGAATATGGAAATTCAGTCGCTTGGATATGTTTCGGATGATCCTTATGTTTCAAAAGCTGTTAAACTGCAGCGTCCTTTTCTACTTACATATCCACAATCGCAAGCCGCGAGAAGCATACGAAATCTGGTAGAGCGGTATTTGGATCGTCCGGTTACTTCAGATGCTTCTGTCAGTGGCCTCAAAGGTTTTCTTGCGAGGTTGAGGCACTTCATACGATGAGACATAAAAGTAGGAAGGGAGCGACATTCGAATGAGCAAAATCCGCGTTCTCGTCACGGACGATTCAGCATTTATGCGTAAAGTGATTTCGGACATTTTATCTACTGATCCTGAGATTGAAGTGATCGATCGTGCCAAGAATGGACTCGAATGTATTGAAAAATGTAAACAACTGGTGCCGGATGTTCTCACACTCGACATTGAAATGCCTGTCATGAACGGTTTGGACGCTCTGGAAAAACTGATGAATGAGTGTCCGGTTCCGATCGTCATGTTGAGCAGCCTGACAAAAGAAGGCGCCGAAGCTACGATTCATGCGTTGGAACTAGGTGCGTTTGACTTTGTAACGAAGCCTTCGGGTCCAATTTCTCTCGATATCCACAAAGTGGGAGATCGTCTTATCGAGCGCGTGAAGGCTGCGGCAGCATCGAAAGTACGTTTGAAAAAGCAGATGCCACGCGTAGCCAAACCGGTATCTTTCGAACCAACAGCTGCACCTGGTGCTCCGGCCTCACCAGTAATACGTACGAAAATACCGAGCCCGCCTGCTGTGATGCGGTCACAAGTGGGGGGGAAGGCAAGACTGGTGGTTCTAGGTACTTCCACAGGTGGTCCTAAAGCATTGCAGAGTGTACTGACTGCAATTCCGGCGAATTTTCCTGCACCAATTGCTATCGTTCAGCATATGCCAGCTGGATTCACAAAATCGTTAGCAAATCGACTAGACTCGTTATGTCAGATTCGAGTAACCGAGGTTGTCGATGGCGAGTTTTTGGAAAATGGTACAGCGTACATCGCTCCAGGAGGCTTCCACTTCGAAGTTCGTCAAGTGAATGGCAGACTGCAGGCCTACTTACATCAAGAGGAGCCACGAGGCGGACACAGACCGTCTGTCGATATCCTGTTTGAATCAGTCAGTCAATTGACAAATGTAGACAAGTGGGCAATCATCATGACAGGCATGGGAAATGATGGGACTAAAGGGCTAAAACTCATGAAGGAACTGGGCCGTGTCACAAGTATTATCGAAGATGAGTCGAGCTGTGTTGTATACGGAATGCCACGCGCAGCGATTCAAGCAGGCTTGGCAGACAACGTGGCCCCATTGGAAAAGATTCCAGAGCTGTTGTGCAAGCTCTTGCACTGATTTTTGGGAGGTGGATCACCTATGGATATGAATCAGTATTTGGACATGTTTATTGAGGAGTCAAAGGAACACCTACAGGCGATCAACGCCAATTTGCTACTCTTGGAAAGTGATCCGGGTAACATTGGCCACGTCAAAGAGATTTTTCGATCCGCGCATACATTGAAGGGTATGTCGGCAACTATGGGCTTTGAAGACATGGCGAGTTTGACTCACGAAGCGGAAAATGTACTTGACCTGATTCGCAATCAGAAGCTAACGATTACCAGTGATATCATGGACTCTATTTTCCAGAGTGTAGATTTGATTGAAGGCATGGTCATCGATATCACAGAAGGCGGAGACGGCTCAGCGGATGTATCCGCTATTGTAAAGAAGCTGCGTGCGATTGTTGCAGGAGACTTTTCAGCCGAGCAGGAAGTAGCAGCTACTACTATGGAAGTGGAAGCACCGCAAGAGGAAACTACATCAGCTGAAGATCATGAGCTTGATGATTATGCCATGATGGTCTTGAAGCAGTCTCAGGAGCTCGGGAACAACGTTTTGTGGATCAAAGTGACATTGAATGAAAACTGCTTGCTCAAGGCAGCCCGCTCTTACATGGTTTTTGATCAACTGGAATCCATGGGTGAAGTGATCAAAACGAAGCCAGCTGTTGAAGATATCGAGAATGAGCGATTTGAACAGTCGTTTGAAATCGCCTATGTGACGGAGCACTCGATTGAAAAGGTACGTACTACGATTCTTAACATTTCGGAAATCCAAGATGTGACAATCGAAACCATTCAATTGAAGAAGGAAGCTCCACCTGCTCCCGTAGTGCAACAGGCACCAGCACCAGCTGAAAAGGGTGCAGCAGAAGCTCCTCAAGCACCAGTGAAAAAGGCGACGGCTGGTGGAAAAACCATTCGTGTCGATATCGAACGCTTGGATATCTTGATGAATCTGTTTAGCGAATTGGTCATTGACCGCGGTCGTTTGGAGCAGTTGGCA
Organism: Brevibacillus brevis; assembly: GCF_022026395.1. NCBI lineage: Bacteria > Bacillati > Bacillota > Bacilli > Caryophanales > Paenibacillaceae > Brevibacillus > Brevibacillus brevis. Next base: position 3,622,921 of record NZ_CP041767.1, on the reverse strand, counting down.
CGAGAAATTGGAAAGAATGAACTGCAAGAAACCGTGGAGCACATGAGCCGGATTAGTGGCGATCTCCAGAACATCATTCTGACCATGCGCATGGTGCCGGTGGAGCAAGTATTCAATCGTTTCCCACGTATGATTCGCGATCTGCAAAAAGATCTAAATAAAAAAGTGAATCTGGAGATTATCGGTGCGGAGACAGAATTGGATCGTACCGTCATCGACGAAATCGGGGACCCACTCAATCACTTGCTGCGTAACTCGCTTGACCACGGAATTGAGTCTCCAGCAGATCGGAAAAAGGCGGGTAAGCCAGAGGAAGGAAAAATCGAGCTCCGCGCTTTCCACAGTGGCAACCATGTATTTATTGAAGTAAAAGATGATGGTGCTGGAATCAATAAAGATAAAGTTCTCAAAAAAGCGCTTGAGAGAGGCATTGTCAATCCTGCCAATGCAGATAGCATGAGTGACAAGCAAATCCATGAGTTGCTATTTGCAGCAGGCTTTAGTACAGCGGAAGTTGTATCTGACATTTCCGGTCGTGGTGTTGGATTGGATGTCGTGAAGTCCAAAATTGAATCGTTGGGTGGCAGTGTCAGCGTAGATTCTGTGCGCGGTCAGGGCACGACTTTCCTCATTCAATTGCCACTTACGCTCTCTATCATTTCCGCGATGCTGGTGCAAGTGAAGGATGAGAAGTACGCTGTCCCACTCAGCTCCATTATTGAGACGGCTGTATTTAAAAAAGATCAAATCATGATGGCTCACCGCCAAAAAGTGATCGACTTCCGGGGACGTGTAGTTCCGCTCGTTTCGCTGCAGGACATTTTCCAAGTGCCTGATAATGGGGAAACGATGGAAGATGAAGTGGCAGTCGTCATCGTACGTAAAGGTGAGAAAATGGCAGGCCTTGTCGTCGATTCGTTCATCGGACAACAAGAGATTGTTCTAAAATCTCTCGGCAAATATCTGGTCAATGTATTTGCCATTTCAGGTGCAACGATCCTGGGAGACGGTCAGGTCGCGCTCATCATAGATTGTAACTCGCTGATTAAGTAGAAGGAGGGGCAGCCACATGCTCGATCAAAAAGAAGTCATTAGCGAAGTCAAAGTGATTGTCTTTCGATTGAAGGACGAAGAGTATGGCGTTGAGGTTCATCAGGTTAAATCCATTGAAAAGCTGGAGCACATCACAAGAGTTCCTCGAACGCCTAGTTTCGTCAAAGGGGTTATTAATCTGCGTGGCGTTGTGACACCGATTATTGACCTGCGAAATCGTTTTAGTCTCGAAGAAAGCGTCTATTCCGAAGCAACTCGAATCATTATCGTGGCCGTAGGTGAATTGGAAGTGGGTCTCATTGTAGATGCCGCAAACGATGTTATCGATATACCAGTTGATGCGATTGAACCGCCTCCAGAAGTTGTTGGAGGTGTGGAGGCTGCTTATTTGCGAGGCGTCGCTAAGCTGGATAAACGACTGTTAATCCTCTTAAACCTCGATAAAGTATTGAGCACTGAGGAAATCAAGCAGTTGGACGCAATTGAGGGGTAAGTAAAATGGGCGATTTTACGAAGTTTGGGGATTTCCAATTTGACGTTTTACGGGAAATCGGGAATATCGGTGCTGGTCACGCTGCCACGGCTCTCTCCAAGCTCATACAAAAAGAAATCGATATGAAAGTTCCACAAGTCAAGATTATCCCCTTCGACGAAGTTGCAGATTGTGTCGGAGGAGCGGAAACTGTAGTAGTGACCGTCTTCCTCCGGGTTGAAGGCGATTGTCCAGGCAACATGTTTTTCATCCTTGATTTGGATTCAGCCAAGCACCTGCTCGAGCAAATCACAGGAATTAATAAAGATGTGCACGAGTGGGAAGAGCTGGAGATCTCCGCGTTGCATGAGATTGGCAACATCTTAACAGGTTCTTATTTATCATCGTTAGCTGATTTTACACAATTAAATTTACAGCCGTCCGTACCTGCACTCGCTGTGGATATGGCTGGAGCTATTCTAAGTTATGGATTAATAGCGTTGGGTCAAGCGGGTGACTTTGCCCTCACGATTGACACCGCTTTTTTCGAAGGCAATGATCAAGTAAAAGGGAACTTTTTCTTAATTCCTGATCCTGAATCGCTCCCAATACTATTTCGTTCATTAGGGGTTCCGTTCGATGGAGATTATTAAGATAGGGATGGCTGATCTCGGTGTGGCAAAGCCGCCGAGCAAGCTGCGTACTACCGGTTTAGGTTCTTGCGTAGGAGTAGTACTCTACGATCATATCCATAAAATTGCAGGTATGGCACATGTTATGCTCCCTGAATCGTCTTTGGCTAAAGGCGGGGAGCTAACGATAGGAAAATATGCAGATACAGCAATCCCTCATCTGATTCAGTTGATGGTGAAGGCTGGTGCGGAGACGAGACACACAGTTGCGAAATTGGCTGGTGGCGCACAAATGTTCGCGTTTTTAGGAAATAATGACACCATGCGGATTGGGCCTCGGAATGTAGAGGCGTGCAAACTTGCATTGAAGGATGCTCATATAAAGATCGTGGCAGAAGATACAGGGGGAAACTGCGGTCGGACAATAGAGTTAGATGCCACAAACGGCATTCTTCAAATCAGGACCGTAAATCAAGGTGTGAAGGAAGTATAACAAATGTTAGGAACCATTTGGATTAATTTTGGATTAGGGATGCTCGCATTTCTTGTAACGCTGGGTACGGCTGTGGCGAGTAATGTCTGGCTCGTATCACTGGAGAGAGCAGGTATTGCATTTGTCCTATTCTTCCTCGCTGCATTTCCAATTCGTTGGCTGCTCGCAACGTTCATACAGTCATCTACTCCACCAATGGTTACGGACACGCTAGAGGGGACAAGCTCTCCTCTAGCAGAAGGTGGGGTCGTTCTGGAAATTGGACAACAATTCGAACAGGAAGAACAGACATTTGCACCACTCTTAATCAACAACATGGAAAGGATTCATCCTACTGAGGATCCAGCCACCGTTGCAGAGGTCGTTAGGCGCTTATCAGATGAGTAAAGGTTGGTGACTATTCGTGGCACGGCTAACCAGTCAAGAAAAAGCAAAAGAGTTCGATAAATGGGTCATGTGGAAGCAAGAGGGAAGTCGCGAGGCGGAGGTTGACTTGGTCACGCGGTTTTTGCCACTGGTAGACAAGGTGGCAAATCGGTTGGCAATTAATCTGCCATCAAATGTGGACAAGGATGACTTGATTAGTTATGGGCGCTTTGGGCTATTGGACGCTTTGGCTAAATTCGATCACACCCGGGGTCTCCAATTTGAGACGTACGCTATGTGGAGGATTCGTGGCGCAATGATCGATGGACTACGCGAGAACGACTGGATCCCTCGTACTGTTCGAGACAAGGCCAAAAAAATCGAAGAAGCATACACCACCTTGGAACAGCAAATGCTGCGAATGCCAACCGATCAAGAAGTGTCTGATTATCTGGGAATAAGCAAAAAGGAGCTTCAACAGGTTTTCTTGGAAACCTCTCTTGCCAGCATGGTTTCAATCGATGAAGCAGTAGGGGATGAAGACGAACAAAAAACAGCAAGGCATTCGTATATCATCGACGAGATCACACCTCGGCCTGATAATGTGGCGGAAGTATCCAGCTTAAAAGAGGTTCTAGTAACGGTCATCGACAAGTTGCCTGAAAAGGAACGACTGGTTGTCTCCTTGTTTTATTTTGAAGAAATGACCTTATCAGAAATTGCGGAAATCATGAGCTTGTCACCTTCAAGAATATCCCAGTTGCACTCCAAAGCTCTTTTCCGACTTCGTTCTGCGTTGTCCAGATGGAAATCGCAATTGATGTAAGGGGACATTACCCAAGCTTGAGAGGGGTAGAATGATGGAAGGGATCGGGAATTATAAAATAGAAGTAAAAATTTCAGCTGATAAATTGGAGGCCGAAATACTTCTTCGTATGGACGAACAAGATATCGATGAAATTGTCATCTTGGAAACAGATGTCTATAAAGCCTTACAAGCAAGCAATGTGAAATATGGAATTCTCGATGATGTAGTTCGGGACTTGTGCACCTTACCCGCGAAGTATGCAAACGCGAGAGTAAAGGTTGCTCAAGGGATTGCACCTGTGGCCGGAACCGATGGGACTATCGAGTACCCTTATTTGGCATCTATTAATGAAGGGGAAGGTCCAAAAGAGCTAGAGGATGGCCGAGTTGATTTTTATAATGTGACGACAATCCCTAATGTAGCAAAAGGACAACTCTTGGCACGTAAAATACCAGCAAGCCAGGGACAACCAGGCACAGCAGTTACCGGAGAGCCCATCGCTCCCAAAGCCGGCAAGGAAATAAACATAAAGCCTGGGAAAAATGTTGTGCTCAATCAAGAGCGGACGATGCTATACGCCGCTATTGACGGACAAGTATCCTTTACGGAACAGGCAAAAATGAACGTGTTTCCCGTATTTGAAGTAAACGGGGATGTTGATTTTGGTGTTGGCAATATTGATTTTGTGGGAACGGTGGTCATTCGCGGGAACGTATTGAATGGCTTTCGCGTAAAGTCATCAGGAGATATACGCGTACTTGGCAGTGTAGAAGGGGCCGAGCTGTACGCGGAAGGTTCTATTGAGATCAAAAGCGGGATTGTTGCCCAGGACAAAGGCTGCATTGTTGCGGGGAAAGATGTCCGGACATCCTTTATCCAAAACGCCAATGTAACGGCTGGCAATCAAGTGATTGTTTCACAAAGCATCATGTTCTCCACCGTACGTGCCGGAAAGCAAATCATTTGCAAAGGGTCAAAAGGATTCATTATTGGCGGCGTACTGCAGGCTGGGGAAAAGATTGTGGCACGAGTATTTGGGAACAGCAGCGCCACTCCTACGATACTCGAAGTAGGAGTAAAACCGGAATTAAGACAAGAACTTGCGAACATTCAAAAAGAACTACAAAATGTGTATGAAAATTTACGCAAAACAGATCAAGGCCTTGGCGTTATGAATCAGATCCTTCAAGTCAGCAAGGAACTTCCAGCAGACAAACGTCTCATGCAAATCAAGCTAACCAATACTCGTTTGGTTCTGGAAAAAGAAAGTAAGGAATTGGAAGCGCGCAGAAATGATATTGAACTCGAGCTAAAAGGGGAAGGCCCAGCAGCTATTGAGGCATATCATGTAATGTATCCAGGAATTAAAATGACGTTTGGAAAGCTGGTGCACTTTATCAAGCACGAGTATGCGAGAACGCGATTTATTGTGCTGGACGGTGAAATTAGCACAGCAACTCTCATCTAATCCAGGATGCTTACATACTTAGTGTGACAAAGGGAGTTGGGGCCATATGAGTTTGAAAGCGGTTGAATTGCAGGTGGCAATACCACGCACGTTAGAAGTCAGCCGAATTCAGGAGCATCAGCAACAACGAACCATGCATGAACAACAATCAATGATTGATCAACGAAGAGACCTGGATGAACATATGCGTCAGCGCCCGACCGATCTTGAGCAATCACAAAAGAACCAGATACGCGAACGGGAAAAAAAACAAGGACAGCAAGAGCATCAGGACAAAAAAGAATCCACTGGGAGCCAAATGTCCGAATCGAGCGAAGGTGTATCTACGAATGCTGATCTCATGAGAGACCCGTTGCGTGGACGTATTATAGATATTTCTTTATAAACGAAGTCAAGCCAGAAATAAAGGTGGACAACATGGACGTAGTGTATCCCATCCTGATTGGAGCAGGAATGATCAGCATGCTTCTTGCTTTTATCATTAAAAAGAAGCAGCCTGTTGACTCCTTTTCCTCATTACCGACACAACGCACGACGGACAAGGACGAGCTCGAAAAAAGCGTGCAGCGTCTTCAAAAGCAGGTAAAGCAAGAAACTAATCTTCTTGCTGCAGAATGGCAGGAAATGAGAGCGGACCTTCTCGAGGATATCGCGAGTTTGCGCAAGCGATTAGACTATATGGAAGAGCAATGGCAAACGAGTGAAAGCCACAACAAGCAAGAAGCTCCAAAGGACACTCATAGGATAGAACCAGCACCTCAAGTACAAGAGGTGGATATGCTGGCACTGCGAGAACGTTATCGCCGTGCCTTTGAGCTGAGTAAAGAAGGTTTGTCTCGGGATGAGATCGCAAAACGACTAGGTGCCGGCAGAGGGGAAATCGATTTGATCTTTTCCTTGGCTGACAGGCATGAGCGAGGTCTGGCCGATGCGTAAACAAGAGCTATTATTCGGGTTTGGAGCAGGTCTGATTGTGGCTACCTCCATTATCGGACTGTTGGCTCCTAAGCAGACTGCGCAAGCTCCGGCGATGACTGTCGATCAAATGAAAGTAGCCGCACAAGAGCTGGAAATGGTCGTACTTACAGCAGATGAATACAAACAGTGGCAAGAAGAAAAGAAAGTGAACGTCCAGCCAGCTCCTGGAGTGCCCAAGGCGCCAGTTACGCCAAAGGTAGGACAAACAGTGGCGCCTGTGACAAAGCAACCGCAGACGCCAACTGTACAGCCTACGACACCTGCAGCTTCATCGGAGCAAAAGGTGACTCCGCCAACAGATCCAGTGAATAAGGACGTCCAGCCTACTCCTACCGTACCGAATACACAGACACCAACATCACCAAATGCGGAGGCACCTTTGGCGGATAAGAAGGTTTCTTTCACTGTTCCTTACAAAGCAACCGCAGAGGATGTAGCGCAGATTTTAGTAAAGGAAGGAATTCTTCCTGCCGACAATCAATTTGTGGCCCAACTACGTGCCAGTGACAAGCTAAATCGTATTCGAGTCGGCACCTATGAAGTGTCGACTGCCGCTAAGGAAGCAGACATCGTCAAATTGATAACAACGCCGCCTAAAAAATAGGCGGTTTTTTCAATGTAACGAAATGTGTCCGTTTGTCGTCTGTCAAAAGGGTCAAAACTTTTTTACGAAATAAATGGAATTCGTTTGTTGCAATTGAAACTTCCATGTGATATATTCATTTACGGTGTTGAAATCGCACGTCCACCAATTCCGGCAACGGTGCTGCCTATGGCAGAATTGCTTGGAACATGCGGTGAGACGGAGGTAGGCATCACAAAAACCATTTTTGAAGGAGGTGTGAAATATGGCAGTAATTTCGATGAAACAATTGCTCGAGGCTGGTGTACACTTCGGTCACCAAACTCGTCGTTGGAACCCGAAAATGGCTCGCTATATCTTCACCGAACGTAACGGAATCTACATTATCGACCTACAAAAAACCGTTAAAAAAGTAGAGGAAGCGTACAACTTCGTGCGTGAACTCGCTCAAGACGGCGGAAAAATCCTCTTCGTAGGTACGAAGAAACAAGCACAAGAATCCGTTAAAGAAGAAGCAGAACGCACAGGTCACTACTTCATCAACCAACGTTGGTTGGGTGGTACTCTGACAAACTTCACAACCATCAAAAAACGTACTGCTCGCTTGGCTGAGCTGAAGCGTATGGAAAACGATGGTACTTTCGCAGTATTGCCTAAGAAAGAAGTTATCGTTCTGCGCAAAGAAATGGATCGTCTGGAAAAATTCTTGGGCGGTATCGCTCACATGGATAAACTGCCTGACGCTCTGTTTGTCATCGATCCTCGTAAAGAGCGCATCGCTGTAGCAGAAGCTCGTAAATTGGGTATCCCAATCGTAGCGATCGTAGATACTAACTGCGATCCAGATGAAATCGATTATGTGATCCCAGGTAACGATGACGCAATTCGCGCTGTGAAATTGCTCACTGCTAAAATGGCAGACGCTCTCCTGGAAGGAAACCAAGGTACAGAGCAACAAGCAACAACAACTGCGTAAGCATGTGTGTTAAAGGGTGGACTGAGGGTGTCAGAACCCCCGTCCATCCTTTTTTGCTGAATAGCGTCGCCGAGGTTAACAGGTGACTTGCTTTTCGATTATAATAGGATCGTAACTTTTCGAGGAGGTTTCACTCAATGGCAATTAGTGCACAAGCGGTTAAAGAACTGCGCGAGCGTACAGGCGCAGGTATGATGGATTGCAAACGCGCGCTGGAAGAAACAGCAGGCGACATGGAAAAAGCAATTGACTTGCTCCGTGAGCGCGGTGTAGCGAAAGCAGCGAAAAAATCCGGACGTATTGCAGCTGAAGGTTTGACTGCGACAGCGGTAGCTGGAAACGTAGCAGCAGTTGTAGAAGTAAACTGCGAAACTGACTTCGTTGGTAAAAACCCTGAGTTCCAAACACTTGTGAAAGACATCGCTGAGCACGTTGTATCCCAACGTCCTGCATCTGTTGAAGAAGCTCTGGAGCAACCTTTCAAAGGTGCTGGCGAGACTTTGGGTCATGTAATCAACGAGAAAATCGCGACTATCGGAGAAAACATCTCCTTCCGTCGTTTTGCTCTCTCCGAGAAAACAGACAACGGCGTTTTCGGTGCTTACCTGCACATGGGTGGACGTATCGGCGTTCTGGTTACTTTGGAAGGTACACAAGACGAAACACTGGCTCGCGACCTGGGCATGCACGCAGCAGCGTCCAACCCACGTTTTGCTAACCGTGAAGAAGTTTCCGCTGATGAGATCGAGCGTGAGCGTGAAGTTCTGAAAAACCAAGCACTGGCTGAAGGCAAACCTGCTAACATCGTTGAGAAAATGGTAGAAGGCCGCCTCTCCAAATTCTTCGAAGAATACGTACTGGTTGAGCAACCATTCGTAAAAGATACTGACAAGAAAGTAGCTACTCTGCTGAAAGAAGCAGGAGCTACCTTGAAAGGTTTCGCTCGCTTCCAAGTAGGCGAAGGTATCGAGAAGAAACAAGAAGACTTCGCAGCTGAAGTAATGGCTCAAGTTAATAAGCAATAATAAAGGTTATAGGGAACACCTTCGTGTTCCCTATTTTCAAAGCGAGAGTTTCACTTTGTGTGAAACTCTCTGCATGTAGATAGCAGTGTGTACCTGTTCCCAATTAGAAGGAATGAAGACTGGGCACAGAGAATGATTCATGAATGGAGGCCGTTTCACATGCCACTTCCTGCCTATAAACGGGTTGTGTTAAAGTTGAGTGGGGAAGCTTTGGCGGGGGACTTAGGGTATGGTATTGACCCAAAAGTTATTTTCTCCGTCGCTAACCAGATCAAGGAAATCGTAGAATTGGGTGTACAAGTCGCAGTAGTCGTCGGAGGAGGTAACATCTGGCGCGGACTTTCCGGCAGCTCCAAAGGAATGGATCGGGCAACAGCCGATTACATGGGTATGCTGGCCACAATTATGAACTCACTCGCCTTGCAGGATGGGTTAGAAAAAGTGAACGTCCCGACTCGTGTTCAAACCTCGATTGAGATGAGACAGGTAGCAGAACCATACATACGCCGTCGTGCCATTCGCCATTTGGAAAAAATGCGCGTGGTTATCTTCGCTGCCGGTACTGGTAACCCTTACTTTTCAACAGATACGACTGCAGCGCTGCGTGCAGCTGAGATTGAAGCTGAAGTAATCCTGATGGCGAAAAACAAGGTAGACGGTGTTTACTCTGCAGACCCAAGCCTTGACCCGAACGCTAAGAAGTACGACCAGTTGACATTCCTGGAAGTGCTGAATAAAGGTTTAGGTGTCATGGATTCAACAGCGTCCAGCTTGTGCATGGATAACAGTATTCCGTTGATCGTCTTTAACATTTCTGAAGAAGGCAATATTCGTCGGGCAGTAATGGGCGACAAAATCGGTACTCTAGTGAAAGGGGAATAATTATGCCACAAACTGTGCTAAATGACATGGAAGATCGCATGAATAAAGCGATCAATGCTTTGAAAAGAGATCTGTCCAGCCTGCGTGCAGGTCGTGCGAACCCAGCGATGCTGGATCGTGTTACAGTAGACTACTACGGCACGCCAACGCCGATTAGCCAATTGGCAAACATCAGCGTACCAGAACCACGTATGCTGACAATCCAGCCTTGGGATAAAACGGCGCTCAAAGAAATTGACCGTGCGTTGCAACAATCGGATTTGGGAATTTCTCCATCCAATGATGGCGTGATTATCCGCCTGATCATTCCTCCACTCACAGAAGAACGTCGTAAAGAGCTCGTGAAGCTGGCAGGAAAAGGTGGAGAAGAGGCAAAAGTAGCGATTCGTAACATCCGTCGTGATGCAAACGATGAAATCAAAAAGCTTGAAAAAGCTGCTACTATTTCTGAGGACGATTCTCGTCGTCATCAAGAAACCATACAAAAAACGACGGATAAATTCATCGCCGAAGTTGACAAGATCGTTAAGGACAAAGAGAAAGACATTTTGGAAGTATAGGTAATGGTAATCCCCCTCGTTTGAGGGGGATGTACGTCTATATCTCTCATTACGGGGGAACACTTTATGTTAGAACATCTGGCGCGCAAATGGGGCCGCAAAGAAAAGCAATCGGAGCCAGCCGAGTTGGATCGTTCCGGTAAGATTCCGGAACATGTGGCGATTATTATGGATGGTAACGGTCGTTGGGCCAATAAGCGCAGTTTACCCCGGGTTGCCGGGCACCGTGCAGGAATGAAAGCAGTAAAAGAAGTCGTCAAGGCTGCAGACGAGATCGGCGTGCGTTATATGACGATGTACGCATTCTCTACCGAAAACTGGAAGCGTCCACGCGATGAAGTGGATTTTCTCATGAAACTTCCGCAGGAATTTTTGTCGACAGAATTGGATGAATTAATAGAACGTGGTGTCCGCATACGCATGCTGGGCAGTAAAAACGAACTGCCTTCTCATACGCTGAAAGCATTGCTGGAAGCAGAAGAGAGAACGAAGGACAATAGCGGTCTTCAATTGAATTTTGCCCTGAATTACGGGGGGCGAGATGAACTTGCAAAAGCATTCTCAGAGATGGCAGCACAAGTAAAAGCAGGCGAGCTACAACCAGAAGAACTGACAGAGGAATTGATATCGAGCTACCTGTATACAAGCGAAATTCCCGATCCAGACCTCTTGATTCGTACAAGTGGAGAGATTCGCTTGAGTAACTTTATGCTGTGGCAATTAGCATATACAGAATTATGGTTTACGGACGTGCTATGGCCTGATTTTACCCGTGAACATTTTTATCAAGCAATCGTGGAATACCAAGGCCGAGCTCGTCGCTACGGGGCGGTATAGCCGAGAGGTGGAATCAGTTGAAGCAACGTATAATAACAGGCCTGATTGGTGGGGCTGCTTTTCTATTATTGATGTATGCTGGTGGAGTTTGGTACTCACTATTAGTGTTTTTACTGGCTGTCATTGGTTATTTTGAATTTATGAGAATGGCTGGCATTCAGTCATTTTATTTGGCAGGATTGCTCGGATATGTATTGATGTTAAGCATTTTGTGGCCGTCTCTATTATTTTCGGATTGGCTCAGTATCAGCATGCCGGATCTGATGCTGCCCGTCATCCTGCTCTTGTTGATTTACTCCGTTTTACGGAAAAATCAGTTTCACATCGAACACGTCGCCCTTACGTTGGTGGGGGCGTTATACATAGGCTACGGTTTTACTTATATGGCCGCTACCCGAAACCTACCTGAAGGATTCATGCTTACGGTGATGGTCATTATGGGAATCTGGTCGACTGATTCGGGCGCCTATTTTGTCGGAAAAGCAATAGGTAAACGTAAACTGTGGCCAGAAATTAGTCCAAACAAGACGGTGGAAGGGGCCTTAGGAGGTCTCTTCGCTTCGGTCTTGATTGTTCTTTCCATCAATGCTAGCTTTGGACATTTTGCGATTGATCAGGCATTGACCATCGCTCTTGTTGCAGGGATCGTCGGGCAATTGGGGGATTTGGTGGAGTCGGCTTTCAAGAGACATTTCCATGTAAAAGATTCAGGACAACTCATTCCGGGTCACGGGGGCGTTTTGGATCGCTTTGATAGTTTTTTGCTCGTCTTTCCGGTTCTACATCTATTAGGTATTGTCTAAAACCTTTTGCATATAGAAAGAGATATAGAGGGTGAAATCCGTGAAAAAAATAGCGCTCTTAGGTTCAACGGGGTCAGTTGGAACGAGCACGCTTGAAGTCGTAGACCAGCATCCAGAGGATTTTTCGGTGGTGGCTATGGCTGCTGGAACAAACGTCGACCTACTAACACGCCAGGTGGAAAAATTCAAGCCCGAGCTCGTATCTGTGGGAAATGAGAAGGCTGCCGTTGAACTGCGAGATAGATTGGCGGGCAAGTCTCAACCAGAAATCGTTTACGGTGCCGAAGGATTGGAACTGGTTGCCCGTCATGAAGCTGCCAATTTCGTTATGACCGCTGTTGTGGGCAGTGTAGGGGTCGCACCTACACTCGCTGCGATTGAGGCGGGAAAAACAATTGGACTGGCCAACAAAGAGACACTGGTGAGCGCTGGCCCTGTTGTCATGAAACGAGCGAAAGAAAAAGGTGTATCGATTATTCCAGTAGACAGCGAGCATTCAGCTGTCTACCAATGTCTGCAAGGAGAGCGCAAGGAGGATGTGGCGCGGGTCATTTTGACCGCTTCAGGCGGTTCGTTCCGTCATCTCTCTCGCGAGGATCTACAGCAAGTGACAGTTGAGCAGGCATTGGCTCATCCGAATTGGAGCATGGGTGCAAAGATTACCATCGATTCTGCCACCATGATGAACAAAGGTTTTGAAGTGATCGAGGCTCATTGGCTGTTCGATTTACCTTATGAGCAAATCGAATGCGTATTGCATTATGAAAGTATCATACACTCTATGGTAGAATACAAAGACAGAGCGGTCATGGCCCAACTCGGTACACCGGATATGAAGGTTCCGATTCAGTACGCCATGAGCTATCCCATCAGAAAAGAACTGCCTACAGAACCACTTGATTTGGTCAAGATCGCCACGCTTCATTTTGCTGCCATGGATTATGAGCGTTATCCACTGTTAAAATTAGCGTATGAGTGCGGCATGGCAGGAGGTACGCATACTGCAGTACTGAATGCAGCCAATGAAGTCGCAGTTGATAGGTTCTTGAAGGGAGCGATCAGTTTTTTGGACATCGAAAAGGTCGTCCGAAAAACATGCGAAGCTCACCTTGGTGTAGCGAGCCCAGAGCTTTCAGATATTTTTGCAGCTGATGAGTGGGCACGCTCTTATGCGCTCGTTTCCATCTAAGGAATATGAGTGTTAGATACTTGACAGAAAGGTGGCTGTTCACTTGCCTTTGCCCAACCTGGATTCCGTTGAATCAATTCTCGCGATTGTAGTTGTATTTGGGGTACTTGTCTTTGTGCACGAACTAGGACACTTCCTTCTGGCCAAGAAGGCAGGGATCTTATGTCGTGAATTTGCACTGGGAATGGGGCCAAAAATTTTTCGCGTGAAGCGGGGAGAAACGGAATACACCTTACGCCTGTTACCCATCGGTGGTCTCGTTCGCATGGCGGGAGAAGACCCGGAGATGGATATGTTAAAACCGCACATGGAAGTAACCGTGGAGCGGGATGCGTTAGGAAAGGTCACACATATTTTGCTCGATGGGCCAAGTTCTGGTTCTACTCGTTCGATCACCGGTACGGTGGTACAATTTGATCTGGAGCAAAATTTAAATATCGTGCTTGAACTGGACGGAGAGCAGAAGACGTTTGCTGTTCATCCACAGGCTCAGCTGGTCAAGGATGGAGAAGAAGTACAGATTGCCCCTCTGAACAGACAGTTCAAAGGCAAGACAGTTTCACAGCGTTTCTGGGCGATTTTTGCGGGACCTGCAGCCAACTTTTTGCTGGCGTTTGTTTTGTTTATCGTGATCGGCTTCTTGTACGGCGTACCGAATGGCAGTTATCTGGGGAATGTGATCCCGGGAGGACCTGCTGCTCAAGCTGGATTATTGCCAGGTGATAAGGTGGTCGCGATTCAAGGTCAGCCTGTATCCTCGTGGAAAGACGTTGTAGAAAAGATTAGTAAAGCGCCGGACCAACAGCTAACATTTGAATACGAGCGCAATGGACAGCGTATGAGTGTGCCAGTTAAAGTAGGGAAAGACGAAAACAACGTAGGCAAAATCATGGTAACCAATGCACTCACGTTTGCTCCAGGGGAAGTTCTGAAATCTGGTGCAACCAACACTTACGATTTTACGATGATGATCCTGAAAAGCTTGGGAATGCTCGTAACGGGGGAATACGGATTGAAGGACTTGAGTGGTCCCGTCGGTATTTTCAAGATGACTGGTGAGGTTGCGCAACAAGGCATGGCGATTCTGTTGAAATGGGCTGCTGTATTGAGCATTAACCTTGGGTTGTTCAATCTGTTGCCACTGCCAGCCTTGGACGGCGGACGTCTGGCATTCTTGGGAGTAGAAGCGCTGCGAGGTCGACCTGTTGATCCGCATAAAGAAGGAATGGTTCATTTCTTGGGCTTTGCCTTTTTGATGTTGCTAATTTTGGTAGTGACTTGGAATGATTTGCAACGATTGTTCTCCTAATCACGTACTAACAAGATAGAAAGAAAAACAGACATACCTAAAAGGATGGTGCAAAATGTTCAAGCGCGAGGAGACGAAACCGGTTTTTGTAGGTGGAGTGCAAATCGGGGGCCAAAAAAGCGTAGTCATCCAATCGATGACGACAGCAGACACACGTGATGTAGAAAAAACTCTGGCTGAGATTCAGAGACTGCACGATGTCGGTTGCCAAATTGTTCGCTTGGCCGTCATCAATGAAGATGCAGCACGTGCCATCAAAAAAATTAAAGAACGCTCCCCTTTGCCGCTTGTTGCCGACATTCATTTCGACCACAAGCTGGCGTTGATTGCATTGGAGAGCGGGATTGATAAAATTCGGATCAACCCGGGAAACATCGGTTCGAAAGAAAAAACGCAACGCGTAGTGGAAGCGTGCCGTGAGCGCAATGTTCCGATCCGTATCGGGGTCAACTCCGGTTCTGTCGAGAAAAGACTATTGGATAAATATGGTTACCCTTCTCCGGAAGCAATCGTAGAAAGTGCGATGGACCACGTGCAAATTCTGGAAGACTTGAACTACGACAACATTGTCATTTCCTTGAAGTCTTCCGATGTTCCAACGATGATCCAAACCTATTCATTGATGGCACAGAAACGCAACTATCCGCTGCACGTCGGTGTAACAGAAGCAGGCACACAGTTCTCCGGCAGCATCAAGTCTTCAGTTGGAATCGGAACGGTATTGTCGATGGGAATCGGTGATACCATCCGTGTATCCCTGACGGCTGATCCTGTTGAAGAAATTAAAGTAGCAAAACAAATCCTTCGCAGCTTGGATATCGTGAACAACGATCCAGTGGTGATTGCATGCCCATCTTGCGGTCGATGCGCAATTGACCTGATCGGCTTGGCAACAAAAGTCGAGGATGCCGTTTCCACGCTGAAAGTACCGTTAAAAGTAGCGGTAATGGGCTGCGCGGTAAATGGACCTGGTGAAGCTCGTGAAGCAGATGTAGGCGTTGCCGGCGGAAATGGCGAGGGCTTGATTTTCCGTAATGGTGAAATTGTTCGGAAAGTAAAAGAGACCGAGTTGTTTGAAGAGCTGATGAAAGAAATTAACGAAATAGTAAACGAGCAAAAACCTACAATTGTAGGATAATGCACGTTGATTGCTGATAAGGCATAAGGAGGACACGCACGTGTTGAAGCAAAGTCAAATGTTGATCCCTACCCTGCGGGAAGTGCCATCCGACGCGGAGATTGCCAGCCACAAGCTGCTGCTCCGCGCAGGTATGGCCCGCCAACTGGCTTCCGGTATTTATACGTACCTGCCCCTGGCGCTCCGTTCCCTGCACAAAATCCAAGCAATTGTGCGTGAAGAAATGAACAATGCTGGGGGACAAGAGCTGTTGATGCCAGCGATGCAACCAGCTGAGCTGTGGCATCAAACGGGTCGCTGGGATGTATACGGTCCCGAGCTCGTTCGCCTGCGTGATCGTCATGATCGCCCTTTTGCCTTGGGTCCAACCCACGAAGAAGTCATTACGAGTCTCGTGCGTGATGAGATTAACTCTTACAAAAAACTCCCGATCAACCTTTATCAAATTCAAACCAAGTTCCGTGATGAAGTGCGTCCACGCTTCGGTTTGATTCGTTGCCGCGAGTTTATTATGAAGGATGCTTACTCTTTTGATACGTCACAAGAAGGTCTGGATCGCAACTTCCAGGCAATGTACGATGCATACACGAACATCTTTACCCGAGTAGGCTTGAACTTCCGTGCAGTAGAAGCGGATGCAGGTGCAATCGGCGGAAAAGGGACTTACGAATTCATGGCGTTGTGCGACATTGGGGAAGACACGATTGCTTATTCTGAAGAAGGTGATTATGCGGCCAACTTGGAAAAGGCAGAAGTCGTGTACAAGCCATCTCCGAAGCCAGCAACAGAAGCGCCAGCTCGCGAAAAATTGCATACGCCTGGCACTAAAACGATCGACCAATTGGTACAAGCACTGCAAATCGAAGCAAAGCAAATCATCAAGAGCCTCATTTATCGCGTAGACGACAAGCTGGTTATGGTGCTAGTCCGCGGTGATCATGAGATCAATGAAGTGAAGCTGAAAAACTTGTATGATGCAGCGATCGTAGGATTGGCTTCTGAAGCGGATATCGTTTCGGTAACAGGAGCGCCTGCGGGATTTGTTGGCCCAGTGGGTATTGATCCTGAAAAAGTGGAAATCATCGCGGACAATTTTGTTCAAGATGTTTATGATGGTGTCGTCGGTGCCAATGAAACAGACTATCATCTGACTCACGTAGTTGCTGGCCGTGATTTCACGGTTTCCCAGTACGCTGACTTGCGCAACATTACAGAAGGCGACGAGTGCCCTCGTACAGGTGGTGTCATCAAGTTTGCACGTGGTGTAGAAGTTGGTCACGTATTCAAGCTGGGTACGAAATACTCCATAGCGATGGGTGCTACCTACCTGGATGAGAACGGTCGCAGTCAACCGATGATCATGGGCTGCTACGGAATCGGGGTATCCCGTACAATTGCGGCAGTGATCGAGCAGAACAATGATGAAAATGGTATCATTTGGCCAGTATCTGTTGCACCTTTCCATGTGCATGTGATTCCGGTCAATGTTAAAGTAGAAGAGCAACGTCAAGCTAGTGAACAAATTACAGAAGCACTGCGCAAAGCTGGCGTCGAGGTTTTGTTTGACGATCGTCCCGAGCGTGCTGGTGTGAAGTTTAAAGACGCTGATTTGATCGGATTGCCTCTGCGTATTACGGTTTCTGATAAAGCGGCACAAGAAGGAACAGTTGAAGTGCGAATCCGTAAAAACGGCGAAACACATGATGTGAAGCTGGATCAATTGGTCGATGAAGTGAAAGGTCTCCTATCTCGAATTGACCAAACCGGAGCTGCGCTGTTCGGTAACTAGTTGCATGCAGGAATAAGAAGGATTTTGTCGAATTTTTACGGGGTACTCCCCTAGATTAAAGGGGAGTGCCTCTTTTTCTTGTTTGAACGCTCACTTATGGGGAAGGTGGGAAAACCGTGGACCGTTTACAAGAGCAAAAACATCGCTTCTCCCTATTGGTCAAGCAAATGGAAGTTCCTGACGAATGGGTGGAGCGATTTTTTCTAGATGCGCAGATTGAAAAGCTAGAGCTGTATAAGCAAAACAAAGAATGGGTTTTTCACTTTGCCCTCCCGAGAATGATACCTGCAGATGTTTATGCTGCTTTTACCAAGCGATTGACGCATACATTTTCACATCTAGCCAAAGTAGATACCCGATTTCGCTATCACCAAAAGCCGTCTCTTGATCACGTAGTCGAAGAGTATTGGGATGTCTTGCTAGCTGGGCTGGAGCCAACATTGAACTCCTTGGCCGTTACGATGCGTCAAGCACGTAAGCAAGTCGACCAACAGGAAGTCAAGGTGTACTTGCCAACGGAGATGTCTGTTGAGGTTGCCAAGCGAAAACGAGCGGATAATGAACTTTTGGCTGCTTTCCAGAAAGCAACTGATTGTTCAATGCGCTTTTCTTTCCATGGGGAAGAAAGCGATGACGCGTATAAGGCCTTTGAGGAGCAACGTAAAGAAGAAGAGCGTGCTCTCGTCGAAGTTGTGATGACGGCTGTTCAACAAGAAAGCAAATCGTCTGATAAAGCCGAGGCTGTCACTACGCTTATGATGGGTTATGAAATCAAAGATGCGCCGATCCCGATTTGCGAGATTCAAGATGAGGAACGGCGTATCGTCATCCAAGGAACCGTATTTAACGTAGAAGTAAAAGAGCTTCGCAGTGGACGTCATTTGCTCACATTCAATATTTCTGACTATACGGATTCTCTCACGGTGAAGATGTTCTCCCGCGATAAAGAAGACGTGAAAATGCTTGAATTGCTGAAAGACGGCATGTGGGTGAAAGTGCGGGGAAGTGTTCAGCATGACACATTTGTACGCGATCTCGTTATGAATGCCAATGATTTGAACCAGATTGAGCAGGTCATTCGCAAAGATCAAGCAGAAGAAAAACGTGTCGAGCTCCATTGTCATACGCCGATGAGTGCGCTGGATGCCGTTGCATCTGTAAAATCACTGATCTCGACCGCAGCAAAGTGGGGTCATAAAGCCATTGCTGTCACTGACCATGGTGTCGTACAGGCATTTCCAGAGGCGTATTCCATCGCCAAAAAGAACAACATCAAATGCATTCTCGGTATGGAAGCGTACGTAGTCGAGGATGGTATCGATATTGTTTATAACCTGCAAGCAGACAATAATATTTCCATAGATGAAAATACCGAGTACGTCGTGTTTGATACGGAGACAACGGGTTTAAACGCGTCTGAGCATACCATCATCGAGATCGCTGCTGTCAAAATGAAAGGCTCGGAAATTGTCGACCAATGGACGGAACTGATTGACCCGCAATTGGAAATTGGGCCAAAGACAACTGAGATTACGGGGATTACCAACGAAATGCTCCGCGGGCAAGAGACACTCGATGTGGTTCTTCGCAAGTTCAAGGATTTTACTGGTGACGCCATCCTGGTTGCACATAATGCAGAGTTTGACAAAGCGTTTATTAATGCCTGCGCCAAACGGATCGGCATGGAGCCATGGACCAATCCATTTTTAGATACGCTGCCTTTGGCTCGGTTGATGTACAAAGGAATGCGCAATTATCGTTTGGGATCATTAGCGAAAAAGTTCAACGTCGAGCTCATCAATGCCCACCGTGCGTTGGACGATACCGTAGCCTTGGCTCACGTGTTCCAGCAAATGTTGAAGGACATAAAAGAAGCGGAAATCAAATCGCTTGCTGAATTGAATGAAAAAAGCAACGAAGAGGCGGATTACAAGAGTGGACGTCCATTCCATGCGACGATTCTCGTGCAAAATAAAGAGGGACTCAAAAACCTGTACAAGCTTGTAAGTCGTTCCCATGTGGAAACATTCTTCCGTTGGCCCCGGATTCAGCGAAGCCAGCTGACCAAATACCGCGAAGGCTTGTTAATTGGTACGGCGTGCAAAGACGGAGAGCTCATGCAATCGATTCTCCGCGGTAAGTCACCTGAAGAGTTGAAGGAAGTTGCTGCTTTTTACGACTTTTTGGAATTACAGCCGATCGCTCATTACTCACCACTGTTGCGTAATGAAGAAATTCCTTCGCTGGAGACGATGAAAGGCTACCATGAAAAGATCGTCGAAATGGGAAAAGAGCTCGGTAAGCTGGTCGTAGCTACAGGGGATGTGCACTTCCTGAATCCCCAGGATGAGATCTTCCGCGATGTTTTCTTGCTGTCAAAAGGTGATCCAACCGCAGGCAACCAGCCGCCGCTTTACTTCCATACAACGGATGAGATGCTGGAGGCGTTCTCCTTTTTGGGAGAGGAGACCGCAAAAGAAATTGTCGTGACGAACACTAATGCCATCGCAGACATGATTGAGGATATTAGTCCGATTCCAGACAAGCTGTACACGCCGATCATTGAAGGGGCGGATGATGAGCTGCGTCAAATGTGTTATGACAAAGCAAGGTCGTTGTATGGTGACCCATTGCCTGAACTGGTCGAGCATCGCTTGGAAAAAGAATTGAACAGTATCATCAAACACGGCTTCGGTGTGATTTATTTGATTTCGCAGCGTTTGGTAACGAAATCATTGAATGATGGTTATCTGGTAGGCTCACGTGGATCTGTAGGCTCGTCTTTTGTTGCGACGATGTCTGAGATTACCGAGGTAAACCCATTGCCTCCTCATTATCGCTGCCCAAATTGCAAGCACAGCGAGTTTATTACTGATGGTTCAATCGCCTCTGGGTTTGACTTGGAGGATAAAGCATGTACAGAATGTGGAACCATGTATGCCAAGGATGGACAGGACATCCCGTTCGAGACGTTCCTCGGCTTTAAAGGAGATAAGGTACCCGATATTGACTTGAACTTCTCTGGTGATTATCAGCCGCGTGCACACAAGTACACACAAGAACTGTTCGGAGCAGACTACGTATATCGTGCAGGAACGATTGGTACTGTTGCGGAAAAAACAGCGTATGGCTATGTGCGCAAGTATGCCGATGAACGAGGCATGACGTTGCGCAATGCCGAGATATCCCGGATCGTGAACGGCTGCACAGGTGTAAAAAGGACGACAGGGCAGCATCCGGGCGGTATTATCGTAGTTCCTGACTACATGGAAATTGAGGACTTTTGTCCGATTCAGTTCCCGGCTGATGATAATGAGTCAGAATGGCGCACAACCCATTTTGACTTCCACTCCATTCATGACAACCTGCTAAAACTCGATATTCTGGGACACGACGATCCGACCGTCATTCGTATGCTTCAAGACTTGACGGGAATGGACCCGAAGACGATTCCACTGGATGATAAAAAGACAATGTCCATCTTCAGTTCGACGGAAGCCCTGGGGGTAACACCCGAGCAAATCGGTACGAATATGGGGACATTGGGCATTCCAGAGTTCGGAACCAAATTCGTTCGTCAGATGCTGGAAGACACCAAACCGACTACGTTTGCCGAGCTTGTTCAGATTTCTGGACT
Organism: Brevibacillus brevis; assembly: GCF_022026395.1. Taxonomy (NCBI): domain Bacteria; kingdom Bacillati; phylum Bacillota; class Bacilli; order Caryophanales; family Paenibacillaceae; genus Brevibacillus; species Brevibacillus brevis. The sequence goes on along the minus strand of NZ_CP041767.1, from coordinate 3,601,923 downwards.
TTCTCACGGTACGGACGTTTGGTTGAACAACGCGCAGGACTTGATCCGCAATGGTACTTGCAAACTGCCAGACGTAATTGGTTGTCGTGACGATATCATGGTGTATTTGATCTATAAAGGGCTAGAGCCTTCGCGTGCCTTTAAGATCATGGAGTCTGTGCGTAAAGGTAAAGGGGTTCCTGAGGACGATCAGGAAGAAATGCGCAACAACAATGTGCCAGAATGGTATATTCAGTCGTGCCAGCGAATCAAGTACATGTTCCCGAAGGCGCACGCGACTGCCTACGTCATGATGGCCGTGCGGATTGCCTACTTCAAGGTTCATCGCCCACTGGAGTTTTACGCGACGTATTTTACTGTTCGCGCAGATGACTTTGATATTCCGCTGATGGTCAAAGGCTCAGCGGCGATCAAGCAAAAGATTGAAGAGATCGAGGGCAAGGGACACGATGCGCAGCCAAAAGAAAAGGCATTGCTGACTGTCTTGGAGATGGCGTTGGAAATGGTTGAACGCGGCTTCCGTTTTGCCAACGTTGATTTGTACAAATCGGACGCTACTCGCTTCTTGATCGAGGGTGATTCTCTCATCGCTCCATTCAACGCCCTGCCTGGTTTAGGGACGAATGCAGCGATCAGCATCGTACAAGCGAGAGAGCAAGGGGAGTTTTTGTCCAAGGAAGACCTCCTGTCCCGCTCCCGTATCTCCAAGACCATTTTGGAGTTCTTGGACGAGCAAGGTGCGTTGAAAGGATTGCCAGAATCCAACCAGCTATCCTTGTTCTAAGGCGTGCAGTCAAGGCTCACAGTCATCCAAAGGTTGTCAGCAGAGGGCTGTTATGCTATAATTTTTTTGGAAATACTGGTTTTATACGCATGGCTGATCGAGAGTGGGGAAACCCACTCTTTCTTTCTGGCTACACCTCATGGTTCAAATGAGAAGGAGGTACTTGCTTGAGCAAGGTAACAGGCATCGTCACTGAACTCGTCACGCCCATTGCTGAAGAATTGGGCCTGGAGCTAGTTGACATCGAGTACAAAAAGGAAGGCAGCAACTGGTTTCTGCGCGTGTTTATCGACAATGAAACTGGCAACATTGATATTGATGACTGCCGCCTTGTCAGCGAGAAGCTGAGCGAAAAACTAGACGAAGTAGATCCCATCCCTACAGCATACTTTTTAGAAGTATCTTCGCCGGGTGCTGAGCGCCCATTACGCAAGGATAAGGATTTCACGAAAGCTGTCGGCAGAAATGTGCATATCACAACAAAAGAGCCAATAGAAGGTGCAACCACGTTCGAAGGCGAACTGGTATCCTATGAGGATGGCAAGCTGACAGTAAAAGAAGCAAAGAAAACGTATGTAATTTCCCAAGAGCAAATTGACACGGCTAGAATGGCAATTATTTTTTAGTTGTCGCGGCCTGTGTTAGCCTGTGGTAAGTAAAGGAGGAGGCAACGAAAGTCATGAACGGCGATTTTATCGAGGCTTTAGAAGCCATTGAGAGAGAGAAAGGCATCACCAAAGACGTACTGATTGAGGCCATCGAAGCGGCTCTTATCTCTGGATACAAACGTAACTTCAACTCGGCCCAAAATGTGCGGGTGGATGTAAATCGTCATTCAGGTATGGTGCGTGTGTTTGCGCGGAAGAACGTAGTGGAAGAGGTATTGGATCCGCGTCTTGAGATCTCTCAAGAAGCAGCACAAGAAATCGATCCTAACTTCCGTCTGGAGGACATCGTCGAAATCGAGGTAACGCCTCGTGATTTCGGTCGAATTGCTGCTCAGACAGCGAAGCAAGTGGTTACGCAGCGCATTCGCGAAGCGGAGCGCGGTTTGATCTACAGCGAGTTTATTGAACGTGAAGACGATATCGTAACAGGCGTTGTTCAGCGTATGGACGCTCGCAATTATTACATTGATCTGGGTAAGGCGGAAGCCGTTATGCCGATCACCGAAAAAATGCCATCCGAAGATTTTAAATCACAAGATCGCGTGAAGGCATACATCATCAAAGTAGAGAAAACCACTAAAGGACCGCAAATCGTCGTTTCCCGTACTCATCCGGGGCTTTTGAAGCGCCTCTTCGAACTAGAAGTGCCAGAAATATATGACGGTGTGGTTGAAATCAAGTCTGTTGCGCGAGAAGCCGGTGATCGCTCGAAGATCGCTGTGCATTCCATCAACGCAGATGTTGATCCAGTAGGAGCTTGTGTCGGTCCAAAGGGCATGCGTGTCCAAACGATCGTTACAGAGCTGAAAGGCGAAAAGATCGACATTGTTCGTTGGTCTGAAGATCCTGCCGAGTACGTAGCCAATGCACTCAGCCCTGCAAAAGTGCTGCATGTTGAGGTTAACGTAGCGGAGAAGGTTACTCGTGTGATCGTTCCCGATTATCAATTGTCTCTGGCGATTGGTAAGCGTGGCCAAAACGCGCGCCTGGCAGCCAAGCTGACTGGCTGGAAGATCGATATCAAGAGCGAGTCCCAAGCCGACCAAGAAGGCATCGCTTATCCAAAAGAAGTAGAGAGCGATGAAGGGACGGACAACGAATAATCATGAAGCAAAAAAAGATCCCGTTGCGTAAGTGCATTGTTTGCCAAGGAATGTTTCCGAAAAAGGAATTAATCCGCGTCGTCCGGACGCCAGAAGAAGAGATCGTCATTGATCTTACTGGAAGGGCGGCGGGACGCGGTACCTATGTGTGTCGGCAGGAAAGCTGTCTGAAGCCGGATGCGTTCGCATCGGGGAAATGGAAAAAAGTGCTGGAACGTGCCCTCAATATGTCCATCTCCCAAGAAAAGTATGATGCTTTCCGTGAGAAATGGCTGGAGATGGTGGGAAAATGACCCCAAAAGCAGCACAATTACTCGGATTGGCGATGCGTGCGAGAAAGATCGTTACTGGGGAGGAATTGGTCATTACCGCTGTTCGTAATGGGCAGGCCCGCCTGGTATTGCTCGCATCAGATGCATCAGACAATACCGCCAAGAAAGTAAAGGATAAATGTTCCTATTACGGTGTCTCATGTGTAACCACTGGCGACCGACATTCATTGGGACACGCAATCGGAAAAGATGGGCGCGTTACCGTGGCGGTAACCGATGGGAAATTGGCCGAAAGCATTCAGCGTCTGCTCACCTAACTAAGAAAGGGTGAAGTATATTTGAAGACACGTGTGTATGAGTATGCCAAACAGCACAACATGAGCAGCAAGGAAATCCTCAATTTGCTAAAACGATTGAATATAGAAGTAGCAAATCATATGAGTATCATGGAAGAAGGGACGATCAAAAGGATCGAGGATCACATGGCAAAATTGCGTTCTGGTGCCAAACCGGAGACGCGGAGCACACCTAGTGATGCAAGACCCAAACAAACGGACGATCAACGACGCCCCAACGACTCCAGAGGACAACAGATCAAACCCCAGCAGCAAGCGGGGCAAGTTCAACCGGTTAGAAATGAAAAACCAAATAGCGATCGCGGAGCAAAGAACACAAGCACGAATCGTCCAGGAAATAGCAGTGCAAGTGGCAATCTCGATCAGCATAGTCCTCAGCATGGAAAAAATCAGGGGAAGAATCAGGAGAGAAAACCAAACAATATGAGAAGTCAACCCGCAAAGCCGTCTGACCGTAAGCCGCAGAATCAACAACGACCACAAAACCAACAGCGTCCTCAAAATCAGCAACGACCACAAAACCAACAACGACCACAAAACCAACAACGTCCTGCAAACCAACCTGCAGCGAATCAAACGGAGGGTCGTACAGGGGAAGAGTTTGAGGATAAAGTAAAACTTCCTTCCAATGTTGGTATGGAAAAGCGTGAGAAAATCAAAAAAGCTCCTCAAACCCAAAAGACTTTTGAAGATAACAAGAAGAATCAACCATTCCGCGGTGGAAACAACCGTAACAACCAAAACAACCGCCGTGGAGGAAATAACAACCGTGGTGGTGGTGGACAAAAGCCGCAACGTCCTGTGATTGAACCACCTACAAAGATCACGTTTACAGAGTCTTTGACTGTAAATGAGTTGGCAGTGAAACTGCGTAAGGAACCAGCCGAAGTAATCAAAAAGCTGTTCGGCTTGGGTATCATGGCGACGATCAACCAGTACCTCGATCGTGAAGCTATCGAACTGATTTGCGCGGACTACAACGTAGAAGTCGAAGAAAAAATCATCATTGATGAAACGAACTTCGAAACGTTGGAAGACGTAGATGCACCAGAAAGTCTCATGGAGCGACCGCCAGTTGTTACCATCATGGGTCACGTTGACCACGGGAAAACAACGTTGCTGGACGCGATCCGCTCTACAAACGTAGTAGCGGGAGAAGCGGGAGGAATTACACAGCATATCGGTGCGTACCAAGTTGAGATCAAAGGAAAGAAAATTACTTTCCTCGATACACCAGGTCACGCGGCGTTCACAACGATGCGTGCACGCGGTGCGCAAATCACAGATATCACCATTCTGGTGGTTGCAGCAGATGACGGTGTCATGCCGCAAACCGTTGAGGCGATCAGCCATGCGAAAGCGGCAAATGTGCCAATCATCGTTGCTGTCAACAAGGTTGACAAACCAGAAGCAAATATTGACCGTATCAAGCAAGAGTTGACCGAGTATGAATTGGTTGCCGAAGAGTGGGGCGGCGATACGATCTTCTCCCCATTGTCCGCTAAACAGCGTACAGGTATCGAGGAATTGCTCGAGTACATCTTGCTCGTATCCGAAGTACAAGAACTGAAAGCCAACCCAGACAAACTTGCGCGCGGTACCGTTGTCGAAGCTGAGCTCGACAAGGGACGTGGTCCTGTTGCAACTATCTTGGTTCAACAAGGTACTCTCCGTGTAGGTGATCCTATCGTTGTCGGTTCCGCTTTTGGACGTGTGCGTGCGATGGTGAATGACAAAGGACGCCGTCTGAAAGAAGCAGGTCCATCTACGCCAGTAGAAATTACGGGTCTGAATGATGTTCCACAAGCAGGCGATCAGTTCCGTGTCTTTGAAGACGAGAAGAAAGCCCGCGCGATCGGGGAAGCACGTGCTTCCAAGCAACGTGAATCCGAGCGTCGTGAAAGCTCCCGCGTTTCTTTGGATGATTTGTTCCAACACATCCAAGAAGGCGATATCAAGGAACTGAACCTGATTGTAAAAGCAGACGTACACGGTTCTGTGGAAGCACTGCGCGGTTCTTTGGAGAAAATCGATGTCAACGGAACTCGTGTGAAGATCATTCATACAGGTGTTGGTGCGATTACAGAATCCGATGTTACACTGGCAAATGCTTCGAATGCCATTATCATTGGTTTCAACGTTCGTCCTGAACCAAATGCGCGCAGCATGGCTGAACAAGAGAAGATCGACATTCGCCTGCACCGTGTGATCTATACTGTAATCGAAGAGATCGAATCTGCTCTCAAAGGTATGCTTGATCCAGTCTTCAAAGAAAACATTATCGGCCAAGCTGAGATTCGTGAAGTGTTCAAAGTATCCAAAGTCGGAAACATTGCAGGTTGCTATGTGACTGAAGGTAAATTGAGCCGCGATGCTGGTGCGCGTTTGATCCGCGAAGGCATTGTGATTTATGAAGGTAAGCTCGATACCCTCAAACGCTTCAAAGATGATGCGAAAGACGTTGCTGCTGGCTATGAGTGCGGTCTAACTTTGGAACGCTTCAATGACCTCAAAATCGGCGACGTCATCGAAGCATTCGTCATGGTTGAAGTGAAACAATAATGATAGCAGGTGTGCAGATCGAACTGTTTCTGCCCGCTAGCCAAAACCTGAAAGAAAAACGGGCCATCGTCAAAAGTCTGATCGGCAAGCTGCGGAGCCGATTTCATGTCTCCGCGGCAGAGGTGGCTTATCTCGAGCAATGGCAGCGTACCGTGTTGGGTATCGCTGCCGTTGCTAATGAGATTTCTTTTTTACAACAAGAAATGCAGGCTGTCATTCGATTCGTGGAAAACCATCCAGAGGTAGAGTTGATTCGCGTGGATACGGAATACTACGACTAAAGAGCAGCCAGCGGAGGTGAAAATCGATGAATAAAACACGAATCAGCCGCGTAGGCGAAGAAATCAAAAAAGAGTTGAGCCTCGTATTGCAGCGTGGACTCAAAGATCCTCGTGTCGGTTTCGTAACGGTAACAGATGTAGAGGTAAGCAGTGACCTGCAATTGGCAAAGGTTTTTGTCAGCATTTTTGGCAGTGAGGAAGAGCGTAAAGCTTCTCTTGCAGGTTTGACAAAAGCAAAAGGTTATTTGCGTACGGAGATCGGGAAACGCGTAAAGCTGCGTCACATTCCTGATTTTGTATTCAAGCTGGACGAGTCCATTGACTACGGCAGCAAAATTGAATCAATCCTGCGGGAAATCTCCACAGAGGGAGAGAAACAGGATGAATCCTAATCAAATGGCAGTACAGGAAGCGGTGCGTTTTATGCAGGAGCACGACCGCTTCCTGGTTCTTTCCCATGTAAGCCCTGACGGAGATGCTACAGGATCTGCTTTGGGAGTCGTGCTCATGCTAGAGCAATTGGGAAAAGAGTATGTGGTTGTAAACGAAGGGGAAACACCGATCAAGTTTAACTTCTTGCCGCGGTTTGACCGTCTTTATAACCTGCGCAAACAACCACTGAACGAGACGTTCGGGGCCGTAATCGCTGTAGACTGCGCGGATGAGTCGCGGATGGGCGATGTACGGTCTTTATTTGCTTCTGGCGCTGCATTGCTGAATATCGATCATCACCCGACCAACGATCATTTTGGAACGGTAAATCTGGTTCGACCGGATGCAGCCGCAACAGCAGAAATTTTGTTTGATGTTGCAGAAGCAGCAGGGGTTTCTTTCAACGAAGAGCTTGCGCTGTCTATCTATACCGGCCTTCTGACGGATACTGGCGGTTTCCGTTATTCCAATACATCACCACGCGTCATGGAGATCGCAGCTCGATTGCTCGGATATGGTGTGAAGCCAGGAGACGTAGCAGAGCGGTGTCTGGAAGAAATCACATTTGCCCATGTGAAAGTACTGCGACGCGCTCTCCAAACGTTGCAACTGACCCATCAAAATTTGGTTGCCTCCATCACTGTTGCAGCCGCAGATTTTGCCGAAGTGGGTGCAGAGCGGGAAGATGCTGGTGGATTGGTGAATTACTGCCGTAACATTGAAGGAGTCGAGGTCGGCGTTTCTTTTGTGGAAGCGGAACCGGGAGTGGTAAAGGTGAGCATGCGCGCTCGCGATCGGGTTGACGTAGCTGTCATTGCGAAGCAGCTCGGTGGCGGAGGGCACGCAAAAGCAGCAGGTTGCACGATCAAAGGACCACTTTCAGAAGTACAGCAAAAAGTTTGGACTGTGCTGGACGATGCAGTAGGAGTGAAATTCGATGAGTAACGTGAACGGCGTGCTGGTTATCGACAAGCCAGCTGGTATGACATCCCATGATTGTGTAGCACGTATTCGTCGATTGTATGGAACGAAAAAAGTGGGGCATACGGGTACACTTGATCCAGATGTGACGGGTGTACTCCCCATTTGTGTGGGACACGCAACGAGGCTAGTTGAATATTTGCAAGAGCTGCCTAAGCGCTATGATGTAGTCATGCGACTCGGCTCAACTACCACGACGGAAGATGCTTCTGGAGAAGTGGTGGAGCATGACATAGTAGATGCAGCATCGATTACGACGGAGCGTATTCAAGCGCTGTTCGCATCCTTCTTGGGTGAAATGGAGCAGATACCTCCGATGTTCTCTGCGGTTAAGGTAAACGGCAAGCGGCTGTACGACCTGGCTCGTGAAGGCACGGTAATTGAACGGCAGGCACGGAAAGTGACGCTCTATGAGCTGACACTTCATAAGATTAGCGTAGATGGGGACACTGTCGATGTTGCATTCACGTGCACGTGCTCCAAAGGCACATACATGCGCACCTTATGTGTTGACCTCGGACGCGCTCTGGGTTATCCTGCCCATATGAAGCTGTTGCGGCGAATAAAAAGCGGCCCGTTCCAGGAGCAAGAGGCAATCCCGCTCCAGCAAATTGAGGAACAGGCAGCAAGTGGGGAAGACATTTCCCACTACTTGGTCTCCATCCCTCAGGCAATCTCGTTCTTACCATCGTTTCAGGTCAAGCCAGAACGGATCAAAGCAGTACGTAATGGACTTGCGACTGCGCTTCCGGGCGTCACTGCGGAGGAAGGAAGTTTGATTTGCTTGTTTGCGGGGGAAGAATTACTTGGCATTCATCGCGTATGCCGTGGAGACAAAGGACTTTTCGCCAAGCCAGAAAAAGTCTTTCCAGCCGAGGTGTAATCCGTGAAAACGATCTACCTAACATACCCGTTTCCGTCTGACCTGCAAGCGAATCCTTGTGCGATTGCACTTGGGTACTTTGATGGTGTACATATTGGGCATCGCCGTGTAATCCAAAAGGCGATTGATACAGCGAAAGCAAACGGATGGCAAAGTACGGTAGTGACCTTTGATCCGCATCCTCGAGAAGTTTTGGGGCAAAGCGGTTATACCCGCTATTTGACACCACTTGAAGACAAGCTCGAGCAATTCGAAAAGATGGGCGTAGACACCACATATGTGATGAAGTTCGATATCAGCTTTGCGGCTATTTATCCAGAAGATTTCATCGCAGAGTGCCTTCTTCCATTGGAATGCCGCCATATTGTCGTTGGCTTCGACTACACCTTTGGTTATCGCGGGATGGGGACTGCCCATACCTTGCAAGAAATGAGCAAAGGTCGCTATGGGCTCGACATCGTGGGTCCGGTAAATCGCTTGGGTGAAAAAGTGAGCAGTACAATCATCCGTGAATATCTTCATCATGGGGATGTCGAGCAGGTTCGTCATTTGCTAGGCCGCTCCTACAAAGTGCGTGGAACAGTCGTGCATGGCGACAAACGCGGTCGAACCATTGGTTTTCCTACAGCGAACGTCCAAGTAAATCAGCCGTACTTAATCGGAAAGAATGGGGTCTACGGCGTTCGCTTTACCGTGGATGAACAAAGCTACTATGGTGTCATGAACGTTGGGATCAAGCCTACATTTGAACTGGAGAAAAAAGAAAAGTCACTAGAAGTGCACATTTTTGAGTTCTCTGGTGAAATTTATGACAAAGAAGTAGAAGTAGAGTTTTTGTTCTACATCCGGGAAGAGCAGAAGTTTGCTGGAGTCGATTCACTCATCGCGCAAATTGGACGAGATGTACAAACGGCGAAGCAAAAATTCGCAGAGGGAATCTCGTAAAGGATTCTCTTTGCTTTTCACAAAATGGTATGCTATAATTCAAAACGTTGTACAGATAACCGTAGCTTGGCTGTCCGATTCTCACCGACGGCAGACTCGGCGAACGGTATAAAAAATGAGGAGGTGAGTCATGATGGCATTGACTCAAGAACGTAAAACTCAACTGATTCAAGAGTTCCGTACTCATGAGAACGACACCGGTTCACCGGAAGTGCAAATCGCTATCTTGACCGAAAACATTAACAATCTGAACGGACACTTGCGTACGCACAAGAAAGATCACCACAGCCGTCGTGGTCTCTTGAAAATGGTTGGTCAACGTCGTAACCTGTTGACATACCTGCGTGAAGCAGATGTTCAACGCTATCGTTCGGTTGTAGACCGCCTGGGTCTGCGCCGCTAATCAGCGTTTTGTAGAAAGCGGGTTCTGCCCGCTTTTTCTATCGTGTGGGAGGGTTTAGCGCAAGAAATGCGCTAAGCCTATCCTAACGAGTAAAGGCTTAGAAACAAATGGTTTGCTTACATTAGCTTCACAAAAGAAGCTTTTTTTATTATCTAGAACGACTGCCAAAGGTACCCATTTAATTTTTATCATGGCAGGAAATAATACATATAGGTAGAAAACAAAGTGTGTAAACGCACATTGTTGTGAAGGAGGACTGCTAGCATCATGGAGCAACAATACCGTACATATGACTTCGAACTGGCAGGCCGAAAACTGACCCTGGAATTTGGCAAAATGGCTAAACAGGCGCATGGTTCGGTCTTGGTTCGTTACGGCGATACAGCAATCCTGTCTGCAGTTACAGTCTCGAAGGAGCCGAAGCCACTTGACTTCTTTCCACTGACTGTCAACTATGAGGAACGTCTCTATGCGGTTGGGAAAATTCCTGGCGGCTTTATTAAAAGAGAAGGACGTCCAAGCGAAAAGGCGATTTTGGCTAGCCGCTTGATTGACCGCCCTGTCCGCCCTCTTTTTGCAGAAGGATTCCGTAACGATGTACAAATCGTAAATACTGTTCTGTCTGTGGATCAAGACTGCTCGCCTGAAATCGCTGCGATGATCGGTACTTCCGCAGCGCTATGCGTCTCGGAGATTCCTTTTGAAGGTCCGATTGCAGGGGTAATCGTAGGTCGAATTGACGGTGAGTTCGTCATTAACCCTACTGTAGCTCAAGCAGAGAAAAGCGATATTCACCTGACTGTCGCAGGTACGCACAAAGCGATTAACATGGTGGAAGCAGCTGCGAACCAAGTACCGGAAGCGGTCATGCTTGAAGCGATCATGGCTGGTCATGACGTGATTAAGCAATTGGTAGAATTCCAGAACATGATCGTAGCAGAAATCGGCAAGCAAAAAATGGAAGTCATCTTGCATGAGGTTGATCCTGAAATCGATCAAGCTGTACGTGCATATGCGGAAGCTCGCTTGAAAGAAGCTGTTCGCATCGAAGAAAAACAAGCGCGCTACGATGCTATTGATGATATCAAGGCAGAAACCAAAGAGCATTTTGCAGCCAAGGACCCTGAGGCATATCCAGAACAGGAAAAGATGATTAGCGAAGTACTTGGCAATATTGTCAAGGATGAGGTTCGCCGTCTGATTACTGACGAGAAAGTTCGCCCTGATGGACGAGCTTTGCACGAAATCCGTCCGCTGTCCAGTGAGACAAACATTCTTTCCCGTACACATGGCTCTGCTATGTTTACCCGCGGTCAGACGCAAGCGTTGAGCGTTTGCACATTGGGCGCGCTGGGAGATGTTCAAATTCTCGATGGACTCGGTCTGGAAGAATCGAAGCGTTTCATGCACCACTACAACTTCCCGCCGTATAGCGTGGGTGAAGCACGTCCGTTGCGTCCTCCGGGTCGTCGTGAAATCGGACACGGTGCGTTGGGTGAGCGTGCTATCGAGCCGATCATTCCATCTGAGACAGAGTTCCCATACACGATTCGTCTCGTATCCGAGGTCATTGAATCCAATGGTTCCACATCGCAAGCATCGATTTGCGCGAGCGTACTTGCCTTGATGGATGCAGGTGTACCGATCAAAGCACCGGTAGCAGGTATTGCGATGGGCTTGATCATGAGCAAAGATGAGAAATCTTTCTCGATCCTGACTGATATTCAAGGTATGGAAGATCATTTGGGAGACATGGATTTCAAAGTAGCGGGTACAGAGGCTGGTGTAACAGCTATCCAAATGGACATCAAAATTTCCGGTATTAACCGTGAGATTTTAGAGTTGGCCTTGGAGCAAGCGCGTGTTGGTCGTTTGCACATTCTGAACCATATGATGAGCACGATTTCCGAACCGCGTAAAGAACTGTCTCCTTATGCACCAAAAATCATGACCATGACGATCAATCCGGAGAAAATTCGCGATGTAATCGGTCCACAAGGTCGTGTCATCAATAAGATTATCGAAGAAACCGGCGTAAAAATCGACATCGAACAAGATGGAAGAGTCTTCATTGCATCCATCAACCACGAGGCGAATCTGCGCGCGAAACAAATCATTGAAGATCTGGTTCGTGAGGTAGCTGTTGGTCAGGTATACCTGGGAACAGTAAAACGCGTAGAGAAGTACGGTGCGTTCATCGAGTTGTTCGCGGGTAAAGAGGGCTTGTGCCACATCTCTCAACTGGCTGAAGAGCGTGTAGCCAAAACAGAAGATGTTGTCGCAGTTGGTGATAAAGTACAAGTGAAAGTGACCGAGATCGACGACCAAGGTCGTGTGAATCTCTCTCGCAAAGCAGTTTTGAAAGAACAAGCTGCTGCGGCACAAGCTGCTGAAACGCCAACAAAAGCAGAATAAAGGAAACCAAAAGGCTTCGTCACTCGAAGAAATTCGTGTACGGAAGCTTTTTTCTTTTCTATACCAGATGCTCCTGATTCGTATGTCTAAGTCGTTCCCTCCCTTCATACATTGGACAAGAGAGACTCGTACGATTGATAGAGGAGGGCGACGCCCTAATGACGAATAGGACCAGGAGACTTTTGTTCATCGTTATATATGGAGCTGCGCTGATTGTTCTCTTGAATTATCAGCCTATTCATCATTACATTAGCACGCTCAAAAATGTCCAGGTAGTAAATGGGGATCGAAACGACAATGAAAAAGCGCGTTTACGGGCGCAGATTGAAAAGTGGAAAGAGGGCAGAGAGGAAGAACCAATCGATGCCGTCGTTGATCAGACGTGGAAGGCGATTCCCGGCTATAATGGACGTGTAGTCGATGTAGAAGAATCACTCAATAAAATGCTGGCTGCGGGTGTGTCCAGCCCAGATTTGCTGGTATACAAGGAAGTACCTCCAGCGGTTTCGCTTGAGCAATTGGGAGCACAACCGATCTATCGAGGAAATCCAAATAAACCAGCGATTTCTTTTATGATCAATGTGGCTTGGGGAAATGAGTATCTCGATTCGATGCTCAATACACTCGATAAACATAAGGTAAAAACAACGTTCTTTCTGGATGGCTCTTGGGTAAAACGTTACCCAGAAGAAGCGAAAAAGATTATGGCACGTGGCCATGAGATTGGGAATCATGCGTATTCGCATCCTGATATGAACACACTGGGAACACAGAGGATTCATCAAGAGATAAGTCGTACGCAAGATGTTATTTTTAAAACGCTGGAAGTAAAGCCTTCCCTGTTTGCACCGCCATCTGGTGCTTTTAACCAACGCGTTGTACAAATCGCGCATTCGTCTTATCAAATGAAGACGATACTATGGACGGCAGATACCATTGACTGGCAGAAACCTTCGCCTGCTTATGTGATCAATAAAATAAGCCGGAAAATGGAGAACGGCGTCCTCGTACTCATGCACCCTACTTCTACCTCCGAGGCCAGTTTAGACCAGCTTCTGACAATCGCCAAAAAGAAGGGGTTACAGCCGACGACTGTTTCGGAGGTTATATCGAGTCGTAGACTCCCGTCACCGTAAATACATGTTCATTTATTGTGGAGACAAAGGAAGTTTGCTATAGTTAGACGTGTTTACAAGAAATTCCCCGAGGTTTCGGGTAGAGACAGATGAACAACCGAGGAGGATTTACGTGATACAACGTCATACGTGTGATAACGGTCTTCGAATCGTGACGGAACGGATTCCGTCCGTTCGCTCCGTTGCCTTAGGCATCTGGGTAGGGACTGGTTCGAAATATGAAAACGAGAAAAACAACGGGATTTCCCATTTTCTCGAGCATATGTTTTTCAAAGGCACAAAAACTCGTTCTGCAAAGGAAATTGCGGAAACCTTTGATGAGATTGGCGGGAACGTGAACGCCTTTACTTCGAAGGAGTATACTTGTTATTACGCAAGGGTGCTCGACCAACATGCTCCGATCGCTCTCGATGTTCTTTCCGATATGTACTTCAACTCGGTATTTGATGCAGATGAGTTGGAAAAGGAAAAGAACGTCGTCATTGAAGAGATCAGCATGTATGAAGACACACCAGATGATTTGGTGCATGATTTGATTGCACGCGCTTCGTACAGCACACACCCGCTAGGCTATTCGATTTTGGGTACGGAAGATGTCCTGCGTAGCTTGAAACGTGATGATTTGATCGGTTATATTGATCAGCACTACCTGCCAACGAATACGGTGATTACGGTAGCGGGAAATTTTGAAGACAGTTTGATTGAAGATATTCAAAAGCGCTTTCAAGCTTTCTCTCGTCCAGGCGCTATGCCGACCTTGTCTACTCCTGACTTTGCTGGAAATGTTATTGCACATCACAAGGCAACAGAGCAAGCGCATTTGTGCCTGTCTTTACCTGGGTTTAAGGTAGGACATCCCGAAGTATATTCCTTGATTTTGCTGAACAATGTGCTGGGTGGCAGCATGAGCTCGCGTCTATTTCAAGAAATTCGAGAAGAACGCGGCTTGGCATACTCCGTGTATTCCTATCATTCGTCCTATAAAGAAGCGGGTACGTTCCACGTGTATACAGGAACGGCACCAGAGCAAGTGGGACAGGTTTTTGATATCGTCTCGCGCGTCCTGCGCGATGTCGCTGATCATGGAATTACGGACAAAGAGCTGAACAAAGGAAAAGAGCAGCTGAAAGGCAGCCTGATGCTCAGCTTGGAAAGCACGAATAGCCGTATGAGTCGCCTTGGCAAAAATGAGCTTTTGCTGGGCCGTCATCTCAGTCTAGATGAGATCATCGCCAAAATTGACCGTGTTTCCCATGAATCTGTTTTGGCTGTGGCGCAGCAGCTGTTCCGTTCCAAGATGTCTATGGCGATGGTGAGTCCACTCGATGGCTTCCCTGAAAACGTGAATAACGATATTTTGTTGTAGGCAAAAATCCGGCATAGCCCGGATTTTTTTGCGTATATCAACAGTAAATGAAAGGACAAAGGGGGCTTCTCCATGCGCTTAAGCGAGTTGGGTGGGAAGGAGATTATCGGACTGGACAACGGGGAGAAAATGGGAGTCATCAGTGATTCCGATTTAGTCATCCATCCCGAAAACGGTGCGATTCAATCCATCATCTTGCCAGGAGGTAGTTTCTTTGGGTTCGGCAAGAAGCGAGAGGACCTCGTGATCCCATGGAGTTCCATCGTAAAAATTGGGCCAGATATGGTCATCATCCAGCTTCAAGCGCCTGAGGCACAAGCTTCTCAAAAGTAGGCGCTACTGTCACCGAAGTAGCAGGAGCGGAATAGGATGGGGGTAGACCGCATGGATTTCCGTCAACTTTTCCAAAAGGAAAACCTTTGCGTTCCGATCATTTAATGCAGTAAAATGTGTGGAAAGGGGAACGCAGCATGCTAACGGGCATACATGTTGCCTTCATCGGCGGAGACGCTCGCCAGTTGGAAGTCATTAAGCGATGCATACAACTGGATGCTAGCGTCACGTTAGTTGGCTTCGACAACCTGGAAAGTAATTTTACAGGGGCAACGAAGAAACCATTAACATGCGATGTGTTGAAAGACGTGGACGCCCTCATCCTACCCATCGTAGGGACCGATGATCAAGGATACGTGGAAAGTATTTTCTGCTCCAAACAACTGCAGTTGCTAGACGAACATGTGGCAAGTCTGCCGGGTCATTGCGTGGTTTACACGGGAATGGCAAAGCCTTATCTGAAAAAGCTGTTGGCTTCCACACAGCTTCCTCTCGTGGAGCTTTTGGATCGTGATGACGTAGCTATCTATAACTCTATCCCTACTGTAGAGGGAGCGTTAATGATGGCGATTCAACATACGGATATTACGATTCATGGATCACAGTCAATTGTTTTGGGATTGGGCCGAACAGGTTTGTCCATGGCTCGAGCATTGCATTCGTTGGGAGCCCGCGTAAGAGTTGGAGCCAGACGTCAAGAACACTTGGCACGCATTTATGAGATGGGATTGACTCCCTTCCATATAAGCGAAGTAAGGCAACAGGTTACGAATGCTGATTTCATTTTTAATACCATCCCGCAATTATTACTCACGGCAGAAGTGATTGCTCAAATGCCTCAATCGGCGTTTATACTTGATCTTGCCTCCAAGCCAGGGGGAACAGATTTTCGTTACGCTGAGAGACGAGGTATCAAAGCTCTTCTTGCTCCCGGATTGCCTGGAATCGTTGCACCTAAAACCGCTGGACAAATTTTAGCCCAAACATTGTCTCGTCTGATTGCGGATCAAAGGAAAGCGCCAGGAGGGGATGCAACATGAGTAAGCTTCAGGGAAAGACCATTGGATTTGGTTTGTCTGGATCGCATTGCACCTTTGAGGAAACGATGCCGCAAATTAAGCGATTTGTGGATGCTGGAGCACGGGTGGTTCCGATCGTATCGAACACGATTATGACCACGGATACACGCTTCGGTACTTCGCAAAGCTGGCAGCAACAAATCAAGGAACTGACGGGGGAAGAGCTTATTTCGACTATTCCACAGGCTGAGCCGTTGGGACCTTCCAAGTTGTTGGATGTCATGCTGATTGCGCCTTGCACAGGGAGTACGACGAGTCGACTGGCAAATGCCATTACGGATAGTGCCGTACTGATGGCGGCTAAGGCTACCATGCGTAATTTGCGACCCATCGTGATTGCCATATCCACCAATGATGGTCTGGGATTAAATGCAGCCAATATTGCCAAGCTGTTGGCTGCGAAAAATATGTATTTCGTTCCGTTCGGGCAGGATGCTCCGGATAAAAAACCGAATTCGCTTGTAGCTCGTATGGATCTACTATTAGAAACATGCGAAGCAGCTTTGGAAGGTCGACAATTGCAACCCTTGCTCATCGAAAGATTTAACTACTAATAAGACTACAGAAAAAACAATTAACCTGCTTTTTCGCGATTAGGAGGAGAGTAAGAGATGGCAAACCAACTGACTTTCAATGTTGCTGTAGTCGGTGCGACTGGTGCAGTCGGACAGCAGATGATTCAACTATTAGAAAAGCGCAACTTCCCAATCAAACAGCTTAAGCTGCTTGCTTCTGGACGTTCTGCAGGAAAAACAGTCACCTTCAAGGGGCAAGAAATTGTACTGGAAGAGGCGACTCCAGACAGTTTTGCAGGGGTTGATTTCGCCCTGTTTAGTGCTGGCGGATCGGTCAGCAAGGAACTGGCTCATCACGCAGTACGTCATGGCGCGGTTGTCATTGACAATACCAGTGCATTCCGGATGGACCCAGATGTCCCTCTCGTTGTGCCAGAAGTAAACATGGATGCTGCGCTCGCTCATAATGGAATCATTGCGAATCCGAATTGCTCTACGATTCAGATGGTTGCCGCTCTAAAGCCCCTTTATGATCGTTTTGGTATAGACAGAATTATCGTTTCTACTTACCAGGCAGTATCCGGTGCAGGTCAATCTGCGATCAATGAATTGCTCGACCAGAGTCGAGACATTTTGGATGGAAAAGAACCGCAGTGTAACGTACTTCCCGTAGGCAAATTGCCTGTACATCATCAGATTGCGTACAACGCGATTCCGCAGATTGATGTGTTCACCGACAATGGTTTTACTTATGAAGAAATGAAAATGGTCAATGAGACCAAAAAAATCTTCGGTGATGACACTGTACTTGTTTCAGCTACTTGCGTACGTATTCCAGTGGTCTACGGCCACAGCGAGTCGGTATATGTAGAGCTGAAACAGGATTACGATCTGGCAGAAGTAAAGGCCCTGCTGAAAGACGCTCCGGGTATCGTGTTAGTAGATGCGCCGGAGGAACAGCAGTATCCACTCGCTACTGATGCAACAGGCAAACTGGAAGTATTCGTGGGCCGGGTGCGTCGTGATCTCCATCATCCTCGTGGACTGCATATATGGATCGTTTCTGACAATCTTCTCAAGGGTGCAGCATGGAATACAGTACAAATCGCTGAAGAACTCATAAAAGCAAGAGTATAGGGGAGAGGTTAGTGAAGATTCTCGTCCAGAAGTTCGGTGGTTCTTCCTTGACGACGGAGGATTGCCGGATGCGGGCAATCTACCATATGGAAAAAGCAATTGATGAGGGCTATGCCCTCGTCGTTGTCGTATCGGCGATGGGACGCAAAGGCGATCCATATGCAACCGATACACTTTTGCAGTTGGTTCGAGCGAACGGGAACCAACTGCCGAGTAGAGAAATGGATATGCTGATGCATACCGGAGAAATCATCTCTGCTACAGTCATGTGCAGCATGCTGAATGCACGGGGAATTAAAGCGACGATTTTGACAGGCGGTCAAGCAAATATAGTGACGAGCGACGACTTTACAAATGCACAAATCATGTCGATCGATCCAAGTCGCATTTTGCAAGACTTGCAGGAAAATCAAGTTGTGATCGTTCCAGGATTTCAGGGGCGTACAGCCGAGTGGGAAATTACGACACTGGGACGGGGCGGAAGCGATACGACTGCTACCGCTCTCGGTGTCGCCTTGAAGGCTGAAACGGTGGATATTTTCACCGACGTGGAAGGCATCATGACCGCAGACCCGCGTATCGTTGAAGAAGCGCAGCGGCTCGGTATGGTGACCTACACGGAAATTTGCAACATGGCTCACCTGGGTGCAAAAGTTATTCATCCTAGAGCGGTGGAGATCGCGATGCACGCAAACGTGCCGATTCGTGTGCGCTCTACGTTTTCGGACGACCCCGGTACACTTGTTACGACGATGCTGGAGATCGGGAAGATGGGCTACACTGTAAACGATAGAGTCGTTATGGGAATTGCTCATGTACCGAACATTACCCAAATCAAAGTCGCGAACAAAGAAGGGTCTTATGATACACAGCTACAAGTCTTCAAAACGATGGCAACCAATAACATCAGTGTAGATTTCATCAATGTGAACCCAATGGGTGTTGCTTACACGGTCCATGATGAAATGGGAGAAAAAGCTGCTCGTCTGTTAACAGAAATGGGATACGAGCCGCAGCTTTTGCCGCATTGCGCAAAAGTGTCCGTGATTGGTGCAGGGATGACGGGCGTGCCCGGCGTGATGGCGAGAATCGTGGAGGCACTTACACAAGAAGACATTCAAATTCTTCAATCGGCAGACTCTCATACTACCATCTGGGTACTCGTGCATGAAATGGATATGGTGAAGGCGGTTCGTGCTCTTCATCAGCAGTTCAACCTGCATGTTCAACATATGTAAGAGCATATCCTGACTTTAAATACCTACTGATCACGATAAGAGGAGTTGGAGAGGTAGTGGCACGTTTTGGTCGACTGGTTACCGCTATGGTAACGCCTTTTAATGAGCAGCTACAGGTCGATTACGATAAAACAGAGCGACTGATTGACCATTTGATTGCAAATGGTTCAACTGGAATCGTATTGAGTGGTACCACGGGTGAATCACCAACTTTATCCCGTACGGAGAAACTCGACCTTTTCCGACATGTGGTTTCTTACGCAAAAGGAAGATGCCACATCATTGCAGGAACAGGCAGTAATGATACAGCCTCAAGCATTGAGTTCACCCAAGCTGTACAATCCATTGGCGTAGACGCTGTCATGGTCGTTGCTCCTTATTACAGCAAGCCATCACAGGAAGGACTATACGCACATTTCAAGGCATTATCGGAAGCGACCGAGCTGCCCGTGATGCTTTATAATGTGCCAGGAAGATCCGTCGTCAATATGACTGCTGAAACGACACTTCGTTTGGCAAAACTGCCTAATGTAGTATGCATCAAGGAAGCCTCCGGCAATTTGTCGCAGATGGCGCAAATCATTGAGCATGCACCGGAAGGCTTTGAGCTGTACAGTGGCGATGATGGATTAACCTTGCCGATCCTGTCTATTGGGGGAGTGGGCATTGTCAGTGTGGCGAGTCACGTAGTTGGCCGCCCAATGACAGACATGATGGACGCCTTTTTTGCCGGTAACTTAACGGAGGCAGCAAGACTCCATCGCAAGCTGTTGCCGATTTTTGAGGGCCTCTTTGCATACCCGAGCCCAGGACCGACCAAGGTCGCTTTAGAAAAGCTCGGCGTTCAAGTTGGAGGCGTTCGACTGCCATTAGTCGAGCTGAACGAACAAGAAAAAGCATTCGTTCATTCTCTGCTTGTTTAACTCCATAGAAGATCAAGAGCCATTCCTGCCTGGGATGGCTCTTTTTCCTTGTGTTCATGATTTCACTTCGGGTATAATAAGAACAAGTGATTTGGGGCGGTTTTTTTGAGTGGACATGACAACTAAATATAGGAGGTTACACGTTTTGGCAAAGTCGAATCACTCTGTTCTCGTTTTCGCCCTGGGCGGAGTCGGCGAAATTGGGAAGAATATGTACGTGGTACAAAGCGGTGACGACATCGTAGTGATTGATGCCGGATTGAAGTTCCCAGAAGAGGAAATGCTGGGGATTGATATGGTTATTCCGGATATCACCTACTTGGAGGAACATCGTGACAAGGTTCGGGGTATTATTATTACGCATGGACATGAAGACCACATCGGCGGCCTCAGCTACGTGCTGAAGCATTTGAAAGTCCCGGTTTATGCGACAAAACTTACCCTTGGTTTAATTGATGCAAAGTTAAAAGAAGCGGGCATCCTAAACGAAACAAAACGCGTATTGATCAACAGCGACTCGGAAGTCGTTCTCGGAAAGATGAAGGCAACCTTTTTCCGTGTAAACCACAGCATCCCGGATTGTGTAGGGGTATGCTTGGATACGCCAGAAGGCTACATCGTTCATACAGGAGACTTCAAGTTCGATCAAACACCTGTTAACAATCAGGTAGCTGATTTGGCAAAAATGGCGATGATCGGTGACAGAGGCGTTTTGTGCTTGCTCTCTGACAGTACGAATGCAGAACGGCCTGGATTTACCGGATCGGAACGCTCAGTGGGCAAAGCACTCATGGATGTGTTCAGCAAAGCACCTGGACGTATTGTTGTTTCTACGTTTGCATCAAATGTTCACCGCATTCAACAAGTGGTGGACGCTGCAGCACAGTTCAACCGTAAATTGACGGTTGTTGGCCGGAGCATGCAAAATGTCATTACTATCAGCAGAGACTTAGGGTACTTGTTGGTCCCTGAGGGCTTGATTGTTGAGATCGATGAAATCAACAAATTGCCTGCTGAACAAGTCGTTATTTTATCAACTGGAAGCCAAGGAGAGCCTATGTCCGCGCTCACTCGTATGGCCCGATCCGCCCATCGGAAAATTGACATCCTTCCAGGGGATACCGTTATTATTGCAGCCACTCCCATTCCAGGGAATGAAAAATACGTGGCGCGTACGATCGATCAATTATCGCGCATTGGTGCAGATGTCATTTATGGTGGCCATGGACCTAACGGAACCGTCCACGTCTCCGGTCATGGAAGCCAAGAGGAATTGCGCCTGATGCTTAACCTAATGAAGCCTAAATACTTTATTCCCGTTCACGGTGAATATCGCATGCTGAAAACACATGCTTTACTTGCTGAACAGGTTGGAATTCCTGAAGAAAACACATTCTTGCTCGATAACGGCGATACAGTTGAATTCTCAGGGGGCAAGGCCCGTTACGGTGGAAAAGTCCATGCTGGCAATGTTTTGATTGACGGCTTGGGTGTTGGTGATGTAGGAAACATCGTACTTAGAGATCGTAAATTACTGTCACAAGATGGCATACTGGTAGTTGTCGTTACACTCAGCAAACAAAATGGCACGATTTTGTCAGGTCCAGACATCATTTCTCGCGGTTTCGTCTACGTGCGAGAATCCGAAGAGCTGCTGGATGAGGCAAATCGCATAGTGACCCAAACACTTGTCAAATGCATGGAAGAAAATGTGAACGAATGGTCTTCACTGAAAAATAACGTGAAAGAGTCATTAGGCCGTTATCTGTACGAGCAAACGCGCAGACGTCCGATGATCTTGCCGATTATCATGGAAGTGTAGGATCACGATAAAGAGCTGGAAATCCTTTTGAAAAAGGGTTTCTGGCTTTTTTTGCCTTTGTGGGCGCATGATTTTTCCTGTCTTTATCCATACTACAGAGGAAAGTGAGGGAGGATCATCCATGTCGAATCAACAATTTAGCGATTTTTTAAATAGGCCGCCGTTTGCAAACACAGCAGTAAATAGTAAGGAATCTCAGCCACAATCACCCACTGATGATCAGGAGCCTGCTGCCTCGCCGCCATCAGAAGCACCCGCACAGGAAGACCCGAAGAAAAAACTGCTGGATTCCATTACGCAACTGGGCCAGACAAACGTTCCACAGCTCGAAAGCAATATATATTGTATGACCGTCATCGGACAAGTAGAAGGGCATATTCAGTTGCCCCCACAAAATAAGACGACCAAGTACGAGCACCTCATCCCTCAATTGGTTGCGGCAGAACAAAACAGTAAAATAGAGGGCGTACTCGTTATTTTGAATACGGTTGGCGGGGACGTGGAAGCAGGCTTGGCAATTGCGGAAATGGTATCGTCCTTGTCCAAACCGGTAGTCACACTCGTACTTGGCGGTGGTCATAGCATTGGTGTTCCAATTGCTGTAGCTGGTTCGTACTCGTTTATTGCAGAAACAGCCACGATGACGATACACCCGATCCGTTTGACGGGTCTTGTAATTGGTGTGCCTCAAACGTTTGAGTACTTGGACAAAATGCAGGATCGTGTAGTAAGCTTTATCGCCCGTCACTCCAAAGTTTCAGAAGAAAAGTTCCGTGAGCTCATGACCCGTACCGGTGAATTGACACGAGACATTGGAACCAACGTGATTGGTGTAGATGCAGTAAAATACGGATTGATTGATGAAGTAGGCGGTCTTGGTAGTGCACTGAAAAAACTGAACGAACTGATCAAAGCGCAAAAAGGCGAGGAGAGTGTACTCCAATGATCCTATACTCCATCATTCCGATGGAAACGGTGTTTGAGAACATGGAGCAAGTGGAGAAACAAGAGCTCAAAGAGATAGCCGTGGGTCATGCCACGATGCTCATTGAGCAAACCGGACCGTTTGAAGGAAAAATCGTCAGGCTGATTAGTCCCAATCCGCAAGACTACCTGAAGGAACAATACGCACCTGGACAAAAAATTCAGTTTCAACCTGAGTGGCTTGCCTAAGAAGTCCTGTATTTCTATGAATTTCCTGTGTTATACTAGAGAAGTACGAACAGCAGCCGAACACGCGACGGCTGCCTTTTTTAACGAATAGGAATTTAGAAATTAAATTCCGGAGCGCATGGAAACTTTCCGCTATAACAGGGTCGCTCTACGTTGAAAAGGCCTCGATAGAGGTGTTCTAACCATTGGATACATAAGGAGTATAATGACGGGAGGAGGCGTGCCATTGAGTAGGAGAAAAAAAGAGCGTTCACAAGCGGCATTGGCCTCAGTTGTCAAAATAGAGCTGCTGGGACTTCTCATCATCGTGCTGTCCTTGATCGGGCTTTTGGAGAGTGGATGGCTGGGCAAAAATGTACTGGCACTTCTATTTCGGTTTATTGCGGGCTCATGGGATTTTCTCATTCCTGTTCTGCTAATCGGTATGGCCATACATATGATGTTTACCAGAAAGTCACCGAAGCTTACTTACCGCGTCTTAGGCATAGCGCTCATAGGTGTGGCGATTTTGACTTGGGATCACATGATATTGTACAAACAAATTACCGCAGATGGAAAATTTGCAGAGCAAAGCATTATTAAGGTTACATGGGACAGAATTTGGCTCGATCATGGTCAGAAAGTGTCCACCACCGGGGTAGGCGGAGGAATGATTGGTGCCCTGTTTTTTGCGGTGACAAATGGCCTTGTTGGAACAATCGGTACTGGTCTCGTGATTGTGTTCCTTTTCCTCGTGGGACTGATGTTTCTGTTCAATCTCTCTTATGTAAACATTTTGATGTTTGCCAAGGACAAGCTCGCTTTGTTTTACGGAAAGGCGAAGCATACAGTGAAGGACTCTGTACAGCTTTTGCAGGAAGAGAGCGAGAAGAGAAAGAAAGAAGCAAAGGAAGCGGAAGAGGCTCGCAAGCAAAAAGAATCGGAGGCAGAGAACGAGGCCATTGCTGTTACGGCGTTGAAAGAGCAAAAATCTCATCCACAGCCTGTCAATCAGGAGGAAGAAGTACAGCAACTAAACGCCCCATTAATTCGTGATTTTACAGATCGCATTGCGCTGGAAGAGGATGAGGAACCGATTCATCCTAGTCATCAAGCGAGAGCTGCACAACCGAAAACTAATCAGGAAATTACGTTTGCGCTCGAAGGAGAAGAGGAAATCTTCGGTACAATAAATACCGGAGAAGAACAAAATACCATGCCGTATGAGCTGCCAAGTCTGCAAATGCTTGCAAGACCCAAAGCGAGTTCAACAGCTAAAGACGTCGATCATACCTCAAATGCGGCAAAATTAGTGCAGACACTAAAGAGCTTTGGCGTCAATGCAACTGTTTCCGAGGTACATCGAGGACCAGCTGTTACACGCTACGAAGTTCAGCCTGCTACAGGGGTAAAAGTAAGCAGGATTGTTAGCCTGACGGATGATCTGGCTTTGGCATTGGCAGCAAAAGATATCAGGATTGAGGCACCAATCCCAGGAAAATCAGCTATCGGCATCGAGGTTCCGAACTCGGAGGTAGCGGTCGTATCATTACGAGAAGTGTTGGAAGCACCCGAGTATCAAGATGCGCCAGGCAAGCTTACCGTTGCTCTTGGCCGAGATATTTCCGGAGAGCCGATCGTTGCAGATTTGACCAAGATGCCGCATTTGCTTGTAGCGGGTGCGACGGGAAGCGGAAAATCAGTATGTATTAACGGATTGATCATGAGTATTTTGTTCAAGGCCAAACCGGAAGAAGTCAAGCTGATGATGGTTGACCCGAAGATGGTGGAACTGAATGTCTACAACGGAATTCCGCATTTATTGGCTCCAGTTGTTACTGATCCGAGAAGGGCTTCTGTTGCATTGAAAAAAGTCGTGGCCGAGATGGAACGGCGCTATAATTTGTTTGCCAAAACCGGTAGCCGCAATATTGAAATGTACAATGCACAAGTGGAAGGCACGCCACTTCCCTATATCGTCGTTATCGTCGATGAGCTTGCGGACTTGATGATGGTAGCTCCGGGAGAAGTGGAGGATGCGATTTGTCGACTCGCGCAAATGGCTCGTGCTTCCGGGATTCATCTCATCATCGCTACCCAACGTCCTTCTGTAGATGTCATTACAGGTGTGATCAAGGCAAATATCCCATCTCGCATTGCCTTTGGGGTGTCTTCGATGGCGGACTCCAGAACGATTCTCGATATGGGAGGAGCAGAAAAGCTTCTCGGTAGAGGTGACATGCTATCGCTGCCGATGGGGGCATCCAAGCCGACCCGTGTCCAAGGAGCTTTTGTATCTGACAAGGAAGTAGAAGAGGTTGTTCGTTTTGTAAAAGAACAGCAAGAGGCTCGCTACAATGAAGAGATGATCCCGGGTGACGTGCAGGAGGAGCAGCAGCCAGTTGTGGATGATGAACTGTACGACCAAGCTGTCCAAATTGTTTCAGAAGCCCAAACGGCATCGGCATCCTTGTTGCAGCGTCGTCTTCGTGTCGGTTATACGAGAGCGGCACGATTGATTGATATGATGGAAGCTCAAGGAGTAGTCGGTCCTTATGAGGGAAGCAAGCCTCGTGAGGTTCGTCTTCCACGCCCGTCCATAGAAAGTAATATTTCATAAAGAGAGACCTTGCCAGCATTTGTGTTGGTAGGGTCTTTTTTCCTATTTTAGGAGAAAAATCCCTGTCGAAATTAATCATTTTGCATTATTATTCATAAATATTTGGCTTGCATGATACTCGCCCCTCATGTAAAATTTCTAAGAGATTGACGGAAATTGTTGTTATTAAGTCTCATACGAATCAGAGGTCTGACGTCCTACCTGTTGGGATGGCTGAAGGACAGCAGGAGTGAATGATGATGAGCATCAAAGGGAATGTTCGATCACTGTTTCTCTTGGTAATGGACAAGATCAAGAGTGATATCGAAACCGGACTTCTTCGTCCTGGTGAACGCCTCCCTTCTGAAGCCGAACTATCGAAACAGCTTGGTGTAAGCAGGGCGACGCTTCGCGAGGCACTCCGACTTCTTGAGGAAGAGAAGATTGTCATTCGTAGACACGGTGTAGGTACCTTTATTAATTCAAAGCCTGTTTTTTCGGGTGGGATTGGGGAACTCTTTAGTGTGACGGATGCAATCGAGCGTCAAGGATATACGGCAGGAACCTTGATCCTGAAAACATCCTTTGGCGAATCTGCTGAAGAAGAGAGGAAGCGGCTGGCCTTAAATCCGGGTGAAGGCGTTCTCATCGTAGAGCGAATTCGAACGGCTGACGGTGAGCCTGTGGTTTATTGTGTGGACCGCATTCCTGCACATCTGGTGCCCGAGGGCTATGCGGCAAGTGGAGAGTCTATCTTCAAATGGCTGGAGAGCGTAACAGGGGTAAGGATCGCATACGCAGTAGCCGATATTGAACCCATAGGCTACAATGAAAAGGTTTCCAACCTACTGCATTGCGATAAATCTGCTCCCATGCTCTTGCTCAAACAGATTCATTACGACGAAAGTGAAAAGCCAGTGCTATACTCCCATAATTACTTCAGGGCTGACAAAATTCACTTTCATGTCGTACGGAGACGGTTGTAACAGTGGGGGCAACCTCACTCAACAATTTCATCAACTAAAAACAGGGGGTAATCTCAGATGAAGAAAGTTCTATCCGTGCTTTCTGTGGCAACACTCAGCCTGTCGCTCGTTCTCGCTGGCTGCGGAAGCAAAGAAGCACAGCCTCAAGGCCAAACTGGTAGCAATGGAGGCGCTCCAGCCGCTAAAGCTATCAAAGTAGGTATGGTTACAGATGTTGGCGGTGTAAACGACAACTCCTTTAACCAGAGTGCTTGGGAAGGGCTGCAAAAACTCCAAACCGATATGAATCTCCCGAAAGAAAACGTAAACTATCTGCAATCAAAATCAGATGCTGACTATGTACCAAACCTGACTCAATTCGTAAAAGACGGTTGGGACCTGACTTGGGGTATCGGCTTCCTGATGGGTGACCACCTGAAAAAAGTAGCAGATGAAAACAAAGATGCAAAATTGGCGATCATCGACGCTGAAGTAGATGCTCCTAACGTAACATCTGTACTCTTTAAAGAGCATGAAGGCTCCTTCCTTGCTGGAGTAGTTGCAGCGAAAATGACCAAAACGAAAAAAGTTGGATTCGTGGGTGGCGTTGACATCCCGGTAATCAAACGTTTTGATCTTGGTTTCGAAGCGGGCGTAAAAGCTGTAGATCCAAGCATTCAGGTAGTTAAAGTTTACACGGGTGCTTTTGACAAACCAGACATGGGTAAATCTACTGCTTCCTCTATGTACGGTCAAGGTGTGGACATCATCTTCCACGCTTCCGGCGGTACAGGCGACGGTGTGTTCAACGAAGCAAAAGACCGTAAAGCTAAAGGCGAAAACGTATGGGTAATCGGTGTTGACAAAGACCAATCCCTGACTTTCGGCGACGAAGTCACATTGACTTCCATGGTAAAACGTGTTGACGAAGCAGTTATTCGTGTATCGAAAGACCTGTCTGAGGGTAAATTCAAAGGCGGAGTACAATGGCTAGGACTGGCTGAAAACGGTGTAGGTCTGGCTGACACTTCCACGAAGAACGTTCCTGAAGACGTATTGAAGCTGGTTGAAGAATACAAGCAAAAAATCGTTAAAGGCGAAATCACAGTTCCTGACAAGTAAAAACTAAGGAAGCTGCAAATGGACAAGGCTGGTTCGAGCTACTGGCCTTGTCCTTTACCTTCACACTAGACCCGAAAAATGGGGTGAGCATGCATGAACTCGGTAAAAAAAGTGGTTGAAATGAGAGGGATCACGAAACGGTTCCCAGGCATTGTTGCGAACGACAGTATTACGCTGTCTGTAGGTAAAGGTGAAATTCATGCGCTGCTCGGAGAGAATGGCGCGGGCAAGTCCACACTCATGAATATTTTGTTCGGTCTATATCAGCCGGATGAAGGCGAAATTCTGATTAACGAGAAAGTTGTAGAGATCACAAGTCCAAGGATTGCAAACGAACTTGGTATCGGAATGGTTCACCAACATTTTATGCTCGTAGAAACATTTACAGTCACGGAAAACATTGTGCTAGGAAATGAACCGAAAAACGGGTTGAAGATAGATATTCAAAGCGCTGAGAAAGCGGTAGAAAAACTGTCGAATCAATACGGGCTCAAAGTTGATCCGAGAGCAAAAATTCAGGATATCTCAGTAGGGATGCAGCAGCGTGTAGAGATTTTGAAAACGCTTTATCGCGGTGCCGACATCTTGATTTTTGATGAGCCTACGGCTGTATTGACGCCGCAGGAAATCCATGAGCTTATCGAGATCATGCATAACTTGGTAAAAGAAGGTAAGACGATTATCCTGATCACACACAAGCTGAAAGAAATTATGGCTGTATGTGACGCGGTTACAATCATTCGTCGAGGAAAAGTCATTGACTCCGTATTGGTAAAAAATACGAATCCAGACGATTTGGCTGCGAAAATGGTTGGTCGTGAAGTGAACTTCCGCGTCGATAAAACGGAAGCAAAACCAAAAGAAACGATTCTTTCCGTAGAGAATTTGACAGCGATGGGTAACCGTGGTGTGAATGCGTTGAACAATCTCAGCTTAGAGGTTCGCGCTGGTGAAATTCTCGGGATTGCAGGAGTCGACGGAAATGGCCAAAGTGAACTGATTGAAGTTTTAACTGGCTTGCGTAAAGCAACAAGTGGGCGTGTCCTTCTTAATGGCAAAGAAATTACGAATCAAAGTCCACGTAACATCTCGGAATCAGGATTGTCGCACATTCCTGAAGACCGACATAAACGAGGATTGGTTCTTGATTTCACCATGAGTGAAAATATGGTATTGGAAACGTACTTCCATCCAACGTTTTGCAAAAACGGTTTTCTTGATTATGGCGCCATTGACAAGCATGCGGCCAAGCTTATCGAAGAATTCGATGTTCGGACTCCGAGTATTTACACGCCAGCACGAGCGCTCTCTGGAGGAAACCAACAGAAGGCAATTATTGCCCGCGAAGTGGACAAGAACCCGGATTTGCTGATTGCGGCTCAACCTACTCGTGGCTTGGACGTAGGGGCTATCGAATTTATTCATCGCAGGCTGATTGATCAGCGCGATCAGGGAAAAGCGGTTCTCTTGCTTTCCTTGGAGCTAGATGAGGTTATCAATGTATCCGACCGGATTGCGGTTATTTATGAGGGAGCCATTGTGGGGATTGTCGATGCAAAATCGACAACGGAGCAAGAGCTCGGCTTGATGATGTCCGGCGGAAAAGTAATGCAAGGAGGGGGAAACGATGAATAAAGTTATTGCGGTCTTCACGAAAGAATCGTTTCTCGTTCCTGCCGTTGCGATCATTCTTGGTCTTTTGACCGGAGCAATCGCAATGCTGGCAGGTGGATTTGATCCAATCGCTGCCTATACGGCTTTGATTAAAAAAGTATTTGGTAGTGCGTATAACTTTGGTGAAACGATTCGCCAAATTACGCCTTTGATCTTTACAGGTTTGGCTGTAGCTTTTGCTTTCCGTACGGGTCTTTTTAACATCGGGGCAGAAGGTCAATTTATCGTCGGGATGATTGCTTCTACTGTCGTAGGTGTTTCTTTTGACCTTCCAGCTATCATTCACGCTCCACTTGCGATCCTTGCAGGTGCTTTAGCAGGTGGTTTGTGGGGTGCCATTGCCGGTTATCTGAAAGCAGCACGTGGTGTCAATGAGGTTATTACCAGCATCATGTTGAACTGGGTAGCACTTTACTTTGCAAACTGGATCATGAATGCTTTCTTTATTCCAGCAGGCAAGCAAACATCGGAAGAGGTAAAGGATTCTGCGATCATTACTATCGGATGGCTCGCTGAAATGTTTGACAATGCTCGTTTGCACTGGGGTACACTCATTGCCGTACTCGCAGCTATTTTCTTCTATATCATCCTTTGGAAAACAAAATCTGGTTTTGAATTGCGCTCCGTTGGTTTGAACCCGCATGCTTCTGAGTATGCAGGTATGAACGTGAATCGTAATGTTGTAAAGGCCATGTTCATTGGTGGTATGTTTGCAGGGATTGGTGGAGCTACCGAGATTTTGGGCGTCTTCCACTATCAAGCGATTATGACGCAGCATACGGGCTATGGATTCGACGGGATCGCGGTAGCATTGATTGGCGGAAATACTCCATTCGGGGTTATCCTTGCTGCCATATTGTTTGGGGTTCTTACATTCGGTGCGAGCGGCATGCAGTTTAGTGCGGGTGTACCGTTTGAGTTAATCCGTGTCGTGATTGCTTCTGTTATTTTCTTCGTTGCTGCACATGGCATCGTGAAAATTTTCGTTAAGCCGATCTTGATGAAGAAAAAGGAAGGTGGAAACTGATGGATTGGGGATTAATTCTCAGCAACCTCGTTCATGATACCATCGTGTTTTCCACTGCCTTGATTTTTGCCGCATTGGGTGGATTGTACTCGGAGCGTTCTGGTGTCGTGAACATTGCGCTAGAAGGTATGATGATTATCGGTGCTTTTACCGGTGCCGTAATGACCTATGCTTTCCAAGATTCACTTGGTGCTTGGGCACCGTGGGTCGGATTTATAGCGGCAGGGATTGCTGGTGCTATTTTTGCACTCCCACATGCCGTTGCTTCCGTTACATTTAAAGCGGACCAGACCGTCAGTGGTGTGGCCCTGAACTTCTTGGCAGCTGGACTTTCCATCTACCTGACCAAAATTATTTTCAACGGAGCAGGTCAAACAACAACATTGACCACTGTATTTAACAAATTCAGTATTCCAGGATTGAGTGAAATTCCGTATATCGGACATGCCATTTTTGAGGCGTATCCTACTAGCTTTTTGGCTTTCATTGCTGTTTTCGTTACTTGGTATGTTGTATTTAAGACACCATTCGGATTGCGCTTGCGTTCAGTTGGTGAGCATCCGCGTGCTGCTGATACGGTAGGGATCAACGTTAAGAGAATGCGCTACACAGCTGTTATGATCAGTGGTATGCTGGCTGCATTGGGTGGAGCGACCATTTCTTTGACGACAACCAGTAACTTCTCCCATAACACGGTTTCCGGACAAGGGTTTATCGCGATTGCGGCCTTGATCTTCGGTAAATGGCATCCAATGGGTGCGATGGGAGCAGCATTGTTCTTTGGTGTCGCTCAAGCGATCAAGTCTTTGGTACAAATCTTTGGATTGACCAATTACATTCCTACTGAATTTATCTTCATGCTTCCGTACGTACTGACGATTCTCGTGATGGCTGGTCTGGTAGGACGATCCAGTGCTCCAGCGGCCCTCGGCAAACCTTACGATACGGGATCGCGTTAATCATTCGTTAACAACATTTGGCGTCTAGAACCTGTTACTTCCCCTGTGCGATAATTTTTGTGACTGCTTGCGGTCAGCAAAAAACGGTCCTGTCCGTTTTTGCAAATTGTTTGTGGGGAGGGAAAAAGATGAACCGCTGTCTACATAAGTACAGCAGTTATCGATGGAACAGGATTCTAGGCGCTTTTGTTTTTTGCCTGATGATAGCAGTATCCGGTGGAATGGTTTCAGCAAAAGAGCCAGGACCTGTCATTTCTGTCGTTGTCGATGGAAAGGGAGTCCAATCAGATGTATTGCCCATCCATCGAAATGGCCGAATGCTTGTTCCGATACGGGTAGTAGCAGAGGCAACAGGCTCAGAAGTAAGCTACGATGCCGCCACTCAAAAAGTCATGCTCAACAAAAAAAGCAAGCATATATCCCTTGCGATTGGCAGCCAGACAGCGTATGTAGATGGAAAACGATTGAAGATGGATGTCTCTCCAATCATTGTGAATAAGCGGACGCTTGTTCCAATTCGTTTTATCTCTGAGGCATTTGGCTATCAAGTCCAATGGGATGAGACGTCGGCTGTTGCATACATACAATCCAAGTCTGTGGAAGACAAGGCTATGAGTGTGAAATACTCATTGAATCCCTATGTCGTTCAACAGGGTGATACCTTATCAAAAATTGCAGCTCGCCACGACACGAACATGAGTGCCATTCAGAAAAATAACCATCTTTCTTCTGATGAGGTGCTGGTGGGTCAAATTTTATTTTTGCCAGAAGGTGCCCAAAGAGCTGAGCACCCCATTGCCACAACCGTTGCGGATGATCAATTGATTGGGAAACAATTTCGGTTTCCTTTCCACGATAATAGTTGGTATGAGCCGTATGGGGATAGCTTCGGATCCGATCGAGAGTGGACCGAGACGAATAGCGGCAGTGTTCGTAGTCACGAGGGCATCGACATAATGGCACCAAAAGGAACGCCGATTTACTCGGTATCCGATGGGACGATCAACAAAGTGGGCTGGAATACGTATGGTGGCTGGAGAGTAAATATTACAGATGAGAATGGTCAATATCGGATGTATTACGCTCATTTGCAGGCGTATGTACCAGGATTGTATGCAGGGAAAACGATAAAAGCTGGGCAGCTGATCGGTTTTGTTGGAGATACAGGCTACGGTGGAACTGGGACAGTGGGAATGTTTGAACCTCACCTGCATTTTGGCCTCTATCGTAACAGCACGGGGAAAGCGATCGATCCGTATGATTACTTGCGAATTTGGGAGCAAAATAAAGTAGATAGCGCCCTCTAAAATTTGGACAAACTACTACGGAGTACCTTCACGAATAAAAGGAGGCCCTTTGTATGTGGACATGTCCGTATTGTGGGGGAAGTCACGGCTTACCCTTTCACGATGAGCAGCTGGATGGCATGCTTTGTCTCTCGTCTGATTGCGGTCGATTTGTTGAAGAGCATAGCACATCGGATGATCCTCGAGACTGGGATGCAATGGATATGTAAGGAGAAGAGTGAACGGCCTTCGTAAGAAAGGTGCTGTTCGCTCTTTTTTTGTTCCATGGAAGCGCTGTGATTTGCGTATTATGGGACTTGCGTGAGCGCATAGGATGAAGCACTGGGATATATAATGGAAGATTCTGATGCTTGATGCCCTGACAATTGGTTACAATAGAGAAGAGTATGAGTATGCTGATGGAGAAGGGAGATTGGACTATGACTGCTTCTACGACCGAAATTGCATTTCAAAGCTCCCAAATCAATGGGATGAACGTACATATCCTTCCAACCGAAAAGTTCAAGACCACGACAATCGTGACGATGATTGAACAGGCGCTATCGGAGGAGCAAGTAACGAAAACAGCATTGCTTGCAATGGTTATGAAACGTGCCAGCGCTCGTTTTCCGGAAACGAAGCAATTGCGAGCACATTTGGATTTCCTATACGGTGCCATTTTTGATGTAGATGTCATGAAAAAAGGCGAGCGGCAAATTCTGCAAATTTATATGGAAGTACCGAATGAAAAATATTTGTCCAATGAAGCCTCGCTTTTGGAGCAGGCCATTGAATTCGTGGGAGATATGCTCGTCAGACCGTATGTACAGGACAACGCTTTTTCCGAAAAGTACTTGGCACAGGAAAAAGAGACGCTACGAAAACGGATAGAGAGTTTGATCGACGACAAAATGAAGTATGCAAACCAACGCGTAACCGAAGAAATATGCAAAGGTGAACCATTCTCTCTTCTCGTCCAAGGCCGTGTGGCGGATTTGCCGAAGATCACTGGTCAGGAGCTGTATCAATATTTTCAAGAAGTAACGACGACCAATCCGATCAATATGTTCGTGGTGGGCGATGTTGATCAACAGGAAGTAAGCGAGGCTATTCGCAAGCATATCCCGTTGGAGCGCTCCCAAGTAGGGGAACTGCAAATCGCATCGACGGCGAAGGATGTGTCTGCTGAGCGCGAAGTGATCGATCGGCTCGATGTCAACCAGGCAAAGCTCAACATCGGCTGCCGCACGCAGATCACCTATAAGGATGATGATTACCCGACGCTGCTCTTGTTCAACGGGATTTTAGGCGGCTTTCCTCACTCCAAGCTGTTTGTCAATGTCCGTGAAAAAGAGAGTCTAGCTTACTATGCCGTATCCAGGCTAGAGAGCCACAAAGGGATTCTCATGATCATGTCCGGGATTGATGTTAGCAAATATCAGCGTGCGGTTGAGATTATTAAACAGCAGCTGGAACTGATGCAACAAGGAACCATATCGGACGAGGAAATGAGCCAGACGCGTGCCACGTTGTCTAACCAATTCCGCGAGCTTTTGGACAGTGCACGCGGCATGATTGATTTTACGTACAATGGTGTGATTAGCGGACGTCCTCGGAAAATCGAAGAGCTTTTGGCTGGGATCAATCAAGCAACAATTGAAGATATCAAGAAGGTAGCGAGCAAGGTGACGATCGACACGATTTATCTGCTGCGGGACAAGAAGGGAGAGGCATAAGATGCAGACCACTGTCTTTGATCAAGTAAATGAAACGGTATATCATGAAACTCTCCAAAATGGATTGCAAGTCTATCTGGTTCCCAAACAAGGCTTCAGTAAAACATACGCGGTATTCACTACGCGCTACGGCTCCATTGATAGCCATTTCCGCACCCGAAGCGGGGAAGAAATCAATGTTCCCGACGGTATTGCGCATTTTCTTGAGCACAAAATGTTTGAGAAAAAAGATCGGGATGTCATGCACGAATTCAGTAAAAACGGGGCGAGCTGCAATGCGTTCACGAGCTTCAATCGTACAGCTTATTTGTTCTCGTGCACAGATAAGTTGGATGACAATCTGAATCTGCTGCTCGATTATGTTCAGGACCCATATTTTACAGATGCCAGTGTAGAAAAGGAAAAAGGAATCATCGGTCAGGAAATCACCATGTACGATGACAATCCTGACTGGAAGGTGTACATGAACCTCCTAAAGGCCATGTATCAGAAGTATCCGATCAACATTGAAATTGCGGGTACGATCGAGACGATCTCTCATATTACAAAAGAATATTTGTATCAGTGCTATGAAACGTTTTATCATCCTGCCAATATGCTCCTGTTGGTCGTGGGCTCCTTCGAACCTGAAGCGATCATGAAGCTCATTCGAGAAAATCAGGGAGCTAAGGAGTTTCCTCCTGCGCCACAAATCACGCGCGTGTTTCCAGACGAGCCATCAGCGCCAGCAGAGGCGAAGGTAGAAGCGTTTCTAACAGTTGGTCTACCCAAATGCATGATCGGAATTAAGGAAAAGGAAAACGGTCTAACCAAGGAAGCCTTGTTAAAACGCGAATTGACTACTAAACTGGTATTGGACATTGCGTTCGGCACTAGCTCCGCTGTCTATGAGCGTTTGTATGATAGCGAGCTGATTACGGAAAGCTTTGATTTTGACTACAGCAGTGAGCAGGATTATGCGTATACGATCATTGGTGGTGATACACCTGATCCAGAGCGTTTGGTGGAAACAATCAAAGCGGAGATCGAACAATTGAAGCAAGCCGGTATAGCCCAGGATGATTTTGAACGTGCGAAGCGTAAAAAAATCGGAAACTTCCTGCGTTCTCTAAACTCCGTGGAGTTTATCGCTAACCAGTTTACCAGCTTCAAATTTAACGGGAATGATCTGTTTTCCGTAGTGCCGACCTTGGAGTCGATCACACGCGAAGATGTGGAAAAACGTTTGAAGGAGCATTTTTTAATCGAGCAGATGGCTGTTTCCATCGTTCGTTCCGCTTCGCCACAGGAGTAATGTATTCATGTTCAAGCAAGAGACGCCATGGGCGTTAATTACGGGGGCTTCCGGAGAGATCGGGCAGGCGATTGGTGCCTATCTGATTGATGCGGGGGTTCCCCTTTATCTGCATTACAATCGAAATATGGAAAAATTGGAGCCGTTGGCGCAAAAATGCCAGGAGCGGGGCAATCCGTACGTTATCCTCCAGGCTGATTTACGGGACCCACATCAAATTGCCGCGATGTTTGCCCAGATGCAGGTTGCACCACTGTTGATCGTAAACAACGCTTCAGTGGATGATGTCGGCTTATTTACGGATGTGACTGTCGACAAATTCGATGAACTCATCGCACTCAATGTTCGATCCACTTTTTTGGTCTGCCAAACTGCTGTTCCGGCCATGCTGCGTGCAAGGTATGGGCGTATCGTCAACATTTCTTCCATTTGGGGGCTGACGGGTGGTTCGTGTGAGGTGCTTTACTCCATGACCAAAGGAGCAATCAATACGTTCACCAAAGCCTTGGCAAAGGAAATGGCACCAAACGGAATCACGGTAAATGCCGTCGCTCCAGGAGCGATTGCTGGTGGAATGATGGAGCGCTTTTCTCCTGATGAAATGGAAATGATCGCCGAAGAAATACCAGCCAATCGTCTGGGACAACCATATGAGGTAGCCGCAGTCGTGCGCTTTTTGCTATCGGCGGATTCCAGTTATGTGACGGGGCAAGTGATTAGTCCAAACGGTGGATGGTACACGTAGAAGATAAGTATGCATGAATAAAATTCGAGAAATGATGGAATTCTACCTTTTGTGTGGGCAGCAAATCTGTTCGCAACGTACAAAAGGAGGGAATTTCCCTATGTCGATTCTTGACAATTTTAGCGACTGGAAAGCGTTTCTCGGAGATCGGGTAGAACAAGCGAAACAAGCCGGGATGGAAAGCGATACGCTTCAAAATGTAGCTTATCAAATCGGTAGCTACCTGTCTGAGCAAGTAGACCCGAAAAACGATCAGGAGCGTCTGTTGAAACAGCTGTGGGACGCAGGTGATCAACAGCAGCAACAAGCTTTGGCATCACTCATGGTGAAGCTTGTTCAGAATCGCAATGACGCGAACGCTGGCAGCTAGCCATTCAAATCCCCTCCTTTTGGGGATTTTTCTTTTCGCGATTGTCGAATGATACGAACGTGATATACTACATAAGAAGAGAATTCTGGTTGGCGGAGAGGATTGCATATGGAAGCGAAGAAAGAATGGTACATGGAGTATGAGATTGCCCGTAACCGTCCTGGTCTATTAGGGGACGTATCTTCTATTCTGGGGATGTTGAACATCAACATCGTGACGATCAATGGCGTGGATACCATGCGTCGAGGTATGCTGCTCTTGACCGATGATGATGAAAAAATGGAGGTTTTGCGCAACGTTGTGCAAAAAATGGACAACATAACCATAACGAGGTTACGTCCCCCGACAATGCTGGATCGTTTGGCTGTTCGCCATGGTCGCTATATTGAACGGGATAGCGAGGACAAAAAAACGTTTCGCTTTGTTCGTGAGGAGCTGGGCTTGCTGGTCGATTTCATGGCAGAAATCCTGAAGAAGGAAGGTCATCAGCTCATCGGGATTCGGGGAATGCCTCGCGTAGGAAAGACTGAGTCAATGATTGCTGCCAGCGTATCCGCCAATAAACGTTGGACATTTATTTCCTCTACTTTGTTGCGCCAGACGGTGCGCAGCTCCTTAGCCATTGATGAAATGTCTACTGATCATGTATATTTGATAGATGGAATTGTCTCAACGCTGCGATCGACAGAAAAGCACTATACCTTGCTTCGGGAGATTATGAACTTTCCTGCCGCAAAAATCATTGAGCATCCGGATATATTCGTAAGGGAATCAGAGTATCAACTAGATGATTTCCATTACATTATTGAGCTGCGTCATCATCCGGATGAAGAGATTACATATGAGCTTATCAACAATCGCGGCTTTGATAATTTCGAAATGAATTAAGGAGGGGCAGCTGTGTCTGAGCTAGGTCAAGTCCTGCAAAGGGCCCGCGAAGAAAAAGGAATCACGCTCGACGACATCCAACGTATCACCAAGATACAGCGGCGATATTTGGAAGCAATTGAAAGGGGTCATTTTCACGTACTTCCTGGCCACTTTTACGCGCGTGCATTTATAAAGAGTTATGCGGAAGCTGTCGGTCTAGACCCGAACCACATCCTGACTCACTTTCAGTCCGATTTGCCGGCCCAGCCACCTACAGAGCAAGTAGAGCGACTGCGTCGCAGAAGAGTTGCTTCAGCGAACAATCCATTACAAGCGGGGCGATGGGTTACCAAAACCTTGCTCGTATTGTTTATTGCCTTGATTATCGGGGTTATTTATTTCGCTGTCGTCAACAACAACGGTCAGTTGACTCAGCCAATGCCAGGTGGAACAGTTAACCCTGGAGCGGAAATTGTCACGCCTGACACTGGTGGTGGAGCGGCAACATCCCCGATTGCTCAACAACCGAAGCCTCCTTCTATTACCACACCGAATACTGAAACAGGAACAACCCCACCTGAGACCGTTACGGAAACTCCTCAGGCAACCATCACATTTGAATCGCAGCAAGGATCGATGTATAGCTATTCCTTGCAAGGTGGAGAAAAAATCACGGTTTATCTGAAGATAAAAGATGAAACGAGCTGGTTTGGTATTTCGGAAGGAAAAGGCAAAAAGTATGTTGAGCAGGGCACGCTCAAGAAGGATCAGGAAAAAACGATTGAGCTGGGGAAATCCGCTTATATTCGTTTGGGCAAACCGACTGTAGTGGAATTGAAAGTGAACGGAGTCTTGGTAGACACGTCTAAAATGAAGTCAATGCCGTCCAATATTACGATGAAAGTAAAAGAGGCGGTCACCCAGTAGGCAAGCATATGCTTGCCTTTTGTACTTTTCTCTTTTTTGACACTTCCTTTAGGCTTATATTATACTGGATAGGTGTAATATGGGTTGGTGTGACCAATTGGAGGAAAAAAGATGACAGAGAAGGTAGGCACGCGTGAAAAAGTAGCGATTGTTACGCTGGGCTGTGAAAAGAATCTCGTTGATTCGGATATGATGGCCCATCTGATAGATGAAAAAGGTTATGAACTGGTTGATAACCCGGAAGAAGCAACTGTGGTTATCGTCAATACCTGCGGTTTCATCGATGCAGCCAAGGAAGAATCCGTAAATAAGATTCTGGAAATGGGTGAATTGAAGGAAGCCGGCAAACTGAAATCGCTTGTGGTGGCAGGCTGTCTCACACAACGTTACAAAGAGGATATCTTGAATGAGATTCCTGAGGTGGATGGCATTGTCGGAACAGGCGATTTTATGTCGATTACAGGTATTATCGAAGAATCTCTGGAGGGCAAGCGACCGATTTTTGTAGGTAATCCCATTTTTACGTACGAAGATGTCGTGAAGCGGAAAGTAAAACAGGGCACGTACTCCGCATATATTAAAATTGCCGAGGGCTGCGACAACGCCTGTACGTTCTGCTCGATTCCTTTGATGCGTGGAGGATTCCGCAGTCGTACAATCGAGTCCATCGTGGAAGAAGCTCGTCATTTGGCGGCACAAGGGATCGTAGAAGTAAGTCTGATTGCACAAGACTCTACGAACTACGGAACGGATATTTACGATGGAAAATTGATGCTTCCCGAACTTTTAAACCGTCTGGCAGAAGTCGAGGGCATCGAGTGGATTCGTCTTCACTATGCATACCCTGGATTCTTCACGGATGAATTGATCCACACCTTTGCTACCAATCCAAAAGTGTGCAAATACGTAGATATGCCTTTGCAGCACTCGGAAGACCATATTCTGAAAAGAATGCGTCGCCCAGGTAGACAGACGGACATTCGTGCGCTGGTTGCAAAAATTCGCGCGCAGGTTCCAGACGTTGCTCTGCGTACCTCGTTGATCGTAGGGTTCCCTGGGGAAACAGAGGAAGACTTCGAGCGTCTTAGCGAGTTTGTGAAGGATATCCGTTTTGATCGACTGGGTGTATTTACTTACTCCAACGAGGATGACACGCCAGCTTCCCGATTGCCTGACCATGTAGACGAAGAGGTTAAGGAAAAACGTGCGAACATGCTGATGGAAATTCAGCGTGAAGTAGCTGGAGATCGTAACGGACGCTTTGTTGGTCAAGTCTTGGAAGTTTTGATTGAACGCTACGAAGGACGTAACGATATTTATGTAGGTCGAACACAGTATGACGCTCCGGAAATCGATGGTGAAGTATTCGTCACCGGTTTTAAAGGCGAACTGGGTACCATCGTAAAAGTAAAAATAACTCACTCCTATGAATACGATTTAGCCGGGGAGGTAGTCTAGGTGAATCTCGCCAACCGCATCACCCTCGCCAGGATTTTTCTGGTGCCGGTAGTTATGTTTTTTCTGCTGGTGCGTTACAACATCGGGACATTTTCGATTGGCAGCCTGACGATGACGTATAACGAGCTGATTGCGGCTTTGGTGTTTATCCTAGCAGCCAGTACGGACGGACTCGACGGTTATATTGCACGGAAAAAGAAAATCGTGACGAACTTGGGGAAGTTTCTGGACCCGCTTGCTGATAAGCTGTTGATTTCTGCAGCACTCATTTCACTCGTAGAGATGCAGCGTTTGGAAGCGTGGATTGCGATTGTCATTATCAGCCGGGAGTTTGCAGTAACGGGTCTACGGCTAGTTGCTGCGGCAGAAGGACAGGTAATTGCTGCGAGTGCATTGGGTAAACTGAAAACATGGGTGCAGATCGTAGCGATTACGGCTGTCATGATTCGCAACTTCCCATTTGGGTTCTTCGGTATTCCGTTCGACGAAGTAGCTACTTGGGCGATGGTGATCATCACGATTTACTCCGGGTACGACTACTTTGCGAAAAATCGTAACGTGATCCAATACTCGTAATGCGGGTATTGGTCTCTTTTTTCACAAGACTCTTCTCTTGAGCGTTTGCAAGTGATAAACTGTTAGTTTAGAGGCTTTTCTACTCTCAAAGAGAATGGATGAGGAAGATGAGAGCGGAGATTATCGCGGTAGGTACCGAGCTTTTGTTAGGCCAAATCGCTAACACCAACGCACAGTTTCTTTCTCAGAAGCTGGCGGAAATTGGCGTGGGAGTATACTTTCATACGGTTGTGGGAGACAACACGGAGCGATTGCTACAAGTGATTCGATTGGCATCAGGACGATCTGATCTCGTCATTTTCACGGGTGGGCTAGGGCCGACTCAAGATGATTTGACAAAAGAGACCTTGGCGGGGCATGTAGGCATTGGATTGGAAACGAATTCAGAGGCCATGGAGAGAATTGAAAAATTCTTTTCGCAACGTGGGATTGTCATGACGGAGAACAATCGTAAGCAGGCGCTGGTGCTTTCTGGCAGCCATGTATTCTCCAACGATTTCGGGATGGCGCCGGGGATGGCGATCCGTCATG
The DNA here is from genome assembly GCF_022026395.1 of Brevibacillus brevis. Classification (NCBI taxonomy): domain Bacteria; kingdom Bacillati; phylum Bacillota; class Bacilli; order Caryophanales; family Paenibacillaceae; genus Brevibacillus; species Brevibacillus brevis. Next base: position 3,560,998 of record NZ_CP041767.1, on the reverse strand, counting down.
ACAGTAGTACGTTCGTGCTGTTGCCGGGACCACCAAGTGAGATGTATCCAATGGTGGAGAATTACGTGATGCCTTACTTGACTGATTTGCTCCCCGAAAAACAAGTGTTTCACTCTCATGTACTCCGCTTCTACGGGATAGGCGAATCCGCTTTGGAGGAAAAACTGCTCGATTTGATCGAAAAGCAGGACAATCCAACGATCGCGCCTTACGCCAAAGAATTCGAAGTAACGCTGCGGATTACGGCAAGAGCTGCTACAGTCGAAGAAGGGGAAGCCCTGATTTTGCCTGTAGAAAAAGAAATTCTCAGCCGTGTTGGCCAGTATATGTACGGGATGGGCGAGAACTCGTCGCTGCATGATGTGCTGGTTGCTGAGCTGAAAAAAAGAAATGAGACGATTGCTTGTGCAGAAAGCTGCACAGGAGGAGCGATTGCCTCGTTGATTACCTCTGTACCGGGAAGCTCGCATGTGTTTCGTGGCGGGGTTGTCTGCTACACCAATGAAGTGAAAAACCAGCTACTCGAAGTACCTGATTCCATTTTGCAAACAGATGGGGCAGTCAGTGAGAAAACAGCTCAATTGCTGGCTGAGCATGTACGAGAAAAGCTGGGAGCTACTTACGGGATTTCTGTCACGGGAGTAGCTGGCCCCGATCCATCCGAGGGCAAGCCTGTTGGCCTTGTTTACGTAGGGATCGCGGCAGAAGGAATACCCACAGTTGTAAAAGAGCTGCGCCTTGCCGGAAGAAGGCATGCAATTGTTGGGCGTGCCGCTAAATACGCGTTGTTTTATGCGCTGCAAATGCAAAAAGAAAGGTGATTTTTTTCATGACGATTTTTTCTGATTTTCCTTTACATAAATCTATTCTGCAAGCGATTCACGATATGGGCTTCGAAGAGCCATCACCGATTCAGGCAGCTTGCATTCCAAAAGTTCTGGATGGCGGAGACCTGATTGGTCAAGCGCAGACAGGTACTGGTAAAACTGCTGCATTCGGGATTCCACTTGTAGAAAAGATTACGCCTGCCAATCGTGTTCAAGCGATCGTGCTGACACCCACTCGTGAGCTGGCTATCCAGGTTGCGGGAGAGCTCCTGCGCATCTCCAAATACAACAAAGTTCGTACGCTGCCAATCTATGGCGGACAATCGATCGGACATCAAATTCGTGCACTCCGTCAAGGTGTACAAATCGTCGTAGGTACGCCTGGTCGTGTCATGGATCACTTGCGCCGCAAAACATTGAAGCTGGATCACGTACATACACTCGTTTTGGATGAAGCGGATGAAATGCTGGACATGGGCTTCATCGAAGATATCGAAACGATCATCACACATATGCCGGAAGAGCGTCAAACCTTGCTGTTCTCTGCGACGATGCCGCCAGAAATCAAGCGTTTGGCTACCCGTTACATGAAACAGCCGCAAACGATCGCGGTGAGCCGTGAAGAAGTAACGGCGCCATTGATTGAACAGGTATACTACAAAGTGTTTGACCGTAACAAAGTAGAGAGCCTCTGCCGTATTCTGGACAGCGAGGATGTAGAGTTGGGAATCATTTTCTGCCGTACCAAGCGCGGTGTAGATGAGCTGTCCGAAGTGCTGCAATCCCGCGGATACCTTGCAGATGGTTTGCATGGCGACTTGTCACAGGCACAACGTGACAAGGTCATGAATGCGTTCCGCGAAGGCTCGATTGAATTCCTGATTGCAACAGACGTAGCAGCACGTGGTATCGACGTAGGAAACGTTTCTCACGTAATCAACTACGATATTCCACAAGACTCTGAGAGCTACGTACACCGTATTGGCCGTACAGGTCGCGCTGGTCGCAAAGGAATTGCGATGACGCTGGTTACGCCTCGTGAAGTAAGACAAATGATGTTTATCCAAAAGCAGACAAAAGCACAAGTGCTCTCTCGCAATGTTCCTTCCCTGGAGGAAGTGGCTGAGCGCAAACAAGAGCAATTGCGCGAACAGTTGACTAGCCTTTTGGAAAGCGATGCAATCGCGGATATGTATCAAAAAGTAGCGGATGCTCTCGTAGGTCAATACCCGGCTGAAAAAGTAGCTGCTGCTGCATTACACCTCGCATTCCATACCGAAGCAGGACAAGGGCAGGAAGTAGAAGCGTACAACTTTGGTGAGACGGGTGCAGCAAAAGGCATGGTTCGCTTCTTCCTGAACGTAGGTCGCAATGCGAACATGAAGCCACAGGATCTGGTAAGAGAAATCTCTGAATCTGTTGGTATCCCGGGAAAATCAGTAGGTCGCATCGACATTTTCGAGAACTTCACATTTGTTGAGGTTCCAGAAGAGGTAGCGGCATTCGTATATGAGTCACTGCGTCAAACACGCATCAACGGAAAACGAATCAATCTGGAGCCTGCAAAGCCTCGCGGAGCGAAGCGTTCCTAATTAGGGTGCATGACACAAAGCAGCCATTTCACTGGGAATAACCAGGAAATGGCTGCTTTTTTACGATGCGAATATTTGTTCGTAAAAAATACTTGGCAAACACTTCTGTCTCGAGGTATGATGAAGACAAGCAAAACAGAAGCGAAAAATTGAAAGGGTGTGTACCATTTGTCAGATCGTCGCGCAGCTTTGGAGAGTGCATTGCGTCAGATAGAAAAGCAATTCGGAAAAGGTTCCATTATGAAGTTGGGGGAAGTATCCAACGTTCAGATTTCTACTGTATCGAGCGGAGCGCTTGCTCTTGATATCGCACTTGGTGTGGGCGGATTCCCACGTGGACGGATTATTGAGATTTACGGACCAGAGTCTTCTGGTAAAACAACAGTAGCACTTCATGCAATCGCAGAAGTACAAAGACAAGGCGGACAGGCTGCGTTTATCGATGCTGAGCATGCCCTGGATCCGGTTTACGCTGCAAAGCTGGGTGTGAACATCGACGAATTGCTCTTGTCCCAACCAGACACTGGTGAGCAAGCGTTGGAGATCGCGGAAGCATTGGTGCGTTCGGGTGCAGTAGATATTATCGTAGTGGACTCCGTTGCGGCACTCGTGCCAAAAGCAGAGATCGAGGGCGAGATGGGAGATTCCCACGTAGGTTTGCAAGCACGCTTGATGTCCCAAGCACTTCGCAAGCTGTCCGGTGCCATCAACAAGTCCAAAACGATTGCGATCTTCATCAACCAGCTTCGTGAAAAAGTGGGAGTTATGTTCGGTAACCCGGAAACAACTCCAGGTGGACGCGCTTTGAAGTTCTACGCGAGTGTTCGTTTGGATGTTCGTAAAGCGGAATCTATCAAAGTCGGCAACGACATTTTGGGTAGCAAGACAAAGATCAAAGTTGTCAAAAATAAAGTGGCTCCACCATTTAAGGTTGCAGAAGTGGACATCATGTACGGTGAAGGTATTTCCAGAGAAGGTAGCATTCTCGACATCGGTTCTGAGATTGATGTCGTGCAAAAGAGTGGTGCTTGGTATTCCTTCAACGAAGAACGTCTCGGCCAAGGTAGAGAAAATTCGAAAGTCTTCCTGAAGGAAAATCCGCACATTGCATCACAGATTGAAACGAAAGTGCGCGAATACTTCAGCCTGAACCCTGGTTCTGTTCCAGAAGTAGAGGCAGAGCATGACCCAGAGCAAGATGAAGAGCCTACATTTGATCTGGAGTAAGAAAGTAAAACAGCAGCCTGTCGATGAGACAGGCTGTTATTTTAGCTTTGCGAAGGAGTGAATCATCATGAAGAGCGGCCTGATCACTGCCGTTCATCGAGATATCAAACAAAAGCAACGCTACCATATCGATGTAGAAGGCGAGTATGCCATTACCGTACATGAAGACATACTGGTAAAGTACAACCTATTTAAGGGAACAGAATTAGATGAAGCTTTTTGCCGAGAAGTCCTGATAGCAGAAGAAAAGCATAAAGCGTATTTAGGAGCTTTGCGATACCTCGGTATACGCCCACGGACAAGCAGTCAGCTGCATTCTTATTTGGTAGAGAAGGGATTTTCTTCGCAAATTGCCGAAGAGATATGTCAACGCTGCAAGGATCACGGCTACATCGATGATGAAGCATTTGCGAAGCAATGGGTAGACGAGCGGTTGCGTTTGAAGCCGAGAAGCTCGTATATGCTGCGTATGGAGCTTACGCAGCGAGGAGTGGACAGAGCGATTGTAGAGGACGCAGTAAGTGGCGTGTCTAGGCAGGCTGAACTAGATGCTGCCCGCGCATTGATAGAAAAGAAGGCGCGACGCATAGAGGGTGCCCCGAACCCCGAGGAAGAACGCAAGCTGCTGTCCATGCTGATGCGCAAGGGATTCTCTCATGCGATCATTCAACAAATGCGTGAAGAATTGCGTCATAGAAGCGATAGTTAGGGCCAACTCTATTTGCATGATCTTGACAATTCTTGTTCACAAATAATAAAATAGGTTTGTATTTACTTGGTGTATCATAACTTTTTGTGATTTGCTCACTCGATGCCTATGAAACAACTGAAAAACCGTGCGAAAGCAGTACGGATTCAGCGGACCGAGTAAAATCGGTCTTGTTTTTTAGCCGAATGTTCAAATGTGAGAGCACTCCATGAAAAACAAATGCTTGGAAAGCGGGGAGATGTCTTACAATAAGGAGGTGAAACGAAAAAGCCTATGGATCCTATAATTACTGTTGTCATTGTGCTCGTTGCCCTGCTGATCGGCTTGGGTGCTGGCTACTTCACTCGTAAATCGATTGCCGAAGCGAAGATCTCCAGTGCAGAAGAAGCTGCACGACAGATCGTGGAGGAAGCCAAACGGGACGCCGAAGCCGTTAAGAAGGAGAAGGTGCTGGAGGCAAAGGATGAAGTGTTCAAGCTTCGATCCGAAGCGGAAACCGAATTGCGTGAGAGACGCAATGAGATCCAGCGTCAGGAACGACGAATTCTACAAAAAGAAGAATCGTTGGACCGCAAGATGGAACAGTTGGAGCGCAAAGAAGAAGAATTGTCTGAGCGTGACCGTGCCATCGCAGAACTGCAAAGCAAGGTAGAGCACTTATATAAAGAACAAGTATCAGAGCTAGAACGAATCTCCGGTTTGACGCAGGATGAGGCGAAGACGATCATTCTCACAGATGTGGAGAATACCGTCCGTCACGAAATGGCTGTGATGATCAAGGAGATTGAGACTCAGGCCAAGGAAGAAGCGGACAAACGTGCTCGTGAGATCATTACGACCTCCATTCAACGTTGTGCAGCAGACCACGTAGCAGAAACAACCGTTTCTGTGGTTACGCTGCCAAATGATGAGATGAAGGGACGTATTATCGGACGGGAAGGACGTAACATTCGTGCCCTGGAGACGTTGACTGGTATCGATCTGATTATCGACGATACTCCAGAAGCAGTCATCCTGTCTGGCTTCGACCCGATTCGTCGGGAAATCGCCAAGACAGCGTTGGATAAACTGGTCGCAGACGGTCGCATTCACCCAGCTCGCATCGAGGAAATGGTGGAAAAAGCGCGTCGCGAAGTAGACGAGCGAATCCGTGAATACGGTGAGCAAGCAACGTTCGAAACAGGCGTTCACGGCTTGCATCCAGATTTGATCAAGATTCTCGGACGCTTGCGTTACCGTACGAGCTACGGTCAAAACGTACTGAAGCACTCTATGGAAGTGGCACATCTCGCCGGTTTAATGGCGGCAGAACTGAAAGAAGATGTGAAGCTGGCCAAACGTGCAGGTTTGCTGCATGATATCGGAAAAGCGATTGACCATGAAGTAGAAGGTTCACACGTGGAAATCGGTGTAGAACTGGCTAAGAAGTACAATGAGCATCACGTTGTAGTGAACAGTATTGCGTCTCATCACGGTGATACCGAACCAACTTCCGTCATTGCTATGCTCGTGGGAGCTGCCGACGCTCTGTCTGCCGCACGCCCAGGTGCACGCCGTGAGACATTGGAAACATATATCAGACGTTTGGAGAAACTGGAAGAAATCTCTGAGTCGTTCGATGGCGTAGAAAAGTCTTATGCGATTCAAGCAGGACGCGAAATTCGCGTGATGGTTCAACCTGATAAGATTGACGATGCGGAAGCTACCCGTCTGGCACGGGAGATCACGAAACGAATTGAAAATGAACTTGACTACCCAGGTCATATTAAAGTAACGGTTATCCGTGAAACAAGGGCAGTTGAGTATGCAAAGTAAAGTGGCTGCGTGCCACTTTACTTTTTTTGTAGCACACCAGATGCTTGACGAAGTCAAGTTTTCTAATGAGCAGAGGAATTGTGTATACTAGCAATGAGGTGATTTGGTAATGAAGTTGTTATTCATTGGAGATATTATGGGCTCGCCTGGCAGAGAGATCGTGAAAACATATCTGCCGTTACTGAAACGAAAATATAACCCAACCTTTATCGTAGCGAATGGAGAGAACGCTGCGCATGGTCGCGGGATCACAGAGAAAATTACCAAGGAGCTTTTCGAGTGGGGTGTTCACGCGATTACGCTCGGGAATCATACGTGGGACCAAAGAGAAATTTTCGATTTTATCGATGATGAGCCGCGGATGATTAGACCGGCGAACTTCCCGGAAGGGGCTCCTGGAAAAGGGATTACATATATCAAACAACCTGAAGGGGAACTAGCCGTCATTAATTTGATGGGGCGTACGTTCTTGCCACCTCTTGACTGTCCGTTCCAAATGGCTGACAAGCTCGTAGAACAAGCACGGAAACGCACGAAGCTGATTTTTGTAGATTTTCATGCCGAAGCTACATCCGAGAAGCAAGCAATGTCATGGTACCTCGATGGAAAGGTAACAGCGGTCGTGGGGACACATACCCATGTGCAAACCGCTGATGAGCGTATTTTGCCTCAAGGAACCGGATTTTTGTGTGATGTAGGAATGTGCGGCCCAAGTAACGGCATTTTGGGAATGGAACGCGAAGCTGTTATTAAGAAATTTTTGACGCAGCTCCCTGTTCGATTTGAGGTAGCGCCAGATCCAGCGCAGTTGAATGCGGTGCTGATTACCCTGGATAAAGCGACAGGCCATGCGAAAAAACTAGAACGAATCAGAATTGACTCTGACCATCCGTTTATGGAATAATGGGAATAAGATTAGAATTTTTTGAATCTTTCAAGCAAGTTAGCAGGAATTTTTAGGGGTTATGCGAATATCATACTAATGATGACAGGATTCCTATCAGACGGGAGGTTCAAAAAGGATGGAAGTATTAAAAGTTTCAGCAAAGTCTAACCCCAATTCCGTTGCTGGTGCCCTTGCCGGAGTTCTTCGTGAACGAGGAGCAGCTGAGATCCAAGCCATTGGCGCTGGGGCGCTTAATCAAGCTGTGAAGGCAGTAGCAATCGCACGAGGGTTCGTAGCGCCGAGTGGAGTTGACCTCATTTGTATTCCAGCCTTTACCGACATCGTGATTGATGGAGAAGAGCGAACTGCAATCAAACTAATCGTAGAACCCAGATGATACAACTGCAAATGCATCACCTGCCTGTTTGTTCGAAGAATGAACAGGTTTTTTCGTTTGTCCAGAAGTATGACCCTCCGAAGTTATCGAAGAGAAGGAGCGTTTCCATATGAAAATCTTTGATGCGCATTGCGATGTATTATGCAAGCTATGGCAGAATCCCGAGCTGGACTTTTATAAAGAAGACAAGCTCTTGCAATCTGGTTTTACCGCTCTTGAAAAAGGGAATGTAGACATACAAGTGCTTGCCTGTTTCGTCCCATCTCAGGTGCCGTTTGGACGACGTTTTCATACTGTGCTAGAAATGATCGATATTTTTTATCAAAAGGTGGCAGGTGATCAATTCCGTTCCATTTTTACAAAGGCAGATTTGGCTGAATGCGTATTAAAGGGACAGAAAGGGGCTATTCTGTTTGTAGAAGGTGCGCATGCATTAGAAGAGAGCCTCGTTCAGCTACGTACGTGGTATCGGCTTGGTGTACGAGGAATGACACTGACCTGGAATCATGGCAATGCTCTAGCGAGTGGAAATGGAGAGCCGAATCCAGGTGGACTTACTTCATTTGGACGAGAAGTCATTGATGAAATGAATCGGCTGGGGATGATTATTGATGTTTCGCATTTAGCCGATCCAGGATTCTGGGATGTACTAGAATGCTCGAAAGCACCCGTGATCGCTTCACACTCAAACGTGAGAAGCCTATGTCATCACTCTCGCAATTTGACGGACGAGCAAATTCGAGCGTTAATCGCCAAAGATGGCGCGATTGGCTTGACGTTTGTAGACTTCTTTACCGTATCGGAGAAGCGCACGGTCTGGATCGACGACTTGTTGCGCCACTTGGATCACATTTGCGCATTGGGTGGCGTAGACCACGTAGGTTTTGGCTCCGATTTCGATGGGATTACCGAGACGTTTGGAGATATGGTATCCGCAGCAGATTACTCCCAGTTACTAGAAGCTTTGTTAAAACGTTATAAAGAGGCGGAAGTATTGAAATTTGTGCAAGGAAATTGGTTGCGTGTTTTCGGAAACGTGCTACAATAAAGCATGAGGATATTAATGTACCAAGTTCAACATTAAAATTCAGGTCAAAAGTAAGTTGAGTAAAAGCACTTGCAATTTGACATGGACAGGACTACAATTGTTACTGTCTATGCACAGAAATGTCACATCTTATCAGTCTTTTCAAGGTGTGATAGGCAGCTTTTCTCACAGTCACTGAAAGGGTGGAATCTGAATGATTAGTCAACTTTCCTGGAAAGTTGGAGGACAGCAAGGGGAGGGCATCGAGAGTACTGGTGAGATTTTCTCGATGGCGATGAACCGGATGGGGTACCATCTGTATAGCTACCGTCACTTCTCTTCCCGTATTAAGGGTGGACACACGAACAATAAAATTCGCGTGAGCACAACGCCTATGCGTGCGATCTCTGACGATCTGGACATTCTCGTAGCGTTTGACCAAGAGACGATCGATTTCAATGCGCATGAGCTTCGTGAAGGCGGTATCATTATCGCGGATGCGAAATTTAATCCAAAGTTGCCGGACGGCTTGAAGCCAGTTCGCTTCTTCACTGTACCACTGACTGAGATCGCTGATGAGCTGGGAACTTCCCTGATGAAAAACATGGTGTCGATTGGTGCTTCCAGTGCCATCCTCGGCATTGCAGTGGAAAGCTTCCGTCCCATCGTTGAAGATATGTTCCTCCGCAAGGGCGAAAAAGTGGTTGAAAAGAACATGGATGCCATTCGCCGCGGTTTTGATTTTGTAAATGAATTGACCGGTGGTCAACTGCCTGAGTTCCAAATGGAAAAGGCTGACCCACAAAAACAACTGTTCCTCATCGGTAACGATGCGATCGCTCTGGGTGCTGTAGCAGCAGGCTGCCGTTTCATGCCAGCTTACCCGATCACACCTGCTTCCGAGGTAATGGAATACTTGATTAAAAAGCTGCCTAAATTGGGCGGTACGGTTATCCAAACAGAAGATGAGATTGCTGCTATTACAATGGCAATCGGTGCTAACTTCGCAGGTGCTCGTTCCTTGACTGCTTCTGCAGGTCCTGGTCTGTCCCTGATGATGGAAGCAATTGGTCTGGCTGGTATCACGGAACAACCTGTTGTAATCGTGAACACACAGCGTGGTGGCCCATCCACTGGTATGCCTACTAAAATCGAGCAATCCGATGTGAATGCTATGATCTATGGTACGCATGGTGACATTCCAAAAGTAGTTATCGCGCCAAGCACAGTAGAAGAGTGCTTCTACGATGCAGTTGAAGCGTTTAACATTGCGGAAGAATACCAACTGCCTGTTATCCTGATGACAGACTTGACGCTGTCCTTGGGCAAACAAACTGTTGTTCCATTTGACTACAGCAAAGTAGAAATCCGTCGCGGAAAACTGCTTGCTGGACAAGAATTGCCAGAAAAAGAGCAAAACGACCTGTTCAAACGTTATGAAGTAACAGAAGACGGCGTTTCTCCTCGTGTAATTCCTGGTCAAAAATACGGTCTGCACCACGTAACTGGTGTAGAGCATGATCAAACTGGTCGTCCATCTGAGAATGCTGCAAACCGTATTCAACAAATGGATAAACGTATGCGCAAAATGGAAGGCGTCCTGAAAAACTTCAAAGGCGCTGTAACTGCAGATGCTCCTCACGCTGATGCGGATGTCCTGGTTGTGGGTATCAACTCTACAATTGGTACGATTCAAGAAGCAAAAGGCCGTCTGGAACAAGAGGGAATCAAAGTAAACCATGCACAAATTCGTTTGCTGCATCCGTTCCCAACTGAAGAAATCAAAGCACTCGTAGACAAAGCGAAGAAAGTTGTTGTTGTAGAGCACAACGCCCAAGCGCAAGTAACAAGCTTGCTCAAACAACACGTTGGAAACGCTGAAAAAATCGAATCCGTGCTTAAATATGACGGTAACCCATTCCTGCCGAAGGAAATCTATGCTGAAGTGAAGGAGCTGGTAAAACATGGCGACTATGAAAGAGTTTCGAAATAACGTTAAGCCAAACTGGTGCCCAGGCTGTGGAGACTTCTCCATCCAAGCGGCTATTCAACGCGCCGCAGCGAACGTAGGCCTGGAACCTGAAAATCTGGCGGTTGTTTCCGGTATCGGTTGCTCTGGTCGTATTTCCGGCTACATCAACTGCTATGGTTTCCACGGTATTCACGGACGTTCCCTGCCAATCGCACAAGGTGTGAAAATGGCGAACCGCGAGCTGACAGTTATCGCAGCTGGTGGTGACGGGGATGGTTTCGCGATCGGTATGGGCCATACTGTACACGCTATCCGTCGTAACATGAACATCACGTACATCGTAATGGATAACCAAATCTACGGTCTGACAAAAGGTCAAACCTCCCCGCGTTCTGCGACTGGTTTCGTGACTAAGTCTACACCGGCAGGTTCCATCGAGTCCTCCATTTCTCCAGTTGAACTGGCGCTGTCTGTTGGTGCGACATTCGTTGCTCAATCCTTCTCCAGCGATCTGAAGGGCTTGACTGAACTGATCGAAAAAGGTATCCAACACGAAGGCTTCTCCTTGATCAACGTATTCAGCCCTTGTGTAACCTACAACAAGGTAAATACGTACGACTGGTTCAAAGAGAACATCGTACCAGTAGACACGATCGAAGGATACGATCCACATGACCGTATCAAAGCAATGTCTACTTCCATGCAACACAAAGGCCTGATTACAGGTCTGATCTACCAAAACACTGAGCAAAAACCTTACGAAGCTCTCGTAAATGGCTTCAAAGAAGAAGGTTTGGCTAACCAAGACATTCGTTTGTCTGAAGAAGACTTCGAAAAATTGGTTAAAGAATTTGCTTAAGTTTGATAGAGTGAAAAACCTCTCCTTAACGGGAGAGGTTTTTTTGTTACATGCGATCGCGCCACTGCCTGTACACGAGCATGACAAGGAAAAAGACAACCAATTGACCAAAGAGTGGGTATAGAAAACGTAGAAGTGAGCTAAACCCGATAAAACTGATCAAATAGCAAATGAGCAAAATCCCTAGTAAAATAGTCGGACCTCGAAGGGGGATAACTTGTCTAATCTGTTGGGCAAGGCCAAATACGTTTGCCACAAGAGTCGAGAAAATTTCGGCGTACACCAATAGGGAGAACAAAAAGGGAATAGTTGGTCCCAAGCCTTGCAGGACAGCGATCATGGGCATTTCCGCGTGATGGATTCCCGGCATTTTTACAGACAGAGAGGCGAAAGCGAGCAAGAGTAGAAGGCCTATTCCTAACCCTCCTATGATTCCCCCTAGGATAAGAGGCTTCTCGCTGGGACTCTGTCTGCCCATCGGAATCAAAACAGCTTGTGTAAGTGTGACATTTAAGGCAACATAATAAAAGGGAGAACTAAGCCACGCCCAAGGCCGTAACGATTCAACGACGACATTCGTATCTAACCATGGCTTCGTGTAAAGGAAGACAAGTACAGTAAAGGCAATGAGCATCGGAACAAAAATGCTGTTCACTTGATGGATGGCAAACAGCCCTTTTTTCGTCACGAAAAAAATCAAAATCATGCTAAACCAAATGCCAATTTGGGGAGATAATCGAAAAGACTCCCAAAAGATCGCACCGGTGGCAGCGAGCATGACGGAGGTAGTGCCTAGCAATACGGTTAAAAGCAAGGTATTAAATACAGTGCCAAACGGATGCCCAAATAAATAGATGCTGACTTCTTGATAGGAATCGGCCTGAATTCGATAGGCAATCAGCATGACGCGGATGCCGGCCCAAATAAACAGCGTCGTCGCCAGAATGATGCCTACCAAGCCTTGTGTTCCATATTGAACAAAGAACTCTACAATTTCTTTGCCTGAGGCAAAACCAGCTCCTACGACTGTCCCAATATACGTAAAAGCGATCTGCCATGCGGCTCTCCATGTTCCTTGCATCCCAGACCTCCTGTCCCACCTTACTCCATCCTATGAGAGGAAGTGAACCGAATATGCGCGTTACCGTGTTAGGCTATCAATCTCCTTATCCTGGCCCAGGAGGTGCTACTCCGGGTTACCTGATCGAGACAGACCAAGTCAAAATTCTTCTCGACTGCGGCAGCGGTGTTCTTGGGCAGTTAGGCAAGCATTTGCCCATTTATGAGCTGGATGCCATGTTCTTATCCCACTATCATCATGATCATGTTGCGGATGTAGGAGTCATGCAGTACGGTTTGATGGTTCATCAGTTATTTGGCCAAAGACCTGCTGACAAGCCGCTTCCGATCTACGCCCCTGCGTTGCCAGTGGCTAATGCTCAGACATTGGTGTATCGAGATGCGACCACATTTACCCCCATCACCGAAGAAACGTCTGTTGCCATTGGGGATGTCTCGATCACTTTTTTACGGACAGACCATGGTGACGGAGATCCATGCTACGCCATGCGTTTGGAAGCGGAGGGACATGTCCTCGTATACGGAGCTGACAGTGGACCAGGAACAGGTTGGGAGGGCTTTGCCAATCAAGCGGATTTGTTTATTTGCGAGGGGACCTATCTGGATTACAATTTACCAGCGAAGCCAAATGGGCATCTGTCTGTTCGCCAAGCGGCAGAGTTGGCACAATCCCTATCCTGTCGCTCGCTATTAATTACCCATTTGTTTTACGGCTATGAGGAGTCTCAAGTAATCGCGGAGGCAAATGCCTTTGTCGCAGGTCCAGTTTATGCGGCGAGCATCGGTCTGCAAATTGATTTATAACGCTATTTGTCTACATAGAGAGGAGAGGTGACTTTGTTTCCAAATGTATTAGAAGTCGCACGCAAATTAATTCGCGAACGCGTACAAGCAGGAGAAACGGTTGTTGACGCCACGATGGGGAACGGAAATGACACCTTATTTTTAGCGCAATTGGTACAAGAAGAAGGGAAAGTAATCGCCTTCGATATCCAGCCGCAGGCGATCGAGAAAACGCGCGAGAGACTCGAGAGAGAAGGTCTGGCAAACAGGGTAGAAATGAAGCTCGCCAGTCATGAGGAAATTGACAAGCTGGAAATTAGTGCCGCGGCGATCATGTTTAATTTGGGCTATTTGCCGGGTGGAGACAAGGAAATCACTACACAAGCGAGCAGTACCATTCAAGCGATTCAATCAGGGTTGAGGGTACTCAGACCAGGCGGAATCATGACAGTCATGATTTATTGGGGGCATCCGGCGGGAGAGACGGAAAAAGAGGCAGTGGAAGCATTTTGCCACGAGCTAAGTCAATTGGATTATTTGGTTTTAAAATACCAATACATTAATCAGCAAAACCAAGCGCCATTTTTACTTGCCATCGAACGCAGGGGACAATAGAAAGAACGCAACGCGATCCTTTCCCGGGCAAGCGCAGCATCCGACATCATTCCGATGGAAATGCAATATTTTGTCGTGTCGCTGATAGGTGTACAAAAATAGGCACGCTCTTGCCATTTCTGGCACATACCCTATGTAGAGCAATGTGGCAAGGGGGATCTACGTGGACAGAATCGGGATAATGTTGGATTGGGCCCTTATGGAGAAAGGAATTCATGGCATCAAGTCATATGAGCGTCTGCCTTATTATGTTGAAATCGGTAAAGAGCTTGGATTGGAGCCTGTTTTTTTCCATCCGCGGCATGTGAGGCCAGGAGATGAACGGGTTAAGGGATATTTTTGGAACGGAAACCGACTTGTTTCACAACTGGTTTCAGTCCCGCGAGTCATCCACAATCGTGTTTTGACAGGAGATGCAAAAGCGCGGAATGTGATTCGAAGATTGAGCCAAAAGAAGACGGTATTCAATGGCTTGGTTGTACGGGATAAGAGAAAAGTACATCAGATGCTCTGGAAAAACGAACAGATTCGCAGCTATCTGCCGCATACAGTGCCTTATTCCATGGAGCAGTTACGTCTGTTCTTGGATAAATACCAGGTGGTGTACGTCAAGCCGTCAATTGGATCTGTTGGAATTGGGGTAGCACGTATTGAACGGCACGGAGGCAGTTATCACTTCATTGCATCGAAAAAACGGCAGATCTTATCTCGTTCGCAGTTACTCTCCACGGTGCGACGTTGGGTCGGCAACAAAAGATTTTTGATCCAACAAGGAATTCCTTTGGCGCACTATGGAGGAAAAACATTTGATATTCGTGTTTCGGTACAGAAAAACAAAGAGAAACAGTGGACTGTGAGCGGGATGGTTGCCAAGGTTGCCAATAAGAAAAACAAGCTGAGCAATCTCTCTCGAGGAGGGACAGCAGTACCATTTTCGGAAGCTTTGGCCCCCATCTTTCCTGAGGTGAAACAACAACAAGCGGTTATCGAAAGAGTGAGCATAGCGGCGGTGGAAATTGCGAAGCAGTACGGTCGCCATTTTTCATCATTAGCAGACTTAGGGATGGATATGGGAATTGACGAGCGAGGCAATCCGTATTTAATCGAAGTCAATGTGCGTGATCAACGCTATTCTTTTTTCAAAGCAGGAGAGAAGGCGATGTTTAAACAAACGTACCGTCATCCGCTGGAATATGCCCAGACATTGCTCGCTGAAAAAAAGAAACGGAAGCATCAGCTTCTAGCACCGAGCCAATTGCTCTAAGAAGAAATACAGAAGAATGTGAAAAAGACGGTGGCATTTAATGCCCCGTCTTTTCGTATACGGTGACCTACGATTCTGCCGGCTGTTGCTGGTCAGCCAAAGGAAAGGGCAGGTTGCGAAAGTGGCGATATACCAAAGCCAATATCGATTTTCGAGTCAAGATTCCTTGAAAATAGTGCTCGTCGTCTTCAATACAAACGAACGGGTGATTTATCGACACTTCTAAAGCTTTCAAAAATTCATCGGTGTCACGCAATCGAGGGACCTTCGTATCCATCACATCATCTACTGTATGTTCGGACATACGCTCAGTCTCGAAGCGCTCCAAACCAAGAGTCTTATTCATGATCATATTCGTGCTGATTAACCCATGCAACCGATACTGATGATCCAGTACAGGAACGGCTGAATAGCCTGACTTGATTAGAACTAGCAGGGCGTGCTCAAGCGAATTACCTAGCTGCACATGTGCGACCTTTGTGGACGCGATTATGAGGTCTTTGATCGGAATATGTAACAAAGGGATCTCTTGATTCATTCAGATCCACCACCTTTTCTTTCTGTCGTCTATAGCAGTAAGAACTGCCTGTGGTCCCCTTCTATGATACCGTAAGAGAGATACAAACGGTAGGGCTACATTTAGAAAACTTGGCGTTGCCAAGGCTTTGGAGAGGCTTCAAACAAAAAAAGCCCGGCAGTTACGCCAGGCAAGTAATCGAGGTGTGGAACAATCGTCCCTAGTTCTAGTATGCGAGATCCTGTTGTTTTTTACATTAGGAGCTTAGAGGAAACCAGTTCCTCCCTTACGCTTTATACGTTTGATTTTTAAAAATGGGTTTGGCTTCCACCCGTTTTTTTCGATTGAACCAAAAGGACATCGTCGTCAACTCGTAAAGGAAAATACAGAGTGGCGGTGTAATCACGAACATGCCGAGAACCATTGACGGCGTCGACCAGCCAAGTCGATGAATGACGTAGCTCTGCAGTAAAAACAAGATCAACGGATGGACCAAATAGATAGCCATATTTTGTTTGGCCAACCGGGCAAGCCATGGACCGAGTTTAGGCAGTTTGCCTAGATAACTGGATACAGGGTAAAAGCTGATGATTACACAGAGTGTGTAGACCAAGTAAAGCGGCTCGAAAATATTCATGCTCTCGTAATAGCTCTTGTACCCGGAAAGATAGCTGTAAGCCAGCCAAACGGCTGCACTTGCCATCACGACGATAGAAGGTATTTGAAGTCGTTTCACCCATGTTCGCCATTTATCCACATTCATCCCGGCATAAGCGCCGAGTGCAAAAGTAAATACGTACATGAAAACATAATGCTGTCCGTAAACATAAGTGTGCTTCATGAGGGACAAGAATGGGTTTGCTGCCCAATCAATAGCCCATAACGGCGTAATGAACAAATAGTGGTAGAGAACGTACAAACCCGCTTGTCCAATAAATAGAACGATGATCCAACGGAAATTCAAGTACCGTTCCATCCACGGTTTAATCAGGCAAAACAACAAGCTTAATTGCAAGTAAAGCGGAATGTAGTACAGGTGGTAGAAAGAGCTACCCGTAAACAGACTATCGAAAAACGGTTCTACCAGCACGGCCGGGTCAAAGGTTTGATGTTTAAAATAGGTGAAAATGGCTGTCCAAATTACGTAAGGCAAAATAACCGCGCGCCAACGTTTTTTCCAGAAAGCACGCCAATCCAATTGTCGGTTTTGATACCAGTAAAACAGCAACATTCCCGTTGCAAAGATAAACAAGGAGCGACCGAATTTTAATAAGATAATTAGAACGGCTTGCAAATCACTATTCCACGGATACGTCTTCTCATTTGCGAGAAAAAAACTGAGGATGTGAATCATCAAGACAGTAAGAGCCCCAAAAACAAAAAGGGCATTCAGATCCTGAAACGTCCCCTTTCGATTGCTATTCATAATTCCTCCAGAATTTTACCGGCAGCACCTGGAGAATCAAAAGCAAGTAAAATGCCCGTTATTCGGGTAAGTGCCAGTCAGGTGCGGCCAGTTCTTTTGCGGTATAAGAAAATAAGTGTAATCGCTGCGACAAATGTTGCCTCGACTCTGTCACTAACTCATTTTGCACATAAAAGGGGGTAGGTGATACAGCCCACTCAGAACGGATTGTCTCCAATAGACGTGCTTTTACATCATCCATGGTGGCCAATTTTCCAGTCAAACTTGCAATGCTGCCAACGGTCGAAGCATCGATGGAAGGAATTGGCTTATGACTCTGCATTTCATCCAAGCCGGCGAGACGGTAAAAGCGCTCCATCCATTCCCCGCGAGGTCGATCGTCTACGTTAATGCATAATTGCAAAATAGAGCCGTGTCGCGTGCGTCTTTGTGCCATGCCTCCGATTTTTTTACCGTGAATGGAAAAATCGTATTCCCCTGCACAGTACGAACCCGTCACTTCTCCAAATTCCAGCTTTCCGTAATCACGCAGGCCCACATTAAGAAGCTGGGCAACAAACGAGAAGAAGGAGTCAATGGAAATCGACGTGTCGGGCAATAAACAAGCCATATTGAGTACACCAGCATCAAGCGGAACACAAGCGCCACCAGACGAGCGAAGAACACAACCAAAGCCATCTTGACCGAACTTGCGCAAGGCCTGCTGTAGATGGGGAAGCTTGGCGTCTCTGCGGCCGAGATACAGCGCCTGATCGTACACCCAGAGATGAATGACAGGTGTTGCTGATTCATGTTGCATACTTGCTGCCAACGCTTCATCACGAATTAAAGGCTCAAGTGGACTATCCTGGTAAGTACCGGAGTCCATCCAGCGAAACGGTTGATTAACAGAAAATGACATCGGAAGGCTCCTTCACAGGACAAGAATAGCTACCATTATAACATCTGAAATGCGTCTATTTCTACGTTTTCGCTATCTTTTTTCCATTTGGTAGAACATGCATATGGAGTAGAGTGAAAAATACCCGACAGGCCAAGATAGCTTGTCGGGTCAAAATATGGTTCTTTATTTGGTCTCTTTAAAGGAGAAATTGTCCAGGTAAGTCGTTTTGCGAGGTGCACCTTTCGTCGCATCTTCTTGCAGGTACAGACCGAGCTTTGTGCCTTCTTGTTTCACGTACTGTTGACCGAACAAGTATTGATCGTTCAGATAAATGGAAACAGTGTTCTCGTTAACTTCTACTTTTAAGCGATTGCTGGATTTCAGCTTGTAGGAGCTAGAAGTAATGATGTCAATATCGTCTTCTTCGACATCATTCACTTTTCCTAAAACAACACGATCTTTTTGGACGAATACAACATTGGCTTTTCCGTCTTTACCGTTGAAGTAAAGGCCTCCTAAACCTTCACTACCTACGACATTAACATCGACGCTCAATTCGTATTTTTTCACTTTGTCAGACTCGTTCCAATTCAATGGCAGGAAGTAGTGATCCAGATCATCGTCATCGGATTCAGCTGTCACTTGTTTGCTCGCGACCTCCCAGTTTCCTGTTGCTTTGTCTGTATTCCAGTTTTTCAATTTGGAATCAGAGAAGGAGTCGCTGATATTGATTCGCTCTGGTTCTGGCTGTGGTTTCGGTTGACCAGGGGTAGGGAAAACAATTTTGATCTCATCATCATCGTCGCGATCCAAAATAGCGCGATAGAGCAGAGAAGCAGCTTCCGCACGTGTAATTGGATCTTGTGGACGGAAATTGCCATTGTATCCTTTCATCAGATCGGTTTGGATTGCAATCGCAATATACGGACGCAGTGCTGACGAAATATCATCGTAATCACGGAACTTTTTCAATTGATTCAAGTCGGCTTTGTACTTTTGATCGTAGCCCAACAGGCGTACCAATGCGACAGCAATGTCTTCACGTACTGCCGCTTGATCTGGCTTATACGTGTAGGTGGAGCCGGATTTGTAACCAGTCAAGTAAGGCTTGGCGTATTCCACATACAGAAATGCCCAGTGATGACGCGGTACATCTTTAAAGGTTTGGTCGACGTAGCTTTTGTTTATATCTACATCTGCTGCAGCGATCATAATTTTTGCAAATTCGGCGCGGGTAACTTCATTGTTCGGTCTAAATGTCCGATTGTCGTACCCTTTGATGATCCCTTTTGCCGCCATCTCCGTAATTTCCTTGTATGCCCAATGGCTACGTGGAACGTCTGAGAACGAAGGGGTGGAAGCGGCACCAACGACTGGGATAACCGTTAAGAACATCAACACCGACAGGAATACGGCTAGTGCTCTTTTCATGTTAACCTCCTCAAAATGGCAATGTAGTTTTTGTTGACTGCTATTCAGACGGTTAGTGGGCTTGTATTGTTGCAGGAGAAAAAAATATTATGGTGAAAATAGGAAAAAAGACGGAGTTTCGAAAAAATTGGCGGGTAAGGAGGAGCATGTAGAAATGGAAGGACATGCTTCTTTGATTTGGATGGAACGCTTTTCGATAGGGAACGGTCTCTCGCCGTTTCGTACATATTTTGCCTCATAATGGTTATTATGCATTGGCTTTTGTATCACCCAAAATGATATAATTCTTTATTGGTTACTTATGTAGATGATTATAGCTGAGGTGATATATGATGAAGGAAACGAAAGAGGCGACTGTGGACTTAAAATCCGTTAAGTCTCCAAAGAAAACGGAAGACTATGCGAAATACTTCCAGGCCCCCTCTCTGAAAGATGCGAAAAAGCGTGGTAAGGAAGAGATTTTAGTCCATTACGATTTTAATATCCCAGAAGATATGCAGAACATCGGAAAAGGAAAGCGTTATCACGTTCGTACGTATGGCTGCCAAATGAACGAGCATGATTCGGAGACGATTTCTGGTATTTTGCAGGCAATGGGTTATACTTCCTCTGATTCTGTCGAAGATGCGGATGTCATCCTATTTAACACCTGTGCGATCCGCGAAAATGCAGAGGATAAAGTATTTGGAGAGCTCGGCCACATGAAGCGGCTCAAGAACAACAACCCAAATCTGATCCTCGGTGTTTGCGGCTGTATGTCCCAAGAAGAGAAAGTCGTCAAGAAAATCCTGAAAAGCTACCAGCAGGTCGACTTGATTTTTGGAACGCACAATATTCACCGACTGCCAGAATTGTTGCGCGATGCGATGTTCAGCAAAGAAATGGTGATTGAGGTTTGGTCCAAGGAAGGCGATATCGTCGAAAATATGCCGAAGCTCCGTGAAGGAAACACCAAGGGCTGGGTTAACATTATGTACGGCTGCGACAAGTTCTGTACGTACTGCATCGTTCCGTATACCCGCGGAAAAGAGCGCAGTCGACGCCCGGAAGATGTCATCGCAGAAGTGCGTGATCTCGCTCGCCAAGGCTTTAAAGAAATCATGCTTCTTGGACAAAACGTCAATGCGTATGGGAAAGATTTTGAGGACATCGAGTACGGCTTTGGGGACCTGATGGACGAGATCCGTAAAATTGATATCCCGCGTGTGCGCTTTACGACAAGTCATCCGCGTGATTTTGACGACCACTTGATCGAGGTTCTTGCAAAAGGCGGCAACCTGGTTGAGCAAATCCATTTGCCTGTCCAATCCGGTTCGACAGAAGTACTCAAGCGGATGGCGCGCAAATATTCGCGTGAGCATTATCTGGAGCTCGTTCGCAAAATCAAGGACGCGATCCCGAATGTCTCGCTTTCTACCGATATTATTGTTGGCTTCCCAGGCGAAACCGATGAGCAGTTCGAAGATACCATTTCGATGGTGGAAGAGGTCAAATATGATTTTGCCTATACCTTCATTTACTCCCCACGTGAAGGCACACCGGCTGCTGTCATGGAAGACAACGTTCCGATGGAAGTGAAAAAAGCGCGCCTGTATCGACTCAATGAAGTTTTGGCTCGCATCGGACTGGAGCAGAACAAAAAACTGCAGGATCAGGTTGTCGAGGTACTCGTGGAAGGCGAATCGAGGACGAATGCGGAAGTGCTTGCGGGTCGTACACGTACGAACAAGCTGGTCCATTTCACCGGCGACAAATCCTTGATCGGACAGTATGTTCACATAAAAATTACAGATGCGAAAACGTGGACACTCCACGGTGAACTCGTATCCAAAGTTGAGGTGTAGGTCATAATGGAACAAACAAACGTATATACCCAGAAAGAAATTCTCGATAAAGCTCGTGAGCTTGCAGCCATGATCGCGCGTACAAATGAAGTTGATTTCTTCAAACGTGCCGAACAGCAAATCAAGAACAATGAACGTGTGCAAGATTTGATTGATACATTGAAGCAGAAACAAAAGCAAATGGTGATGTTTGAATCCATCAACAAGCCGGAACTGGTGAAAAAAGTGGAAGGCGAATACAACCAATTGCATGAGGAGCTGGATTCCATTCCAATCGTTACGGAATTCAAGCAATCGCAGGTCGATGTGAACGATCTTTTGCAAATGGTTACGAACGTGATCACGAACACCGTTTCGGAGCGTATTATTTTGGATACAGGCGGAAACCCATTGACCGGAGAGACGGGTGGCGGGCCTGAAAAGAAAAAATCTGACGGCTGCTGCTCCTAATTCTTGATAGAAAGCCTTCCCGGCGCTGTTTTGATGAATACCCAACAACTTTCCCAAATATAAGGTGGTTGTTTGCACGCTAGTCGAATGCCCTGCATACAAATGTACAGAAACGTTGTATGGAGGAGGTAACGAAATGTCGGGTATAGACAAAGATCTACAGTGCCGGGAACTTATCGCGAAAGCAGTCTGCGGCAAAGGCCATAAATTTTCTACTACCACCCACACCATCATACCGTCGCAAACTCCTTCGACGATCCTCGGATGCTGGGTTATAAACACGAACTTCCAAGCAGAGAAAGTCGGAGATGCCGTTGAAGTATCTGGTACGTATGACGTCAACCTGTGGTTTTCGTTTGCTAATAACACGCAAACCGAAGTCAAGCGGGAAACTGTTCAGTTCTCCGTACTCGTACCGCTTACGTTCTTCGACAAAAACTGCAGAGGCGATCTGGAAATCGTTGCACGCGCCGTGGAGCAACCGAAGTGCATAAAAGCGGAGTTAAGTGGTGGTAGCACAATCACGGTCAGAGTTGAAAGCGAATATGCAGTAGAGGTCATTGGAGAAACAAAGGTGTGCGTTGTTGTCTGCAATAGTTGTGATGACAAAGAATTCCATCTGGTTGACGACTTTGAAGATAACAGTGACGAGTATGATGACTTTGATTCCGCTACGCTACTCGACGAGCTCGACTAAAGAGGAGAAATTATCTCCTCTTTTTTCTTTTTTTCGGATACGTACCATTCACACGTTTTTCTGGGCGCATTCATAAGATAACGAGAGAATAGCGGGGGAGTGTGGAGGGCATGATTCTACGCACAAGGGCGAGTCAGCGAGCAAACAAGCAGGAAACGCCAGCAACACAACCGATGACGGCCAACGCTAAAGAAGTGGTAGCGTATTTGCATCGTCCTGAAATCGGTCGCTGGTTGCTCCGGCAAGGGAGAATACCTGTAACAACAGGAAAAGCAGCGCGACCGGGCTGGCGAACATATAGGATATGCCTTTACCAAGACTATGTACTGGATATCGCCAGAAGCGAGGAGCAATCACAATGGCTACTGCACCGCCTACAGGAACCCGAGTGGCATTCTGTCTCCTTGCCTTCCGCTGAACCAGAGATTCAGGTGGTGCAAGGGCTGGCTGTGCGCAGTTTGTATGCCGCCGGAGCCGATGCGGGTCAAGTGACGGTCATGGCGGCCTCTCCCCATCGACTCAAGGTCGTCGAGGTAGAACCGAATTGGCCAGCCAAGCAAGCTGACGAATATATGCAGCGGGCTCGAGAGTGGTGGGAAGCTCGGATGCGCAAACAGCCGCAAAAGCTGCAAAGTATGGGGGCAGATCCCGAATTTGCTTTACGCAAGCCCACAGGAGAGATGGCACTTGCTTCTGACTTCCTGAGCATCAATGGGACGGTTGGATGTGATACGACACGTTACCGGGAAGAATTAGGTCTCCATCAGCACCCGGTTGCAGAGTTGAGACCTGCGCCGTCGGAGGACCCTGATCAATTATTTATGCATATCTACGATAATTTGGCACTCGCATACAAAAAAATAGGGAATTCGTCTATCGAATGGCTCGCTGGCGGAATGCCGTTTCAAGGTTATCCAATCGGTGGGCATATTCATTTTGGCGGGCTCACACCGACTTTTTCTCTTCGGCGAAAGCTGGATGCGTACTTGGCTCTTCCCCTTGTTCTGATTGAGGATGCAGGCTGTATGAGCCGCAGAGAGCGCTATGGATTTTTGGGGGATGTAAGGGAGAAGGACTATGGTTTCGAATACCGTACACTCCCTAGTTGGCTCGTTGATCCCCTCGTCGCTCGAGGTATTCTTCATTTGGCCCATTTGGTTGCAACCAATCATGAGAAGCTACAAGCGATGCCCCATC